>NZ_JBFBGR010000003.1:0-327847 GCF_040684755.1 Streptomyces sp. NPDC089799 | reverse complement strand
AGGAGGCGTCGGCGGCCTCGTAGGTGTAGCCCTGGAGCTCCCGCTCCTTGACCCGCTCCACGACCCGGCCGATCAGCTCGCGGTCGCCCTTGAGGAGGGGCCGCCGGACGGCGGCCGCTGCCCCGCGGCCGTGTCTTCAGCGTCCTTCGAAGCGCACCGGCAGGCTCTCGTACCCGTTGAGGAAGTTGGAGTAGATGGGACGGGGCGTCCCGCAGAGCTCCATCCGCGCCACATGGGTCACCAACGCCTCCAGCAGCGACCGGAGTTCGGCCCGGCCCAGGAAGGCGCCCAGGCAGTAGTGCGGTCCGTGGCCGAAGGAGAGGTGCCGGTTGGGGGAGCGGGACAGGGTGAACCGCCGCGGGTCCTCGAAGACCGACTCGTCGTTGTTGGCGGAGATGTTCCACAGCGTGACGATGTCGCCCCGGCGGACCGTGTGCCCGCCGACCTCCAGGTCCGCGACGGCGGTCCGGGCCAGGTGCATCCCCGGGGTGGCCCAGCGGATGATCTCCTCCACCGCCGACTCGTGCGACACCCCGCCGGTCCGCAGTTCGTCCCACTGGCCGGGGTTCCGGATGAGCTCCAGTACGGCGCAGATGGCCGAGAGCCTGGAGGTCTCGTCGCCGCCGAGGATGAGGCTGTAGCAGTTGACGGCGATTTCCTCGACGGTGAGCGGACGGTCCTCCACCTCGGCGGTGGCCAGCATGCTGATGACGTCGTCGCCCGGGCGGTCGCGCCGCTCCTGGGCCAGATCCATGAAATACAGCACGATCTCGTTGCGGGCGCTCAGCGCGTCGAGCTCGGTGCCCTCCGCATGACCCGACGAAAGCGCCGTCTTGCTCCATTCCAGCAGGTCCTTCCGGTCCGCCGGAGGAATGGAGAGGAGGTCGCAGATCGTGTTCATCGGAATCTTCTCGGCGACTTCGGCGGCGAAGTCGAACGGGTCCGCCCCGACGGCCGCCGACACCAGGTCGTGCGCGCGCCGGCCGACCTTCTCCACGACCTCGCCGAGCACCCGCGGTGTGAAGGCGCTGAACATGAGGTTCCGCAGCCGGCGGTGACGCGGGCCGTCGGTGACCGCCAGCATGCTCCCGCCGGCGGAGTCGTCGCCGCGCAGCACGACGTCGAGGACGTTTCCCCGGACGGACGTCAGGGCGGCGTCGAGGTAAAGGGACTGGATGTCGTCATATCGGGAAACCACCCAGAATCCGGGGTTTCCGCCGGTGGGCTCGTGCCAGTGGACGGGACGTTCGGCACGTACGTCCCGCCAGAAGTCGTGGACGTCGTTCTCGACGAACGTGACGGGATCGGTGAGATCCAGGGAACGGACACGGGAAGTCATTGTCCGATCGTGGCAGGGCCCCCGCGGCGGCCGGGGAACTCTTGCCGGTTCCTTTCCGCGGCCCCGCCCGCGCCCGCACGCGTCACGGAATCCGGCCGTCCCGTTCAGCCGGCGGCGCCACCGGTCCCGTCAGTAGGGTCCGGCGGCGCCTTGTCAATATGCAGAACGCACGGCTTCGGGTGTGGAGTGAATCTGTCTGCCGTTATCTCGGACTGGTAACGTCGGCCGTGTTCCCGGGCCCGGCCCGGGCCATGGGAAATCGACTTGCAAAGCAGCGGCCTTTCTGCCCGATGAGGGGAATGTGAGCATGTCCGATCCGTTCGAGGACGACAGCCGGCACTATTTCGCGCTGCGTAACGATGAAGAGCAGTACTCGCTCTGGCCGCAGGACGTGGCAGTGCCCGACGGATGGTCCGTCGCCTACGGGCCGGAATCCCGGGACAATGCCATCGAATACATCGAGCGAACCTGGACCGACATGCGTCCGAAGAGCTTGAAGGATGCCATGTCCGGGCACTGTCGGGGGAACCAGTGAAGGCAGATGTGAAAAACCGGGTCACATTCGTCCGCTGGCCCGCCGAAAGCAGTATTCGCGAACAGTGCAAGGTCCGCGGACAGCTCTGTCTCCTCGTGGTCGAGCACGGAGCGGCTCCGCCGGAGCGCCTCAGCCTCCACGAGGACTGGGTGCGCCCCCCGATCGTCCGCGAAGACCTCCAGGCCCGTCTCCGTCAACTGGCGGACCGGGCCGTTCTCAAGTCGAAGCCCGTACTCGACCCGTCGGGGATCCTCTACTTCAAGGACTCCTCCGTCACGGTCTCCCTGACGCAGTGCGAGATGCTGGCACCGCTGGTCGCCGAATACGGGGAGATCGTCTACCGCACCGAACTGAGGGAGATCCTCGAGAGCTCCGGTGCCAGCTCGTCCAGCAACGCACTGGACCTGCACGTCATGCGGCTGCGCCGGCGCCTCCAGCTCGTCGGTCTCGCGGTGCGCAACGTCTGGGGGCGCGGTTTCGTCCTCGAACCCGTCTGACCGTCAGGTCGACGCCACGCTCAGCCCGATGTGCGCCTTGCTCCGCAGCTCGCGCAGCTCCGCGAAGGGCAGCGTGCAGTGGTTCACCAGGTGATCGGCCCCCGAGGTGCCGCCCGTACCGGCATGGTTGCCCATGATCCGCGTGATCAGACTGATGTGGCTGACCTGCCAGCGCCAGTACCCGTTGCCGATGTCCAGCAGGGCCTCGATGATGCGGTAGTAGACGTCCGCGCCGATGCCGCGCCGGGCGATGTCGGACACGGTGTGCCCCGACCGCGCCACCCAGGCGGCGAACGATTCGTAGAGCGGACCGTCCTGCTCGGCGTTCCCGATGAGCCTGGCCAGCCGGCGGAACTGCTCCGACTGGGCACCGCTCGCCGTCCCCAGCAATTGCCGGAAGACGGCGAAGTCACCCAGCGGCAGCCGGTCGAGCGCGGTCAGCTGGGTGTGCAGGACGCGCACCAGTTCGCCGGCCCGCTGCAGCAGGTCGACGACCCATTCCGCCTGGGACGTGTCGTCGCTCGTCGTGAACGCGTCGATGGCCGCTTCCAGATCGGCGATGATCTGGCGCAGCCAGAGTTCGCTGGCCTGGTGCGCGATGATGAAGAACTGCTCCGATAACACGGCCGACTTCAGGCCCGGGGATGCGGCCGCACGGGGCTTCTGGAGGGACAGCAAAGTATCCAATTCGAGGTAGTTCTGATACTTCAGTTCACCGGTCACTTCGATTCCCTCTCACCGTGACGAAGCCGAACGGGTACGGGCCCGGGCACCGGCCCATCATGGACGGACCGGAGGCCCCGCGTGCATCCGGGGAAAGAGTTCTTTCACGGCGCGGTCGCCCGGCAGAGCTCCGTGACATCGTCCATGGCTGATGGCCGTGTCGGCACTGTGCGCAGGAGGCGGAGCGGAGTTGAAGACTGTTTCGGACCTATTCGAGTCCGTGGTTGCCGGATCGGGTGATGCTCCGTCGGTTGTTTTCGGGGATACCGTCGTCGATTACGCCGAGTTGAACGCGAGCGCCAACCGACTGGCCAGACGGCTCGTCGCGGCCGGCGTCGGCCCCGACACCCTGGTCGCCGTCGCCGTCCCGCGGTCGACGCGCCTGATCGTCGCCGTGCTCGCCGTGCTCAAGGCGGGCGGTGCCTACCTCCCGCTGGACCCGGCGTATCCGGCCGACCGGCTGGCCCACATGGTCGTGGACGCGCGCCCGGTCCTGCTGCTGCGCACCGAGAGCGTGTCCTCGCTGGGACTGGACGTCACCGAAGTGGTCCTCGACGACCCGTCCTTCGAGGACGCGTGCGCGCGGGAGCGCGGCGAGAACGTCGCCGACGGCGAGCGCAGGGCACCGCTGCTGCCCGCCCACCTGATGTACGTCATCTACACTTCCGGCTCGACCGGCGTCCCCAAGGGCGTCGCCGTCAGCCACACCGGTGTGGCCGACCTGGTCTCCACCCAGCAGCGGCTGTACGCGACCGGCCGCGGCGACCGCGTCCTGCAGTGGGCCTCCTTCAGCTTCGACGCCTGGTTCTGGGACTTCGCCCTCGCCCTGCTGAACGGCGCGACCCTGGTGATGGCCGGCCAGGACGACCTGATGCCGGGGGAGTCACTGCGCGAGACCATGCTGAAGCACGAGGTCAACCACGCGGTCCTGCCGCCCGTGGCGCTGGGCATCACCGACAGCGAGGGCCTGCTGGCCGGCGGAACGATCACCTCCACCGGCGACGTCTGCACCCGGTCGCTGGCCGAGGAGTGGTCGAAGGGGCGGCGCCTCTACAACGCCTACGGTCCGACCGAGGTGACCGTGGGCGCCTCGATCGGCGGCCCGGTCCAGGGCGTCCAGGACGAGGTGACCGTGGGGACGCCGTGGGACGGCGGTGCCGTGTACGTCCTCGACGACCACCTGCGGGACCTGAGCGACGGAGGCGAGGGCGAACTGTTCCTGGCGGGCAGCGGAGTGGCCCGCGGCTACCTCAACCGGCCGGGGCTGACCGCGAGCAAGTTCGTCGCCGACCCCTACGGTCCGCCCGGGAGCCGCATGTACCGGTCGGGCGACCGCGGCCGGCACGGGGCCGACGGCCAGCTCTACTTCACCGGCCGGATCGACGGGCAGGTCAAGGTCCGCGGGTTCCGCATCGAACTCGGGGAGATCGAGGCCCGGCTCGAAAGCCACCCGGCCGTGGAGATCGTGGTCGCCGCCGTCGGCGGCGAGGAGGTCGCCACCCAGTACATCGTCGCCTACGTCAAGACCTCGGCCCGCCAGGACGTGTCCGAGGCGGAGCTCCGCGCCCACGCCCGCCTCGCCCTTCCCGAGCACATGGTCCCGTCGCGGATCGAGATGCCCGAGCGGTTCCCGACGATGCCGAACGGCAAGGTCGACCGGCAGGCACTGGCGGACCGGGCACGGCGCACCGAGCCCGCACCGTACGCCGCGTCCGGCGAGGGCGACACCGGCGCGGGCGAGGCGGGGGCAGCGGGCGACGGCGTGGACGGGGCCGGATCCACCGAGCGGATCCTGTGCCGGATGGCCGCCGAGACGCTGCAGGTGGCCGAGGTGACCCCGCAGGACAACTTCTTCGACCTGGGCGGCCATTCGGTGCTCGTCGCCAAGCTGGCGGGCCGGATCCGCAAGGAGCTCGGGGTGACCGTGCCGATGCGCGCGATGTTCGCTGCCGGGACCCTGGCCGAGCTGGCGGAGTTCGTGGCGCAGGGCAAGCAGGACTGAATCCGGAAGCGTGCAAGGGAGCTTGGGAATGTCAACGAACACCGGCATGCACCGGGACGCCCTCCGGGGCGCGGTGTCCGACCTGCTGGGCATCGAACTGACCGAGGCGGACGATGACGGCAACCTCTTCGAACTCGGTCTGCAGTCACTGGAGATGATGCGACTGGCGAACCGGCTCTCCCGGGCCGGCTCCGACGTCACCTTCGCCCAGCTGTCCGAGGACCCGAGGCTGTCCGCCTGGTTCGGCCTGCTCGCGCCCGGCACCGGGACCGGCACGGGAGCGGCACCGGACGCGGGTGCGGCCGAGGTCGCGGCACCGGCCACCGGACCGGAGCCGGGGACGGGCGGCACCCCGGCGGACCCCGCCGGCCGTCCGGACCTGCCCTTCCCGCTCACCCCGGTGCAGCAGGCGTACCTGATCGGCCGGGCCGACGACCAGCCCCTCGGCGGCGTCAGCTGTCACGCCTATCTGGAGTTCGACGCCGAGCAGGTCGACCCCGAGCGCCTGGAGCGGGCCGTCCGCGCCCTCATCGACCGGCACCCCATGCTGCGCGTCGCGTTCGCCGACGACGCCACCCAGCGCGTGCTGCCCGTATCGCCCTGGCCGGGCGTGACCGTCCACGACCACCGCGCACTCCCCGCCGAGCAGGCGGCCGAGCGGGCCGCGGCGCTCCGCGACCGGCTGTCCCACCGGCGCATGGAGGTCCACCGCGGCGAGGTCATCGACGTCCAGGTGACCCTGCTCCCCGGGGGCCGGGACCGCCTCCACTTCAACGTCGACCTCCTGGCATCCGACCTCGCCAGCATCCGGGTGCTGCTCGCCGACCTCGCCGCCCTCTACGACGACCCCGGCGCCCTCGAAGCCCTCGCCCCCACCTTCGCCCGCTACCTCGCGGACCAGGACGTGGTCCGCGGCGCGGAACGCGAACGGGCCCGCGCCTACTGGCAGGGCAGGATCCCCACGCTGCCCGGCGGCCCCAAGCTCCCGCTGGCGGCCGACCCCACCGCGGTGACCCCGCCCCGGTTCACCCGCCGCTCCTGCGGGCTCACCCCGGAGGAATGGGCGGTCATCGAGCGCCGGGCCGGCGAGGCGGGCCTGACGCCCTCGGTGGTCCTGGCCACCGCCTTCGCCCTGGTCCTCGGCCGGTGGAGCGGGGAGGACCGCTTCCTCCTCAACCTTCCGCTGTTCGACCGCGACCTCGACGCGCACCCCCAGATCGACCGGATCGTCGCCGACTTCACCGGACTGGTGCTCCTCGAAGTCGACCTGTCCGGCGACAGCTTCACCGACTGCGCCCGCGCCGTGCAGAAGCAGATGCACGAGGACATCGGCCACGCCGCCTACTCCGGCGTCGACGTGCTCCGCGACTTCGTCCGCAGCGACCTGGACACCCCCCGCACCGCGCCGGTCGTGTTCGCCTGCGACCTGTCGGCACCGCTCGTGCCGGACGGCTTCGCCGCCCGCTTCGGCGAGCCGGCCTGGATGCTCTCCCAGACCCCGCAGATCTGGCTCGACCACCAGGTCTACCGCAACCGCGACGGCGGCGTGCTGCTGGTGTGGGACGCCGTGGACGCACTCTTCCCCGACGGTGTGCTCGACACCATGCTGGCCGCCTACGAGGCCCTGGTCCGCGGTCTGCTCTCCGGCGACTGGGACACCGCGCTCCCCGCCATCCCCCTGCCCGGGGAGCAGCTGGAGCGCCGGCGCACGGTCAACTCCTCGGCCCGCGCGCTGACCGGGAACCTCCTGCACACGGAGTTCTTCGAGCGGGCCGACGAGCGTGCCGGCCGGCCGGCCCTGCTGTGGGGCGACGACGGGGCGATGGCGCACGACGAGCTGGCCCGGCGCGCCCTGGCCGTCGCGGGCGCCCTGGCCCGGCGCGGGGTCGGCCGCGGCGCGTACGTCGCCGTGACCGCCCCGAAGGGCGCCGGGCAGATCGCGGCCGTACTCGGCGTGCTCGCCGCCGGCGCCGCGTACGTCCCGATCGGGGTGGACCAGCCCGCCGAGCGGCGCAGCCGCATCCTCGAACTCAGCGGCGCCCGGCTGGTCCTCGACGGCACCGGCCTCCTGGAACCCGCCGGCACCGGTGTCGAGGTCCTGGACATCGACACGGTCATGAAGGGCCCGCCGCTGCACGCACCCGTGCTCGCCGACCCCGACGACCCCGCCTACGTGATCTTCACCTCGGGTTCCACCGGTCTGCCCAAGGGCGTGGAGCTCAGCCACCGGGCCGCGGTCAACACCGTCGAGGACGTCAACGAGCGCTTCGGCATCGGAGCGGACGACCGGGTCCTGGCGGTGTCCGCACTGGACTTCGACCTCTCGGTCTGGGACGTCTTCGGCTTCCTCGGCGCGGGCGGGGCTGCCGTCCTGGTGGCGGAGTCGGGCCGGCGCGACGCCGCCGAGTGGCTGGACCTGTGCCGGCGGCACGCGGTGACCGTCTGGAACACCGTCCCGGCCCTGCTGGACATGGCGCTGACCTCGTCCGGCGAAGAGCCCTTCCCCGCCGCCCTGCGCCTGGCCCTGCTGTCCGGCGACTGGATCGGCCTCGACCTGCCCGGCAGGCTGGACCGGTCCTCGGACGGCCGGTGCCGGCTGATCGCACTCGGCGGCGCCACCGAGGCCGCCATCTGGTCCAACGCGTACGAGGTCGCCGGGGTGCCGGACGGCTGGCGGTCGATCCCGTACGGGAAGCCCCTGCGCAACCAGAAGTTCCGGGTGGTGGACGGCCGCGGCCGCGACTGCCCCGACTGGGTGCCCGGTGAACTCTGGATCGGCGGCACCGGCGTCGCCCTCGGCTACCGCGGCGACCCGGAGCTGACCGCCGCCCGCTTCCCGCAGCGGGACGGCGAGCGCTGGTACCGCACCGGAGACCTCGGCCGCTACTGGCCCGACGGCAACCTGGAGTTCCTGGGGCGCCTCGACCACCAGGTGAAGATCAACGGATTCCGGGTGGAGCTGGGGGAGATCGAAGCCTGCCTGCAGGCGCATCCGGCGGTGGCGCAGGCCGTGGTCGTACCGTTCACCGAGGGCCGCCGCGAACTCGTCGCCGCGGTCGTCGAGCGCCCGTCCGTAACGGACCCGGGCCAGGAGCAGCCGGCACCCGCCGAGCACGAGGCACCCGCCGAGCACGAGGCACCCGCCGGGACCGCGGCGGGAGCCGGGCACCGGGACAGCCCGTTCCTGCCGCCCGCGCCCGGGGCCGCACCGGAGTCCGATCCCCATCGCGACGAGCACCGGCTGGTGGAGATCCTGCTCGCCGGGGTCCTCGCACCGCTGCTCGGCCCCGACGGCGCCGAGGCCCGCCGCACCTCCGTCTGCGCGCAGCAGCAGCCGGTGGCGGACATCTGGCTCGACCACCTCGCCCGGCGCTCCGTCCTCGTACGCCACCAGGACGGCGCCGGCGACGAGGGCGGGTCCGGGGACGGCCGCCACGGGCACGCCGTCTACGGGCACGGCCCCCGCTGGGGCGAGGTCACCGACCCGGCCTGGATCAAGCAGGCCCGCGAAGCCACCCGCGGCACCTGCCTCGACACCGTCGCCACCGCCCTGGAATGGGCCGGCCCGCTCTTCACCGCCATCCTGGCCGGCGATGCCGACGCCGCCGCCCTGCTGGACGACCCGGTGCTGGCACCCGAAGCACTCAGCGACCTGGTGCCGGGGACCGCCCGCGCCCTGGCGGTGCTCGCACAGGACCTGCGGGAGCGCACCGGCCGGCCGGCGCAGCAGCGGGTGGCGGAGTGGGACGTGGCGGGCGCCCGCGGCACCGCGCGGCTCCTCGCCGCCCTCGCCCCGGACCCGGCACCCGTCCCCGACGCGGACCCCGACCGGGACCCGGACGCGCCCCCGGTCGCGTACACGCTCCTGGGCTCCTCGGCGCCGGCCCTGGCCAAGGCCGCCACCCGCCTGCGGGAGCAGGGCCACGACCCGCACACGGCGCCCCAGGGCACCGGGGCGATCGCCGCGCAGCACGTGCACGTCTTCGACGCCGTCGTGGCGAACAACGTCCTGCACCGGATGCCCGACCCGGAGACGGCCGTGGCGACCACGGCCCTGCTGCTCGCCCCCGGCGGTCGCCTCTACGTGCTGGAGCGGGAACACCCCGCGCCGCTCGCCCTGGTGACCGCCCTGCCCCTGGAGGCCCGCGCGGGCCGGTTCGAGGAGGGCCGGCCGCCGACCGCCTGGCTCCACGGCCGCGACCGGTGGGCCCGGGCCTGCACCGGGGCCGGACTGACCGGAGTCCGCGTCCTGCACGCCGAGGCGACCGGCGAGGTCCTGCTGGTCGCCGAACGGCCCGCGACCGCGCGCGGCATCGACGGGGAGGACCTGCGCCGGTGGACCGCGGACCGGCTGCCCGAGCACATGGTCCCCGGCCACGTCGCCGTGCTGCCGGTGCTGCCGCTGAGCGGCAACGGAAAGGTCGACCGGCGGTCGATACGGACCGTCCTCGAACAGTCCGTCGACCGGCCCCGCGACATGGGCGAGCCGCCGCAGGGCGCGACCGAGACCTTCCTCGCACAGCGGTGGACGGAACTGCTCGGCGTGGACTCGGTGGGCCGGGAGGAGAACTTCTTCCGGCTCGGCGGCGACAGCCTCCTCGCCACGCGCTTCGTGGCCGCGGTCCGCGGGGCCTGGGGCGTGGAACTGCCCATGCGCGAGGTCATGCGCACACCGACCGTCGCCGCACTGGGCGCACTGGCCGACGCGCTGCGCGCCGCCGCCGGCGAACCGGCCGCCGCCGGCGGGGACGAGGGCGGTGACAACGGCGGGGGCAACGGCACGGACGTCCGCCGGGACGACGGCCGCGACGCCCGGGACGGCCGGGACAGCGGGGACGACTGCGAGGAAGGTGCGGTGTGAACGCCAACGATCTGCTGGAGGAGTTCTCGAGCGCCGGCATCCGGCTGTGGCGCGAGGGCGACCGGCTGCGCTTCCGCGCCCCCCGCGGCGTGATGACCGACGAGCGGCTGGCCGGACTGCGCCGTGCCAAGGCGGAGTTGCTGGACCTGGTGCCCGCCGCCGAGCCGGCCCCCGAGGAGGGCCGGCCGGCCGCCGGCGAGCCGCTGTGGCGGGACCGGCCGGAGGAACGCCACCTGCCCTTCCCGCTGACCGACATCCAGTCCGCCTATCTGTTCGGCCGTAACGCGGCCTTCGACTACGGCGGCGTCTCCTGCCACGTCTACCTGGAGTTCGAGTACCCGGCCGACCTCGACCCCGACCGCTTCCAGACGGCCTGGGACGGCCTGGTCCGGCGCCACGAGACCCTGCGGACGGTCATCTCCGAGGACGGCACCCAGCGGGTGCTGCCCGAACTGCACGACACCCGGATCGAGGTCTCCGACCTCCGCGGAGCCCCCGCCGACACCGTCGAGAAGGCCGTCGCCGGGGTGCGCGAGGACCTGTCCCACGCGGTGCACCCCGCGGGCGGCCGCCCCATGTACGAACTCCGGCTGACCCTGGCCGGCGAGCGCACCGTGCTGCACCTGTCGGTGGACTTCATGGCCCTGGACTGGCTGAGCATGCAGCAGGTGCTGGACGAGCTGGACCGCCGCTACCACCGCCCGGACTGCGAACTGCCGCCGGTGGACGTGACCTTCCGGGACTACGTGCTGGCGGAGCGCGCCCTGGCCGACACCCCCCGGTACGCGCGCGACCGCGCCTACTGGTGGGACCGCATCGACGGGCTGCCCGGCGCCCCGGCCCTGCCCCTGCGCGACGACCACGACCCGGCTTCGGCCCCGCCGCTGTTCCGCCGCCTGACGACGACCGTCGACGACACGGTGTGGCAGGCCCTGAAGGAACGCGCGGCCCGGCACGGCAGCACCCCGGCCAACGCGGTGCTGGCGGCGTACGCGGAGACCATCGGCCGGTGGAGCGGCACCGAGCGCTTCTGCCTCGGACTGCCCGTGCTCAACCGGATGCCGCTGCACCCGCACGTGGACCGGCTGCTCGGCGACTTCACCTCGCTCGGCCTGCTCGCCGTCGAGCCGAAGGGCCGGACCAGCTTCGCCGAACGCGCCCGCACCCTGGGCGAGCGGGTCTTCGACGACCTCGACCACCGGCTGTACAGCGGGGTGGAGGTGCTGCGCGAGCTCACCCGCCGCCGCGGGCGCGAGGCGGCGGGCCTGCCCGTGGTGTTCACCGGGAGCATCGGCGTCGGCGGTACCACGGTGTCGCCGGCCGGCCGGAAGCCGCGCCCGGTGTACGGGATCAGCCAGACGCCGCAGGTGTGGATCGACTGTCAGGCCGGCGACCAGTACGGCGGCCTGGACATCAACTGGGACGTGCGCGAGGGCGTCTTCCCCGACGGCATGGTGGACGAGATGTTCACCGCCTTCGAGGGCCTCCTGCGCCGGCTCGCCGCGAGCGACGGCCCGTGGGCGGCGGTGGATCCGCAGCCGCTGCCCGACGGGCAGCGCGTCCGCCGCACCGCGGTGAACGCCACCGGGGCGCCGGCCCCGGACGGCCTGCTGCACGAGCCGCTGGTGGCCTACGCGCGCACCCACCCGGACCGGGTCGCCGTGGTCGACCCGGCCGGCTCGCTGACGTACGCGGAGTGGCTGGGACGCGCCGCCGGCGTCGCCGAGCGGCTGAGGGCGGCCGGCTGCCGTCCCGGCGACTTCGTCGGCGTCCTGATCGACAAGAGCCGGGAACAGGCCGTCGGCGTGCTCGGCGTGCTGCTCGCGGGCGGCGTGTACGTGCCGGTCGACCTCGGCCAGCCCCGGGTCCGCCGCGACCGGATCCTGACCGGCAGCGGAGCCCGCTTCGCGGTCGTCGCCGGCCCCGGGGAGGCGGTCGCCCCGCCGCAGGGCGTCGAGGCCGTGGACGTGAGCGGCGTGCCGGCGCTCCCCCTGGAGTCGGTCCCCGGCGAGGGCCCGGCCGCCCCCGGCGACCTCGCCTACGTCATGCACACCTCGGGTTCCACCGGCGTGCCCAAGGGCGTGATGATCACCCACCACGCCGCCGCGAACACGGTGCACGACATCAACCTGCGCTTCGGCGTCGGCGACCGCGACCGGGTCCTGGGGCTGGCGGCGCTCGGCTTCGACCTGTCGGTCTACGACCTGTTCGGCCCGCCGGCCGTGGGCGCCGCCCTGGTGCTGCCGGACCCCGCCCGCCGCGGCGACCCCTCGCACTGGGCCGCCGTGGTGGCCGGGCACGGCGTCACCCTGTGGAACTCGGTGCCCGCCCAGCTGCAGATGCTGATGCACTACCTCGACGTCGAACCGGCCGACCTGGGCAGCCTGCGGCTTGCCCTGCTGTCGGGGGACTGGATCCCGCTGTCGCTGCCCGCCCACGCCGGACGGCACGTGCCGGACGCGGAACTGGTCAGCCTGGGCGGAGCGACCGAGGCGGCCATCTGGTCGATCCACCACCGCATCGAGGCCGTCGCACCGCACTGGCGGAGCATCCCGTACGGGATCCCGCTGGCCAACCAGCGGTTCCACGTGCTCGACGCCGCCCTGCGCGACCGCCCCGACCTGGTCGTCGGCGAGCTGTTCATCGCCGGCACCGGACTGGCCACCGGCTACCTGAACGACCCCGAGCGGAGCGCCGAGCGGTTCTTCGTGCACCCCGACACGGGGGAGCGGCTCTACCGCACCGGCGACCTCGGCCGCTACCTGCCGGACGGCGAGATCGAGTTCTGCGGCCGCGCGGACCAGCAGGTCAAGATCCGCGGGCACCGGATCGAACTCGGCGAGATCGAGGCCGTCCTCGGCGAACACCCGGAGGTCGGCACCTGCGTGGTGCTGGCGGCCGGCAGCGACGCCTTCGAACGGGCCCTGATCGCCTTCGTGATCCCGAGCCGGCAGCCCGCCTCCGCCGACGGTGCGCAACTCGTGGCCTGGGTGGCCGAAAGGCTGCCCGCCCACATGGTCCCGGCCCGGGTGCGCATCGTCGACACCCTGCCCCTGACCTCCAACGGCAAGGTCGACCGCGCCCGGCTGCTCGCCTCGGCACCGGTGACCGGTGCGCCGCGGCCCACGGCCGCCGAGCCGCCCCGGCCGGGCCCGGAACAGCGGATCGCGTCGATCTGGGGCGAACTGCTCGGCACCGCACCGGCCGGCCGCGACCTGGGGTTCTTCGACGCCGGCGGCAACTCGCTGCTGGCCGCGCAGCTCGTCGGGCAGGTCCGCGAACGCGTCCCCGAGGCCGCCCGGATCCCCTTCGACGTCCTGCTGCGCGCCCTGCTGGACCTGCCCACCGTCGCCGGTCTCGCCGGACGGCTGGAGTCCGCCGCGTCGGCGGTGTCGGAGGGGTCTGCCGCGTCCGCGGCGGAGTCCGCACCGGACACCGGGTCCGGGGACCCCGGACGGCGGTCGCCGCTGGTCCCGCTGGGCGGGTCCGGGCAGGGGCCCGTACGGCTGCTCGTCCACGACGCGTCGGGGAGCCTGGAGCCGTACCGGGCGCTGATCGCCGAACTCGCCTCCGGCGGCCCGCTGTCGGGACTCGCCGTGCCCGCTGGGGACCGGCTGCCCGACCTCACCGCCTCGCCGGAGCTCGCCGAGGAGCTCGGCGCCGTCTACGCCCGCGAGGTGCGGGCCGCCGGACACGGGGAGGTCGAGGTCATCGGCCACGGCTCGGGCGGCCTGCTCGCCCTGGAGCTGGCCCGGGCGCTGGACGAGGCGGACGTGACCGTGCACCGGCTGACCGTGGTGTCCGGCCACGGGGACGGCGGTGGCCCGGCGGACCACGAGCCGCTGCCGTACGCCGGGGACATCACCTTCCTGCGTCCGGCCGGAGTTCCCGCGGAGGCGGCCGGCTTCTGGCGGGACGTGTGCCTGGGCGAGCTGACCGTGGCCGACGTACCGGGCGACCACACGGGCTGCCTCGCGCCGCCGCACGTGGCCGGTACGGCGGAGGCGCTGTCGGGGTCCGCCGGGGAGCGCCGGTGAACGGGGCGGCGCCCGGCCGGCCGATGCGGGTCGTGGTCTGCGGCACCCGGTTCGGCCAGGTGTACCTCTCGGCCCTGGCCCGCGCCGAACCCGGGCGCTTCGAGCTCGCCGGGATCCTGGCCCGGGGCAGCGCCCGTTCCGTCGCGCTCGCCGAGCGGTACGGCGTACCGCTGTACGACAAGGTCGAGCAGCTGCCGGAGGACGTGGACGCGGCCTGCGTCGTGGTGTCCGGCGCGGTCGGCGGCGGGCGGGGCGCCGAGCTGGCCCGGGCCCTGCTGGAGCGCGGCGTCCACGTGCTGCAGGAGCACCCGGTGCACCCGGCCGAGCTGGCGGACTGCCTCCGGGTGGCCCGCCGGACCGGGGTGCAGTACCAGGTGAACACCTTCTACCCGCACCTGGAGCCCGTCCGCCGCTTCATCTCGGCCGCGCGCCGGCTGGTGGAGCTGCGCCGGCCGGTGTTCGTCGACGCCCTGTGCGCGGTGCAGGTCTCCTACGACCTGCTGGACATCCTCGCCGGGATCTTCGACGGGCTGCGGCCCTGGGAACTGGCCCCGGTCACCGGGCAGGCGGGCCGGCCGCTGGTCACCGTGGACGGGACGGTCGCCGGAGTCCCGCTGACGCTCCGGATGGAGAACCGGATGCAGCCGGGGGACGACAGCACCAGCCTGCTGCTGCACCGGATCACCGTCGGCACCGACGCGGGCAACCTGATGCTGGCCAACACCCACGGCCCGGTGATCTGGAGCCCGGTGCTGCGGATGCCGTCGGACGCCACGGGACAGTTCCTGCCCGACCCGTCCGACCCGGCGGACCGGTGGCCGCACGGACAGGGCACCACCGGGGCCTGGGTGGGCGGCCCCGGGACGCCCACCTGGGCGGCCGCGATGCACGAGGTGTGGGCCGAGGGGGTGCTGACCGCGCTGGACGGGCTGCGGGAACGCGCCGCCGCCGGCACCGACCCGCTGCGGGGCAGCCAGCGCCCGCTGGCCGTCGCCCGCGCCTGGAAGGAACTGACCGAGGCGGTGGGGTATCCCGAGCCGGCCGCGCCGGAGGCCGGGGCCCCGCTGTCGGTCGCCGACCTCGTCCCCGGGCCGGAAACAGGCCAATAGTCCACGGTCGGCAACTGTCCGCGCTCCGGTGGTGGTTCGCGGTCCCGGTCCGCGCTACAGTGATATCGGAACATGTTTTGAAATCGATGGGAGAGCGATGAGCGCGATCGATCCCGCTGAGGCGAAGGGGCGGTCCACACCGTTGTCCGATGCCGGTTCCGGGACGGAGCAGGGCGTCATGAAGCGGTTGTTACGCCCGTATGTGTGGAGTTTCGCGACCGTCGTGATCCTCCAGGTGATCGGTGCTCTCGCGGGCCTCGCGCCGCTGCTGGCCGTCGTGGAACTGGGCCGGACCCTGCTCAAGCCGGGCCCCGTCGACCGCGACCACGTGTGGTTCGTCGTCACCGCGGGCGCGATCGGCCTGTCCGTCCGGCTGGTGTTCACCGCCGCCTCGTCGGGCATCGGGCACATCGTCGACGGGAAGGTCCAGCTGGCCTTCCGCCGGCAGCTCGCCGACCGGCTCGGCCGGGTGCCGATCGGCTGGTTCTCCCGCCGCCGCACCGGCGAACTGGCCAAGGTGGTCGGGGAGGACGTGAGCGCGGTCCACCCGTTCATCGCCCACACCCCCGGCGAGCTCGTCTCCGCCTTCGTGGTCCCGCTGGCCTCCCTCGTCTACCTGTTCACCATCGACTGGGTGCTCACCCTGATCACGCTGGTGCCGGTGGTGATGGCCATGGCCCTGGTGCCCCTGCTGATGACGCCGACCCGGACCCGCGAGCAGGAGGAGTTCGACGCGGCCATGGGCAAGATCGCCGGCTCGGTCATCGAATTCGTCCAGGGCATCGCCGTGGTCAAGGCCTTCGGCGGCGGCGGCCGCGCCCACCGCAAGTTCATCACCTCCGCCGACGAGTTCGTCGCCACCTTCCGCCGCTGGGTGCACGGCCTCTCCAGGATCGCCGCGGGGATGCAGCTCGTCCTCTCACCCCCCTTCGTCCTGCTGGTCGTCCTGATCGGCGGCACCTCCCGGATCACCGGCGGCGACCTCGCCCCGGCCGACCTGCTGCCCTTCCTGCTGCTCGGCCTCGGCCTGACCGCCCCGGTCGCCGCCCTCGGCCACGGCTTCGACGAGATGCAGGCCGCCGGCCGGGCCGTCGGCCGGATCCGCGAGGTCCTCGAAGTGCCCTCGCTCCCCGAGCCCGCACGCCCCGCCGCGCCCCAGGGCCACCGGGTCGAACTCCGCGACGTCCGCTTCGGCTACGAGGACGACCGCGAGGTGCTCAAGGGCATCGACCTGGTGCTGGAACCCGGCACCGTCACCGCGGTCGTCGGCCCGTCCGGAAGCGGCAAGTCCACCCTGGTCCAGCTGCTGCCGCGGTTCTTCGACCCCGACCGGGGCTCGGTCACCCTCGGCGGCGTCGACCTGCGCGAACTCGGCAGCCAGGAGCTCTACAGGAAGGTCTCCTTCGTCTTCCAGGACGTCCGCCTGCTGCGCGCCTCCGTCGCCGACAACATCGCCCTGGCGGTCCCGCACGCCGACCGCGAGGACGTGGTGCGCGCGGCCCGCCTGGCCGGCATCCACGAGCGGATCCTGGACATGCCCCGCGGCTACGACGCGGTGATCGGCGAGGACACCAAGCTCTCCGGCGGTGAGGCCCAGCGCGTCTCGCTCGCCCGAGCCCTGCTCGCCGACACCCCCGTCCTGGTGCTCGACGAGGCCACCGCCTTCGCCGACCCGCAGACCGAACAGGCCGTACGCCAGGCCCTGGCCGGCCTGGGCGGCGACCGCACCACCCTGGTCATCGCCCACCGGCTGGAGACCATCGCCGACGCCGACACCGTCGTGATGCTCGACGACGGCGTGATCGTCGAGCAGGGCAGCCCCTCCGAACTGCTCGCGCGGGGCGGCCGGTTCGCCGCGTTCTGGCAGGACCGGCGCGCGGCGGCCACCGAAGAGACCGGCCTCCACGGCGGCGTACTGCAAGGAGACGAGCTCCGATGATTCGCATGCTGCTGAGCGTGCTGGGACGCGAGTACGCCCAGCCGTTACGACGCACCGTGGCCCTGATGACGGCGACCGCCATCGCCGAGGGCCTCTCCTACGCCCTGCTCGTCCCCGTGCTCCGCGAACTGTTCGGCAGCACCCCCGACGACGCCTGGCCCTGGCTGATCGCCTTCGGCGGCGCCTTCGCCCTCTACGCGGCGCTGCGCTACCTCAGCGACCTGTCCGGATTCCACGTCGGAGCCCAGCTGCTCACCGGCCTCTACCACCGGCTCGGCGACCACATGGCCCGCCTGCCCATCGGCTGGTACACCGCGAGCCGCCTCGGCGAGGTGTCCGTCCTCGCCAGCCGCGGCGTCCTGCAGGCCATGAGCGTCATCGCGCACCTGCTGGCCCCGTTCGTCTCCGCCAGCGTGACACCGCTGACGATCGTCGTCGTGATGCTCGCCTTCAACTGGCAGCTGGGCCTGGCCGCCCTGATCGCCGTACCGCTCGTGGCCCTGATCCAGAAGTGGACCGGGCGCCTCACCGCCGCCAACGACGCCGAGCGCGCCGTGCGCGACGAGGAAGCCACCGGCCGGGTCATCGAATACCTCCAGGTCCAGCCGGTCCTGCGGGCCGGCGGCCGCACCGCCGAACGCTTCGGACTGCTCGACGACTCGCTCCAGCAGGTCGAGGCCACCTCCCGGCGCTCCACCCTCTCGGCCCTGCCCGGCGCCGTGGGCCTGGGACTCACCGTGCAGGCCATGTTCACCGGGCTGCTGGTCCTGGGCGCCTACCTCGCCCTCGAAGGGGACGTCGGCGTGGCCGAGGTCCTCACCATCCTGGTGCTGGCCGCCCGCTCGGCGGACCCGCTCCTCTCCCTCACCGACATCAGCGGCAAGCTCCGCGGCGCACGCGCCGTGCTGGCCAAGCTCGACGCGGTGCTGCGCACCGAGCCGCTGCCGCAGCCCGACCGGCCGGTCGTCCCCGAACACCACGACCTGGAACTCGACCACGTCACCTTCCGGCACGGCGAGCGCACCGTATTCGACGACGCCTCCCTGACCGTGCCCCAGGGACAGCGGCTCGCCGTCGTCGGCCCCTCGGGCGCCGGCAAGAGCACCCTGCTCCAGCTCCTCGCCCGGTTCTACGACGTGGACTCCGGTGCGGTCCGGCTCGGCGGCGTGGACGTGCGCGCCGTCGACACCGAGGTGCTGATGTCGCGGATCGCCATCGTCTTCCAGGACGTCTACCTCTTCGACGGCACCATCGAGGAGAACGTACGCCTGGGCCGGCCCGACGCCACCGAGGCCGAGGTCCGTGCCGCGGCCACCGCGGCCCGGCTGGACGAGGTCATCGAGCGGCTGCCCGACGGATGGGCGGCCAACGTCGGCGAGGGCGGCACCCTGCTCTCCGGCGGTGAACGCCAGCGCGTCTCCATCGCACGCGCCCTGCTGAAGGACGCCCCCGTCGTCCTGCTCGACGAGGTCACCTCCGCCCTGGACCCGGTGAACGAAGCCGCCGTCCACGAGGGCATCGAGCGCCTGATGGCGGGCCGCACCGTGGTGATGGTCGCCCACCGCATGCGCACCGTCCAGCGCGCCGACCGCGTCGTCTTCGTCGACGGCGGCAAGGTCGTGGAGGAAGGCAGCCACGACGACCTGCTGGCCCGCGGCGGCCGCTACGCCGAGTTCTGGAACATCGCCATGGCCCCGGCCGCGAGGGAGCGGTAGCCGACATGTCCGTCGAACCCGTTCTGCAGGAAGCGCGCGCCGGAGCGTTCCGGCGCCACGCCCCGAGACCGTACGCCCGCGCCCGGGTCCTGCTGTTCCCGCACGGCGGCGGCAGCGCCAGCCACTACCGGCCCTGGGCCGCGGCGGCACCCTGGGACATCGAGTTCCTCGCCGTCCAGTACCCGGGCCGGGAGGACCGGTACGCCGAACCGGTGCCGGCCGACATCCAGGGGGTGGCCGCCGCCCTGGCCGAGGACCTCCGGGACGACGGGCCGGCCCTGCCGACCGTCGTGTTCGGACACAGCATGGGAGCCCTGGTCGCCTACGAGTTCACCCGCCGCCTCGCCGCGGCGGGCGAACCGCCCGCACGCCTGGTGGTGTCCGGGCACCCCGCACCCCGGCTGACCCGGCCGGGCCGGGTCCACCTCGGCAGCGACGAGGAACTGGTCGGCGAACTGCGCCGGACCGGCGCAACGCATACCGACCTCCTCGACGACGCCTCGCTCATCCAGGCGTTCCTGCCCGTCATCCGGGGCGACTACCGGCTGAGCGAGACCTACCGCCCCCTGCCCGGGGACCGGCTGGACGTCCCGGTCACCGTGCTCTACGGCGACCGCGATCCGGAGATCGACACCCGGGAAGCCGAAGGGTGGCGCGAGGCCACCACCGCGTCCTGCGACTTCCGGGTGTTCGAAGGCGGCCATTTCTACCTGGAGGAACACCGCGCCCCGGTCGTCGAGCTCCTCACGGCGAGCGCGCGCACGGCCTCCGACGCGGCCGCCGTCCCCTGGCCCTCCGCGCCCTGACCGGCACCGCCCGACCACGGCCCACCGACCACCACCCCCTGACGGCCGAACCCCCCTGACGGTCCGTCGGAGAGACCGCCGCCGCCGCGTCGACGACGCGACCGGCGGCGGTTTTTCCGCTTTCCCGGCCGTGCAAAACTCATGTCCCCAGAGGTGGAATGCACGTTGTGGCGCCCGGAACGTGATCGTTACCGTGAGGAATTGGTACGGACCGTTACGGTTTACAGGGGGTTACCATGTGCGGAGTTTCCGGCTGGGTCTCGTTCGACAGCGACCTCACGCAGCGCGGCGAGGTGCTCGACGCGATGACCGGGACGATGGCCTGTCGCGGACCGGACGACTGCGGCACCCACCTCCGCACCCACGTCGGCCTCGGACACCGGCGCCTGGCCGTCATCGACCTGCCCGGCGGAACGCAGCCGATGAGCGTGAGCACGCCGGCCGGCGAGATCACCCTGGTCTACTCCGGCGAGGCGTACAACTTCCGCGAGCTCCGGGACCGCCTCACCTCGCTCGGCCACGCCTTCCGTACCGACAGCGACACCGAGGTCGTGCTCCACGCCTACCTCGAATGGGGCGACGGCCTGGTCGACCGCCTCGACGGCATGTACGCCTTCGCGATCTGGGACGAGCGCGAGCAGCGGCTGCTCCTGGTCCGCGACCGCATGGGCATCAAGCCGCTCTTCTACCACCCGACCCCCGACGGCGTGCTGTTCGGCTCCGAACCCAAGGCGATCCTGGCCAACCCCCTGGTCCGCAAGGCCGTCGACACCGACGGGCTGCGCGAGCTGTTCGCGCAGACCAAGACCCCCGGCTGGGCCCTGTGGAAGGGCGTGCACGAGATGCTGCCCGGCACGCTGATCAGCGTGGACCGCAGCGGCCTCCGGGAGCGGACCTACTGGCGCCTGCAGGCCGCCGAGCACACCGACACCCTCGACGACACCGTGGCGCGGGTACGGGAGATGCTCACCGGCATCGTCGACCGGCAGCTGATCTCGGACGTGCCCCAGTGCGTGCTGCTCTCGGGCGGCCTCGACTCCAGCGCCATCACCGGCCTTGCCGCCGAACGGCTGGGTCTGCGCGGCGAGCAGGTGCGCACCTTCTCGGTCGACTTCGCCGGCCAGGAGGAGAACTTCGTCCCCGACGAGATGCGCGAGACCCCCGACTCGCCGTTCGTCCGCGACGTCGCCGCGCACGTCCGCTCCGCACACCACGACGTGGTGCTCAACCCCGCGGACCTGTCGGACCCCGAGGTGCGCCGCGCCACCGTGGGCGCCCGGGACATCCCCAACGGCTTCGGCGACCTCGACAGCTCCCTCTACCTGCTGTTCAAGGCGATCCGGGAACGGTCGACGGTGGCCCTCTCGGGGGAGTCCGCCGACGAGGTCTTCGGCGGCTACCCCTGGTTCCACGTCGAGGCGCTGACCCGTGCCCAGACCTTCCCCTGGATGGCGGTCATCCCCCCGCTCTCGCTTGCCGCCCGGACCGACCACATCGAGCCCGGCCTGCGCGCCCGCCTCGACGTCGGCGCGTACACCGCCGACCAGTACGCGACGGCGCTCGCCGAGGTCGACCACCTCGACGGCGACTCCGAACCGGAGCGGCGCATGCGCTCCATGTTCCACCTGCACCTGACCCGCTTCGTCCGCAACATGCTCGACCGCAAGGACCGGCTTTCCATGGCCGTGGGCCTGGAGGTGCGCGTCCCGTTCTGCAACCACGAACTCGTCGAGTACGTGTACAACACCCCGTGGGCGATGAAGACCTACGACGGCCGGGAGAAGAGCCTGCTGCGCGGGGCCGCCGCCCACGTGATGCCGCGGTCGGTGGTGGAACGCGTCAAGAGCCCCTACCCGTCCCCGCAGAACCCCGAGTACGCGGCGAACCTCCAGCAGCAGGTCAAGGAGCTCCTCGCCGAGCCGGACGCGCCCGTCTTCGCCCTCGTCGACCGCGCCTGGTCGCAGCAGGTCGCGGCACAGGACCCGGCGGCCATGACGACCGGCGTCCGCGCCGGCCTGGAGCGCGTCCTGGACCTCCACACCTGGCTGGACCTGCACCGCCCCGAACTCCTCCTGGACTGACCGGCCCTCCCGGGGGGAGGGCGCACGACCGGCGGGGGCGAGGCTGCGCCCCGTCCCGGGCGACGGGGCGGGGCGGCGGGGGCCCGGCCGGGGCGGGCTCAGCCCGAAACGGCCTTCGCCCAGTTGCGGTTGACGGTCTCCCGGGCCTTGTCCCGCTGCGCCTGCGTCGGGAACGTGGGCGTGCCCTCGACCGTCGGCAGGTTCTCCGCGGCGACCTTGTCGAGGGTGCCGTCCTTCTCCATGGCGTCCATGAGGACGGGGCGGGCGTAGGCCAGGAGCCGGATGTTCTGGCCCTCCGGGCTGAAGACGTACTCCTGCCACAGCCGCGCCGCCGCGGGGTGCGGGGCCTCTTTGTTCACCGCACTGGCGTAGTACTGGGCGAAGCTGCCGTCGAAGGGGATGGCGGTCCGCCAGTCGACGTCCGCGCCCTTCCTGCGGAACTCGTCGGCGTACCCGAGGTTGAGGAAGTCCCAGTCGATGCTGATCGGGGTCCGGCCGTTCTCGATCGTGGCCGGGGTGGATTCGACGGGGTTGAAGTTCCCGTTCCGGCTGAGCTCGGCGAAGAAGTCGATCCCGGGCTGGATGTCGTCGAAGGAGCCCCCGTTCGCCAGGGCCGCCGCCCATACGCCGGCGAAGGCGGAGCCGGACTTGGTGGGGTCGCCGTTGAGCGCGACCGCACCCTTGTACTCGGGCCTGCGCAGATCGGCGAAGGTGGCGGGGCAGGTCTTGACTCGCTTGGCGTCACAGCCGATCGAGACGTAGCCGCCGTAGTTGTTGGCCCAGCGGGCCCGGGCGTCCTTCTGGTCCTTCGGGATGTCGTCGTACGCGGCGACCTCGTACGGGGCCAGCAGCCCCTGGTCGGCCGCGGCCCGGGCGAAGGAGTCCCCGACGTCGATCACGTCGGGCGCTGAGCCGTCCTTCCGGTGCTCCTTCAGGGCGTTGATCTCTTCCTGGCTGCTGCCCTCCGGGTTCTCCACCGTGACCTTGATCCCGTACTTCTTCCGGAAGCCCTCGATCAGTGCGCCGTAGCCGGCCCAGTCCTCCGGGAGCGCGATCGTGTTGAGCGAGCCCTCCTCCTTCGCCGCCGCGGTCAGGGCAGCCATGCCGCCGGCGTCCGCGGCGGAGGTGGCCACTGCGGGTGCCCGGGGCCCGGCGGCGGGCTCCTCGCCGCATGCGCCGAGGGGTGCCGCCACGCAGACCAGGAGGACGGCGACGGCGACTGTCCTGAGACGGGGTGCGGGCACAAAGGCTCCATAACGGGCGATCGTGTACTGATCGAGACCAGCGTACGTTCGCGGGCCCCGGCAGCGCAGTCCCAGCAGCCGGTGTCCGCCGTGCTCCCGACTGTCAGAGGGGGTCCTCGTCCCAGCCGGCCAGCAGGGCCTCCTCCGAGTCCGCCGCGGACGGGGCGGACCCGTCCTGGAGGGCCTGCTCGGTCCAGATGATCTTTCCGCGGGGGGTGTAGCGGGTGCCCCAGCGCCTGGCGTACTGCGAGACCAGGAACAGGCCGCGGCCGCCCTCGTCGGTGTCCTCGGCCCGGCGCATGTGCGGGGAGGTGCTGGACCCGTCCGAGACCTCGCAGATCAGGCCCCGGTCGTGGAGCAGCCGCACCCGGATGGGCTCGGCCCCGTAGCGGATGGCGTTGGTGATCAGCTCGCTGAGGATGAGCTCCGTGGTGAAGGCGATCTCCTCCAGGCCCCACTCCGCCAGCCGCCGGGCGCAGGCGTTGCGCACCGGGGACACCGCCGCCGGGTCGGGACGCACGTCCCACTCGGCGATCCGCTCCGGGTCCAGCCGGCGGGTACGGGCCACCAGCAGCGCGATGTCGTCGGTGGGCCGGGCGGGCAGCATCGCGTCGACCACGGAGGCGCAGACCTCCTCCGGGGTGCGGCCGGGCCCGGTCAGCGCGGCGCGCAGCGCCGCCAGGCCCGCGTCCGGATCCCGGTCGCGGCTCTCGATCAGGCCGTCGGTGAACAGCGCCAGCATCGAGCCCTCGGGCAGGACCAGCTCCGCGGTCTCCATGGGCAGACCCGCGCCCAGGCCCAGCGGCGGGGAGACCGGTACCTCCGGGAAGGACACGGTCCCGTCGGGGTGGGCCAGCGCCGGGCCCGGATGACCGGCGGACGCCGCCGTGGCCCGCCCCGAGACCGGGTCGTAGACGGCGCACAGGCAGGTGGCCCCGGTGATCCCCTGCCATTCCTGCTCGTCGGTGTCGATGTGGGCGACCAGCTCGTCCAGGTGGCTCAGGAGCTCGTCGGGGGGCAGGTCGAGGCTGGAGAAGTTGTACACGGCGGTGCGCAGCCGGCCCATGGTCGCGGCGGCGTGCAGGCCGTGGCCCACCACGTCGCCGACCACCAGGGCCACCCGGGTGCCGGACAGCGGGATCACGTCGAACCAGTCGCCGCCCACACCGGCCTGTGCGGCCAGGTAGCGGTGGGCGACGTCCACGGCGGACTGCTCCGGCACGGTCCGGGGCAGCAGGCTGCGCTGCAGGGTGACGGCCATGGTGTGCTCGCGGGTGTAGCGGCGGGCGTTGTCGACGGACAGGGCCGCCCGCGCGGTCAGCTCCTCGGCGAAGGACACGTCCTCCTCGTCGAACGGCGGGGACCCCTTCCCGCGCCAGTAGCCGGCCATCCCCAGGACCACGCCCCGGGCCCGCAGGGGCACGGCGATCAGGGAGTGGATGCCGCGCTCCAGGAGCAGCCGGGCGTTGGCCGGGTCCTGGTCCCGCCAGTGGCGGGTGACCCGCAGGTCCGCCTCCAGGACGGCGTGGCCGCCGGCCAGCCCGGCCGCCATGGGGCTGGTGGGCACGAACCGGATCAGCCGGCCGACCGGGTACAGCGGGTGCTGCCCCTCCAGGCCGACCAGGGCGGTGCGGCGCATCTCGGTGTTCTCCCCGGGCGGCTCCTCGCCGTGCAGCACCGGCTCCAGCAGGTCGACCGTCACCACGTCGGCGAACCGGGGGACCGCCACCTCCGCCAGTTCCTCCGCGG
Source organism: Streptomyces sp. NPDC089799 (assembly GCF_040684755.1). Lineage (NCBI taxonomy): Bacteria > Bacillati > Actinomycetota > Actinomycetes > Kitasatosporales > Streptomycetaceae > Streptomyces > Streptomyces sp. NPDC089799. Next base: position 303,210 of record NZ_JBFBGR010000003.1, on the reverse strand, counting down.
TGCGCTCCACGTTCAGCGTGGTGCCCACCCGTACGCCCGCGTCGTAGAGCAGGTTCAGGCGCTCGCGGGCCACCTCGGCCCGGCCGGACAGCGAACGGAGCTCGGTGGTGTCCCGCAGCGTGACGACCGTTCCGGCCTGTCCGTAGGGGGCGGTGGGCCGGATGTTCACCGCCAGCAGCCGGTCGGCCGCCACGTGCAGCCGGTCGGTGGCGGAGCGGCCCGACGCGATCGACTCGGCGAGACCCTCCTCCAGGCCGAGGTCCGCGATGCGCCGTCCCTCCGCGTCCGCCGGCAGGTCCAGCAATCGGCGCGCCTCGTCGTTGGCCAGCAGCAGCCGTCCGCGGTCACCGACGATCAGCACGCCCTCCCGGACCGCGTGCAGCACCGCGTCGTGGTGTTCGTACATCCGTGTCATCTCGGCCGGTCCCAGGCCGTGGGTCCGGCGCAGCAGCCGCCGGCTGACCAGGGCGGTCCCGCCCGCGGACAGGGCGAGTACGGCGGCCGCGCTGCCCAGGACCACCGGAAGCTGCCGGTTCACCATGCTCTGCACGTTCTGGACCGTGACCGGGGAGGAGACGACGGCGACGACCCGGCCGGAGGGGTCCTTGACGGGGACCACCGAGACCACGGACTGCCCCAGGGACCCCTCGAAGGTCTCGGTGAAGGACTTGCCGGCCGCCGCCCTGGAGAACGGGCCGACGACGTGCTTCCCGATCTGCCGGGGGTCGCTGTGGGTGAGGGTGAGCCCGTCGAGCGAGTACACGTTGATGCCGTCCACCCCGGCGATCTTCCGGGCCGCCTCGGCACTCGGCTGCAGGATCGCGCTGGGATGGTCGCTGCGCAGGGCCGCGACGATGCCCGGGGACTCGGCGAACGTCCCGGCGGCGGCGAGCGTGCGGTTGCGGGCGTCCAGCATGGCGGCGCTCCGGCCCTGCACCACCAGCGCCACCACCGCGGCGGCCACGAGCAGCACGACGACGGCCAGCTGCAGGAGGAACACCTCACCGGCCACGCTGCGCGCGCTCAGCAGGGAGGACAGGCGCTGCGGCCGCCGCGCCCCTTCCCCGGAGGGCGCGGCCCGCTTCCCGCGCTCCCGCCCGCGCCCCGGGCGGGGGCGGCGGGGCGGGGCGGAAGCGCTCGTGGTCGAGCGGAGCAGCCATCGCCGGAGGGTGCTCATAATTCATCTTCCAACCTCGGCGCTCCGTCGGCAGTGGGGGAGCGGAGGCGGGCGGCCGTGCCCGGCACACCGGTACGTCGGTCAGACGAGCCGGACCAGCGGGGTCCCGGTGCCGAGCACCTCCCGGAGGGCCGGGATGTCCGTCCAGGCGAGACCGAGGGTGCGCGCGGCGTACCGGAGGGTGACGTGGTCCGCCCCGTCGGCTGCTTCGCGGAGGGTCTTCAGGGCCACGTCCCGGTCGGGGACGGGGGCCCCGCCGGCGGGCGGGTCGTGCCGGGGTGCCGGGGTGCGTTCGTGCTCCAGGCCGTGGATGCCGGTGATCCGGTGGGACACGTCGGCCGCCTCCTGCAGGGTGGCCGGCCGCTCCTCGACGAGGGCCCGCGCCACCGGGTTGTGCGCGATCGCCTCCTCCAGCGGCAGGTGGTAGAGCCGGGCGGAGACGTCGGTGAGGTGCAGGGTGTCGTTGACGGCGCGGACGGTGCCGCGCGCGCCGTGGACGGCGGCCGCCCACAGGGCGGACGCCTCGGAGGGGTGCCAGGCCAGCGCCCCGGCGGCCGCCGAGGCGGCGGCGGTGCCCGGGGTGAGGGGGTGGCATCCGTCCAGGCGTCCGAGGAGGGTCCGCTCGTCGATCTCGCCGTCGAGACCGGGTCCGGCCACGTAGACGGTGGTGGGGATGCCGGTGAGCCTGCAGGCGGCCAGGGTGAGGGCGTCGCCGAACGGGCTGCGCAGCGTGGGCTCGTCGCCGTGGGTGAGGACGTCCCCGCCGATGTCGACGATGCGGATCCGGCCGCCCGCCGCCCGCGCCGTGGCGGCGATCTGCCGGGCCAGCGAGGACAGGCCACCGGAGGGGTCGAGCAGCAGCAGCCGGGCGGGCAGGTCCCGGGCGAGGCCGGGCATGGTGGATCCGGCCGGCGGCCGGGCCCGGGTGCCGGCCGTGAAGGCCGCCGCCGCACCGCTCTCCCCGCCGCCGGGTCCGCGGTCGAGGCCGTCGAAGTCCCCCTCCCCGAGCGGCCTGGGGGTCGGGTCGACCTCGGGACGCTCCCACGCGTAGGTGGCGATCAGCGCCGGGGCCGGGTCGACGGTGACGGTGCGGGCGGCGATCAGCGTGCCGATCGGGTCGCCACCGCCGCCCGCCGCGACGTACAGGTCGGTCACGCGGCTCCCTCGCGCAGGTCGATGCCGGTGATGCGGACCGGGGTCGCCCCCATGTTCTTGCGGGCGCGGGCGTTCGCCGCGTGGAGGTTCTCGTAGTACTCCCGGTCGAGTTCCTTCACGGACGCGGAGTAGAACATCCAGGAGAGGACGTCGCGGTACTTGAAGCCCTTGGGGGTGAGCTGGACCCGTCGGCCGATGCGGTGGAGGAGCCCGTTGGACTCGGCCGCGTCGAGGACGGGTTCGAACTCCGCGGCGTGCTTCTGGTAGCCGAAGCGGTCGAGTTCGGAGAGGTCGAGGTCGAAGGTGTCCAGGACGAGGCGCTTGCGGACGATCTCCTCGCCGGTCAGCTCGATGCCGGTGACCGGGGTGATCTCGTGGTTCCTGGCCTTCTTGATGTAATCGGCTACCTCGGCCGTCGAGGGCTTCACGCTGCCGGTCATGTAGTCGAGCACGCTGGTGTACGAGCGGGCGCCGACGCCGAGTCCGAGCAGCGGGACGCCGTGGAAGGTGAGCACCTTCTGGGCGTAGCCGCCGCGGCCGGGCTTCTTGTAGCGGACGGAGCCCTCCTGGACGTAGCCGTGGTCGAGGAAGACCTGGCGGGCGTAGTCGTAGCGGTCGTACAGCTCGGGCTGCCACATGTACTGGTAGGCGCCGGTCTTGGAGAACCAGGCGTCCGGCCGCACGGTCAGGAAGTAGGTGCTGATGGTGGTGGGCTTGAGCTTGGCCAGCTCGTCCACGCTGTGGCGCCAGGTCTCGGGGGTCTGTCCGGCGAAGCCCATGATCAGGTCGGTGGACAGGTCCGGCAGGCCGAGCTCGTGCGCGGTGTGGATCGCGCGGCGGATGACGTCCTCGTCCTCGCCGCCGCGGCCGGCCTCGCGGATCTCGCGCGGCACCAGGGACTGGATGCCGACGTTGGCGCGGGTCAGGCCCATGTCGATGAGGGCCTTGAACTCGTCGGGGGCGTCGGCGATGGAGGACGGGGTGGCCTCGACGGCGACCTCCTCCACCGTGGAGCGCCAGTTGGGGTAGACCGCGCCGAGGGTGGAGAAGATCTGCTCGAAGTGGCGGGGCTTGAGCAGGGCCGGGGTGCCGCCGCCGATGTAGATCGTCCGCAGGCGCCGGGCCTGGATGATCTCGGCGTGGTCCCGGATCTGCGTACAGAGCGCGTCGGTGTAGGCGTCGAAGACCTCCTCGTCGGTGCTGATGATCGTGTACAGGTTGCAGAAGCCGCACTTGCGGTCGCAGAAGGGCACGTGCAGGTACAGGTTGAGCTCGGGCACCTGGTAGTTGGCCAGGTCCATGGCCCACACCTCCGGGATGCTCCACTTGCCCTCGGCGAGCGGGCGGTACGTGGAGCGCGGCGGGTAGGAGTACTGGTAGGGCGGGATGACGCCCTGCTCGATGTGGTCGGCGAGCTGCTGGTGGAGGCTGGTCACGATGCTCATTCCCGTTCGTCTGGCGGGTGTTGACGTGGCGTGCCGATCCGACCACGGGAGGGTTGTGCGTCTCCATGGGCTATGTGCACCAAATGACCTTGCTCTACTGGCGAGTTGGCTGTGCTTTGATCCAAATGCCCGCGTTGTGAGACGAGTTATTTTCGTCGGTCAGGCCCATAGCCGCCGCTCCCACCTCGCGGTTTTGCTGGGGGAATGACAATCGGTGCGGGCCCGGGCGGGCCGCGAGTGCTGGTGATCGAGCCGATGGGGAACGCGGGACGCTTCCTCGTCGAGGCCGCCGAACGGCTGGGGCTGCGCCTGTACGCGGCCACGCACAAGGACGTCCACGAGGGCTACCCGGACCGGCTGAGAGCGGCCCTCGCGGGCGTGTGCGCGACGGACCTCGCGAACGCCCCGCGGGCCCTGGACGACATGGCGGCCTTCTGCCGGCAGCACGCCATCGAGGGTGTCGTCGGCTGCTTCGAGCTCTTCACCCCGCTGGCCGCGCACCTCGCCGCACGGGTCGGCCTCCCCGGCAACGACCCCCGGCTCGCGCAGGCGGCCAGGAACAAGATCCTCATGGGCGAGGCGTTCGCCGCGGCCGGGATCCCCGCCCCCCGCTGGACGGTCGTACGCGACGGGGCCGAGGCGCACCGGGCGGTGCGGGAGGCCGGGTGGGACTGGCCGCTGGTGGTGAAGCCCGCGGAGCAGGGCGGTTCGTGGGGCGTGTCCGTGGTGGACGGCCCGGACGGGCTCGGCCCCGCCGTCGCCGCGGCCCGGCAGTACACGTACGCCCGGCCGCACGGTCTGGAACTCGACGCGCGCGCCCTGGTACAGGAATACATCGCCGGGGAGGAGTACTCCTGCGACACCGTCGTCGCCGACGGGGTGGCCTACCCGCTGCCGGTCGTCCGCAAGGACACCACCGCGGGCCGGTACCGCATCGAGACCGGACACACCTGCCCCTCCGGCCTGCCCGAGCCGCTCGCCGCCAAGGTGCGGCACACCGCGGCGCGGGCCGCGCTCGCCGTCGGCGTACGCAACGGGATCGCGCACACGGAGGTGAAGATCCCCCCGGGGACGGACACGCCGTATGTGATCGAGACCGGTGCCCGCCTGCCCGGGGACAACCTGTGCGAGGTGGTCGAGGCCGCCACCGGCGTGAGCGAGGCCGTGGCCTGCCTCCAGGCCGTGCTCGGCAGGGTCCCCGACACCGTCGCCACCCGCACCGGCGCGGCTTCGATCCGGTTCCTGCTGCCCGAACGCGGCGGGGTGCTGCGGGAGGTGTCCATCCCGCAAACACCCGGCACGCACGGCGAGTTGCACCTCCGGCCCGGGGAGACCGTACCGGAACCGGCGGATTCGGCCTGCCGGATCGGCCATGTGGTGGCCCGCGCGGAAACGGCCGAGCAGGCACGCGCCCTGGCGGGCCGGGTGGCCGCCGGGTCCCGAGTGGAAGTGGGCTGAAAGCAGTGCGGAAGATTGCGTTCCTGCGGTCGGCCCAGATCCGGCGCGCCGACCCCTACATCCAGCAGGCCGTACGCGGGCTGGCGGCCGAGGGGATCGAGGCCGGGCTGTTCCACACCAGCGGCGCCGGCGACGAGGACTTCCCCGGCCACCGGGTACGGCTCGACCGGGCGGTGACACCGCGGGAACTGGCCGACGCGGTGACCGCCTGGGGCGCGGACGCGGCGGTCTCGATCTCCCTGCCGTGCCACAACGCCCTGCGCGATGCCGCCGCCAAGGCCTTCCTGGAGGCCGAGGGCATCCCGACGGTGATGACGCCGCTCGCCTCGACGCTGCGGCTGGTGGACAAGTGGGAGACCAAGCAGCTGTGCCGGCAGGCCGGGCTGGACGTGCCGGACGGGTTCCGCGCCGACTCCGACCTCCTGGCGGGGCGCGGCCTGCAGGCACCCGGCTACCTGGACGCGCTGCGCGTCCAGGCCGAACGGACCGGCTACCCGCTGATGTCGAAACCCGTGTGGGACTCGGCCAGCACGGGCATCCACACCCTGCGCTCCCGCGCCGACCTCGACGCCCACCTGGCGTCCCCGCCGGAGGTCTCGACGGTGCTGGAGGAGGTCGTCGAAGGAGACCTCTGCAGCGTGGACATCGTGGGACGCCCCGGCTCCTACCAGGTGCTGCCCCTGTGCTGGACCGGACGGGCCGGCGCGGAGCCGGTGTTCACCTTCGCCGACCTGCGCTGGTGCGGGCCCCGCGAGGAGGCCGACACGGCCTTCGCCGAGGTCGCCCGCACCCTGGTCATGCTGTGCGGGGACCTGGGGGTGTGCGGGTCGGTCAACGTCGACATGGTCTACACCGGCGGCCGGTTCGTGGTCCTGGAGGTCAACCCGCGCATCGGCGGTGCCACCAGCCTCTCCTGCGCCGCGTCGGGCACCAACACCTTCACCTCCCTCGCCCGGATGGCGCGCGGCCTGCAGCTGCCCCGCGGCATGGTGCGGCGGACCGGGTGGGCGATCGAGTTCCTCACCGAGGGCGGCATCCCGGCACCGGTGGTGACCGCGCTCAGGGAACGCGTCACGGTGGTCACCTCGCACACGCTGGTCATGGACGGCACCTCCCGCGGAGACATCACCGTCCTCACCCTCGCCGAGGGCGAGGAGGCCCGGACCGTGCGGTCCCTGACCGAACTGCACCACGAGACCGGCTTCCCCGCGGCCGGGGTCCTCGGCAAGATCCGTTCCCTGCTGGGCTCCTGAGCGTGGCCACGGACACCCGCCGGCCCCGCCCCCGGACCGCGGAGCGCCTCGGCCTGCCCGCGCTCCGCGGCCACGGCCTCTTCATCACCGGGAACCTGATCGACTCCGTCGGCAACGGCATGCTCCTGCCGCTGGGGCTGCTGTACTTCACCGAGGTGAAGGGCCTGCCGACGGCAGCCGTGGGCGTGGCGATGACCGTGGGGCAGGCCATCGCCCTGCCGGTCACCTTCCTCGCCGGCCGCCTCATGGACCGGTTCGGGCCCAAACCCGTGGTGGTGTGGGCGAATGTCCTCTCCGCCGCCGGGTTCGTCCTGTTCCTGCTCGTGGGCGAGCTGTGGCACGTCGCAGCCGCCCACGTGCTCGTACAGGCCGGCATCAACATGTACTTCACCGCGCAGCGCACCCTGATCACGCACGTCACCGAACCCGGTCAGCGCCGTACGTGGTTCGCGTTCACCGGCTCGCTGCGCAACGTCGGCCTCGCCGCGGGGGCCGCCGCCGCGGCGGGCGCCCTGACGGTGTTCGGCAAGGGCTCGCTGGGCTGGCTGATCGCCGTCGACGCCGCGACCTACCTGCTGGCCGCCGGCTGTTTCGCCGCGATCACCACCACCCCGCCGCAACCGGAGGGCGGGGGAGCACCACCGGACGCCCGGGGGGCCCGGGCCGACGACACCCGCCGCTACCTGCTGCTCGTGGCCGTGAACGTCCCCTACGTGCTCGCCCAGGCGATGCTCTCCGTACTCGTCGCCCTGTACACCATCCGGGTCCTGGACATGCCCGCGTCGGCGGCGAGCGTGCTGTTCGTCATCAACACCGTCATCGTCTCCGGCTGCTCGACGGTGGTCACCGCGCACCTGGCGCCGAAGGTGCCCCGCCGCGCCGTGGCGGCCGGCTACCTGGTCATGGCGGCGGGGATGAGCGCCTTCGCGCTGCCCGCGCTCCCCTCCCTCGCCGCCGCGGCCTGGGCGGCCCTCGTCCTCGCCATCGTGCTGTTCAGCGTGGCGGAGATCCTCCTCGGCCCGGCGCTGAGCGAACTCTCCGTGAGCCTCACCCCCGACGCGGCCGGCGGGTTCACCCAGGGCCTGTACCAGTTCTCCTGGGCCATCGGGATGGTCGCCGCTCCCGCCCTGTTCACCCTGCTGCTGGAAGGCGGCGCCCTCCTGCCGTGGGGCGTCGAAGCCGCAGCCTGCCTGATCGCCGTGTTCGCCGCGCCCGCCCTGCGGACGCCCGACAGCCGCAGCCGAAGGAAACCGAGTTGATCACGAGCACCGTCGAGTCCGTACGCGCCGTTCCCGAAGCCGCGTGGGAGCGCCTCGCCCGCCCGGCCGGCCTCTACCTCTCCCACCGGTGGCTCGCCGGCCAGGAGGAAGACCCCACCGCCCGGTGCACGTACGCCCTGGTGTGCGACCCCGGCGGCGAGCTGCTTGCCGCCGCACCCCTCCACCTGGTGCGGGAGGAACCCAACGACGCCTACGACCCCGCCGGCGTACTCCCCGTGCACCAGCGCCCCCGGGTGATCGCCGGGGCGCGCCGCGGCTACCACAATGCCCCCCTCACCGCCCCCGGCCTGGACGCCGTACGGCGGGACGCCTGCCTGGTCCTCCTGCGGGACGCCGCACGGGACCTCGCCGACCGGAACGGCACGACGCACTGGTGGCCCTACCTCACGGCCCCCGCCACCGCCCTGCTCGCCCCCCTGTACCCCGAGGGCCCCGCCCACCTGGAGGACGACGCCGTCATCCCCCTCCCCGGCGCCGGCATCGAGGACTGGATCGCCTCCCTGCCCTCACAGCGCCGCGTCGGCATCCGCCGCGAGCGCCGCACCTTCGCCGCCGCCGGCCTCGACGTCCGCCACCAGGTGCTCGCGGACTGCTTCCGGGACGCCGGAGCGCTGCTCGCCGGACACCAGCAGCACCACGGGCACGACCGGGACGGCACCGACGCGATGACCGGCCTGCTGGAGCGGCAGGCGGCCGCGATGGGCGACGAGGCCCGGGTGGTCGCCGCCTACGACGGGAAGCGGATGGCCGGCTTCTGCCTCTACTACCACTACGGGACCACCACCTGGATCCGCGCGGTCGCCGTCGACCGGTGGCATCCGGCGCCCCACCTGTACTTCAACCTCATGTACTACCTGCCCGCCGAAGCCGGATACGCCCACGGCACGACCGCCCTGCACGCCGGCATGACGGCGATCGAGGCCAAGGCGCGCCGCGGCGCCGTGGTCTCGGGCCTGTACGCGCTCGTCGACCGGCCCGGCACGGGCCCGGAACCCTCGGGGCGCGGCTGACCGCCGGGTCACGGGCCCCGCGCGGGCGGGCCCGGCCGGCACCCACCTTCGGCTGCCCCCGTGCGGTGACCGCCCCGCGGGGGCCGTAGCCTGCGGTCATGAGCCACGCACCCTCCCCGACCCCGTCCGAAGCACTCGAACTGCTGCTGTCCGGCAACCGGCGGTTCACCGCGGGTACGCCCGAGCACCCCAACCAGGACGCGGCGCGCCGCGCCGAGACGGCACCCGCCCAGCGGCCGTTCGCGGTGCTGTTCGGTTGCTCGGACTCCCGCCTCGCCGCCGAGATCATCTTCGACCGGGGCCTGGGCGACCTGTTCGTGGTGCGCACCGCGGGCCATGTGGCGGGGGCGGAGGTGCTCGGCAGCATCGAGTACGCCGTCAGCGTGCTGGACTGCCCGCTGGTCGTCGTACTGGGCCACGACACGTGCGGGGCGGTCGCCGCGACCCGCACCGCGCTGACCGACGGTGTGAACGTCACCGGGTACGTACGCGACGTCATCGAGCGCGTCACGCCCAGCGTGCTGGCCGCCCGGGCCGCCGGGCTCACCGAGGAGGACGACATCATCGCCGAGCACATACGGCAGACCGTCGACCTGCTCCTCGACCGCTCGCGGGTGCTCGCCGACCAGGTGGCCGCCGGCCGGACCGCCGTGGTGGGCCTGTCCTACCGGCTGGCGGACGGCAGCGCCCGCCTGGTCACCACGCACGGCCTGCCGACCGGCGTCACGCGCTGACCCGTTCGGCCGGGTCGTGGCCCGGCGACCGGGCGTAGGGGGCTTGGGGGCGGCGTGGACCGGGGCGGGCGCGGGGGCGCATGAGGATCCTTCCGGTGGCCGCCCGGCCCGGAGGGCCGGGGTCGGGCGGATCGGGCGGGACGGTGGGGCGGGGCGAGTCGGGTGGTGCAGGGGAGCGCGGTACGGGCGGACGGGCCCGCACCGCTGACATCCGGGATCCGTCCGCGGGCGGCGCAGGGTAGGCCGCGACCGCGGGGGTTCCGTGATGTGGAAAGAAACTTCCGCTGTGGACTGCGCTCGGACTCTAGGAAGCCCCTCCTCGGTACGTCAACTCCCACAAGCGGAAGTCCGTAAATTCGCCAAATTTTTGGCTGAACGTACGAAGGTGATCGCCTGGTGCATCGCACGGCCCGGTGCATCACACGGGAAGGGGCGAGGCGTGCGGGCCACCGCGACCGATGGCCGGCCCCGCCCTTCCTCGCGCCCAACCAACCGCAGTTGGCGGGTTCTTGACACGGACGTGAAACCGTGAGGAACTGACCCGGCCCGGTGATACCGGTGCCGCGCTTCCGTCACGTGGACTGAACGGCGAGCGGCTCCGGCACGACGGCCCCGCGCGGGGGACACGATCCCCCGTCCCGGCCCTCCGTCGCCGCCGCCCGTGCTCGTCACACCTCCCGCTCGCGCCGGACTCCCGGCGATCCGCGCCCTGTCGGGCCGCCCTTCCGGGCGGCATCCGGCACCCGCGCACCCCTGCACCACTTCAACGGTTCGATCCGGCTCGATGCCCGCCGGCGCCGCCGCGTGCCCCCGTACGCCCCGCCGGGTCCCCGACCACGTTCAGTCCAGGAGACGCCACACCCATGTCCGAGCCCCAAGGCCCCGAGCAGACCCCGCGCCCGCCGGCGCCGACGTCGACGTCCACCGCCGAGCCGAACCCGGCCGCCGCCGAGCCGAACCCGGCCGCCGCCGCGCCGGACGCGGCCGGGGACGCCGGCAAGCACCCGGTCGACCAGACCCTCCCGCCGGGCAGGCTGATCGGCGCCGGCCTGCAGCACGTGGCCGCCATGTACGCGGGCGTCGTCGCCCCGCCCCTGGTCGTCGGCATCGGCGTGGGCCTGTCCACCGGCGAGATCGCGTTCCTGATGAGCGCGAGCCTGTTCACCTCCGGCATCGCCACCCTGCTGCAGACCCTCGGCTTCTGGAAGGTCGGCGCCAGGCTCCCCTTCATCAACGGCGTCTCGTTCGCCGGCGTCGCCCCGATGCTCGCGATCGCGAAGGCGGAGGGGCCCGACGACGCCCTTCCGGTCATCTACGGCGCCGTCATCGTGGCCGGGATCTTCGGCTTCCTCCTCGCGCCCTGGTTCTGCAAGCTCATCCGCTTCTTCCCGCCGGTCGTCACCGGAACGGTCATCACCCTCATCGGCGTGTCCCTCCTGCCGGTCGCCTTCAACTGGTCCCAGGGCGGCAACCGGCAGGCCGCCGACTACGGAAGCCTGGCCAACATCGGCCTGGCCGGGGCGAGTCTGCTGATCACGGTGGTGCTCCGCCGGGTGCTGAGCGGGTTCCTCAAGCAGATAGCGATCCTGCTCGGCCTCGCCGCCGGCACCCTGATCGCCGTACTGGTCGGCAAGGCCGACTTCAGCGGTGTCACCGACGCCGACGTGATCGGCTTCCCCACCCCGTTCCACTTCGGCGCCCCGCAGTTCGCCGCGGCAGCGATCATTTCCATGTGCGTCGTCATGCTGGTGTCGATGACCGAGTCCACGGCCGACGTCCTCGCCCTGGGCGAGATCGTCGAGCGCCCGGCGGACGAGGAGACCCTCGCCGCGGCCCTGCGCGCGGACGCCCTCGGCACCGCCGTCAGCCCCTTCTTCAACGGGTTCGCGGCCAGCGCCTTCGCCCAGAACGTCGGCCTGGTCGCCATCACCAAGGTGCGCAGCCGCTTCGTCGTGGCGGCGGCCGGCGGCATCCTGATCCTGCTCGGACTCTGTCCCATGCTCGCCTCGCTGGTCGCGCTCATCCCGCAGCCCGTCCTCGGAGGCGTCGGCATCGCCCTGTTCGGCACGGTCGCCGCCAGCGGTATCCAGACCCTCGTCGGGGCGTCGCTCGAACGCGGGGACAACGTCCTGATCGTGGCGATCTCGCTCGGCGTCGGCATCATCCCGATGGCGGCCCCGAACTTCTACCACGCCTTCCCGGAGAGCGCCCGGATCGTCCTCGACTCCGGCATCAGCACCGGCTGTGTGGTCGCCGTCCTGCTCAACCTCGCCTTCAACCACCTGGGCCGCCGGCCGGAGTCCCAGCCGGACCCGGCCGCCGTGCCGCACGCGGTCCACTGACCGTCCACTGACCGGCTGTCCACCGATGCGCCGTACGGCACCGCCCCGGACGAGGCGGTGCCGTACGGCGCGTCGTTCCGCCCTCAGTGGGCGCGGACCACGACCGGGCCGCCCGCCGGGTCGACCCGGGCCGTCCACCCCGGCGGCAGCCGCAGCGACCGGGACGGGGACACCGGACCCGCGTACCGCCGCCGCCACAGCAGCCGGCCGTCCTGACCCACCGTCACCACCGGGCCGGACAAAGGCTCCCCGGACCGCAGCAGGAACGGCCGCCCGGCGGTGCCCGTGAGGCGGTTCGGTGCCACCCACACGAGGGGCGCCCGGACGATCAGGTCCGGACCCCGCTCCGGCCAGGGGGCGCCCGCCAGGTGGGCCAGCACCGGGGCTGCCGCGGCGACGCCTTCGCGGGCCGCGGTGCCGGCGCGCTCGATGCCGTGGAGGGCGTTGCCGACCGCGAAGACGCCCGGCGCCGACGTACGGAAGGACGGGTCCACGCGGGGCCCCCGGGTTCCGGGGTCCAGGACGATGCCACCGCGGCGGGCCAGTTCGTGGTCGGGGACCCAGTCGCCGGTGAAGACCACCGTGTCGCAGGCGAGGAGCCCCGACCGGCCGTCCTCGTGGCGGACGGCCACGCCCGACAGGCGGCCCCGGCCGCGCAGTTCGTCCACCGTCGTCGCCGTGAGCAGCGGGACGCCCGGTACGGCGCGGGCGCGCGGCCGCTCGGTGACCATCGCCACCACCGCCGCACCGGACCGGCGCAGCGTGGCCACCGCGTGGCGGGCCACCGGTTCGGCGCCCACGACCACGGCACGCCGGCCGACGGGCCGCCCGTACAGGTGGACCGACTGCTGGAGCTCCCCGGTGGTCAGCACGCCCGCCGGGCGGGAGCCCGGCACCAGCCGGGCGCTGCGGGGGCGTTCCCGGGCGCCCGTGGCCAGGACCACGGCGCGGGCCGTGATCCGCTCCAGGCCCGCCGGGCTGGTGGTCTCCAGGGACAGCGGGCCGGCCCAGCCGGTGGCGGTCACGCCGGTGCGGACCGAGGCTCCGGCGGCCACCGCAGCCTCCACCGAACGCCGCGCGTACTCCGGACCGTGCAGCCACGGGAGCGGGACCGGGCCGCCGATGCCGGTGAAGGCGCCGACACCGCCGAAGCCCCCGAAGCCGCCGTGCAGGCAGTGGCGGGGGACCCCGCCCGCCTCCTGCTCGCGTTCCAGCACCTCGACCCGCCCCGCGCCCGCCCCGGCGAGCCCGGCGGCCAGCGCCAGCCCGGCGGGGCCGGCGCCGACGACCAGGACGTCCACGCACACGTCCGTACGCCCCGGGCTCACCGGCGGCCTTCCTCGAACAGCGCGCGGACGGCGGCCCCGCAGTGGAAGCCCTGGCACCGGCCGGCCCCGGCACGGGTACGCCGCCGCAGGCCGGCCGGCGAACCGGGCGGGACGGTGCCGGCGAGCGCGTCGCGGATCTCACCGCGGGTCACCCGCTCGCAGTGGCAGACGATCCTGCCGTACTCCGGGTCCGCCGCGATCATCGCCGCGTCCCGGTACGGCCGCGGGAACGCCTCGCCCAGGTTCGGCATGCGCACCGGCTCCAGCTCCCGTGCGCCGGACACCGGCAGACCGCCTTCGGCGAGCAGGTCCACCACATGGGCGGCGATCGCCATCGAGGCGGTCAGGCCCGTCGAGCGGATCCCGCCCACGGTCACGTACCGCTGCCCGGGGTGGGCCCGGATCGCATAGTCCTCCTGCCCCGTGGCCGCCCGCAGACCCGCGTACACGGCGGTGACCTCCTCGTCCAGCAGGGCCGGCAGGATCCGCCGGCCCTTCTCCCGCAGCAGGGCGAGCCCGGCGGCGGTCGACTCGGTGGCCGACTTGTCCGAGAGGTCCTCGGCGGTCGGACCGAGCAGCACGTTCCCGTACACCGTCGGCGACACCAGCACACCCTTGCCGCGCGCGTCCGGTACGGGCAGCAGGATGTGCCGGACCAGGCCGCGGGCGAGCTCGTCGAAGACGATCAGCTGGCCGCGCCGGGGGGTCACGCCGAAGTCCGCACGGCCCAGGAGCCGGTCGATCTCGTCGGCGTACAGGCCCGCCGCATTGACCAGGTGGCGGGTGCGCAGCGGCCCCCGGCCGGTGGTCAGCGTGTGCGGCTCACCGGGGTCGCCCGGTCTGCCCGCACTGCCCGGGGTGACGGCCCGCACCGGGCAGTTGAGGTGGAGGTCGACCCCGGCGCGCACGGCCTGGGTCGCGTACGCGAGGGTGGTCGTCCAGGGACAGATGACGGATTCTCCCGGCACGTGGAGCGCCCCCAGCACCCCGGGCCCGAGCTCCGGCTCGCGGGCCCGCACCTGCTCGGCCGGAAGGACACGGGCCGAACGGTAGCCGTTGCGCTCGGACTTGTCGGCGAGGCCCGCCAACGCGGCCCGCTGTTCCCCGTTCCAGGCCACGAGCAGCGCCCCGACCGGCTCCACCGGGATACCGCTCTCGGCGGCGTACGCGCCCAGCAGCCGCTGTCCCTCCCGCACCAGTCGCGACTCCAGGGAGCCGGGTACGGCGTCGAAACCTGTGTGCAGGATGGCCGTGTTGGCCTTGGAGGTGCCGTTGCCGACGTCGTCGGAGGACTCGACGAGGGCGATGCGCAGGGGGAGCCGGGCCAGTTCGCGGGCGATCGCCGCGCCGACCACACCGGCGCCGATCACCGTCACGTCGTACGTGCCGCCGGGCAGGCCGCCGCTCGTGGTGACGGTCATGCCGGGCCGTCGAGCAGGGCCGACACGGCGGCGCCGAAGCGCGCGCGGCGCTCCGCCGCCTGGTCGGCGCCGGCCCTCGGCTCGTAGACGGCGGACGGCATCCACTCCGGGACGGCCTCGTGGACGGTGAGCGAGGGATCGAACCCGAGCCGGGCGACCGCGCCGACGCCGAGAGCGGTGGCGTCAGGCAGCGCCGACACCTCCACCGGGATCCGGAGCAGATCGGCCTGGGCCTGCATGAGCAGTGCGGACCGCGTCAGCCCGCCGTCCACGCGCAGCGCGGTGAGCGGCGCGCCCAGGTCGGCGGCGACCGCGTCGGCGAGCTCCGCCACCTGCGCGGCCACTCCGTCGCACAGCGCCCGCACCAGGTGCCCGGGCGTGGTGTCGAGGCCGAGGCCGGTGATCGAGCCCCGGAGGTCGCCGCGCCACCACGGGGCGGCGAGTCCGGCGAGCGCCGGGACGAAGGTGACCCCGCCGGCGTCCGGTGCGGTTCCCCCCACGGTGTCGATGTCCGCGGCGCCGGAGATCACGCCGAGGTCGGTGAGCCAGCGCACGGCGGAGGCGGCCGTGTACACCTGCCCGTCGAGGCAGTAGCTGGTCTCTCCGGCGAGCCGCCAGGCGACGCAGCCCACCAGGCCCGAGGCGCTCCGGCGGGGGAGCGGGCCGCTCTGCGCGAGCAGGAACGCCCCCGTGCCGTACGTGCACTTGGCGGTGCCGGGTTCGGTGACGCGCTGTGCGAGGAGCGCGGCCTGCTGGTCGACGAGCAGGCCCGTCAGCGGCAGCGGGGGGCCGAAGGCCGTGGTGGTGCCGACGGCGGTGTCCGCGTCCACGACCTCCGGAAGCCGCTCGTCGGCGAGGCCGAAGGCGTCCAGCGCCTCCCGCGACCAGTGGACGGAGTCGAGGTCGAGCAGCTGGGTGCGGCCGGCGGTCGCCGCGTCGGTGACGAACGCGCCGGTGAGCCGGTGCACGAGCCACACGTCGCTGGTCGTCACCACGCCCTCCCGGGTCAGCCGACGACGTATCCAGGCCATCTTGGGGGCGGCGAAATACGGGTCCAGCGGCAGACCGGTCCGCTCCCTCAACCACTCCGCGTGCGGGGCGAGTTCGGTGCAGAGCTCCTCGGCGCGCCGGTCCTGCCAGACGATCGCGTCGGTCAGCGGCTCACCGCTCACCGGGTCCCAGGCGAGCACCGTCTCGCCCTGGTTGGCCAGACCGACCGCGACCACCGGCTCACCGGCCGCGGCCAGGGCGGAGCGCCCGGCGCCGAGGACCGATTCCAGCAGCTCACGGGGGTCGACCTCGACCCGGCCGCCCGGCAGGTACCGGGGGCGTACGGGGGCGGAGGCGGAGCCGATGACCCCGCGCACCGGACAGATGACGAGGGCCTTGGTTCCCGACGTGCCCTGGTCGACAGCGAGCACCGGGCCCGTCATGGCCACTCCGTCCTTCGTTCCTGCAGGGATGACCGATCGGTGATCGACCGGTGATCCACCGGTGATGGTCGGTACCGAAGCCTTCACCAGCGGAGATGACCCGTCAAGATCCGACCGGTGTCGAAGCGTTCGAACTGACGCAAGTTCATCTGCCTTGTGTGGCTTGATACTTGTGTTCGAGCGCCGTCCGGGATGCGGACGGCCTTCCTCGCCCTATAGTGATCGCCGATCTACAGGGCGCGACGGCCATGCGATGAGAGGAACGATGACCACGACCACCGCACGACGCGCCCGTCCCCGTCCCCGGACCTGTCGCCGGCCGATCGGCGCGAGGTGATGGCCGGGCACGATTTCCGGCCCGTCTACCACCCTGCCGGTCATGACGACGAACTGCGCGTCGCCGTCCAGGACCTGCGCACCGGGCGGTGGCTGTCGATGGCACGGTTGCTCGAACGGACGGACAACTGGGGGCTGTGGACCCAGCGCACCCAGGTCCTCGCCGCGGTCGCCGCCGGATCCGACGTGGTCCTCGCATGGCGGGCCGAACAGCCGCACAGCGTCGCCGCGACCGTGATGCACACCCGTGTCACCGTCGAACGGGCCATCCGCGCCCACCGTGCACAGCACCCCCGCACGCACGAACTCTGGCAGGAGGCATGGGCGGCCTGCCGGGACACCGCGGACATCAGCCCGGCCGACCCCGTGCCCTGGATCTGCCTGCTGGCCCTCGCCCTCCTCGACGACGACCGCTCGATGGACGGGCACCGGCTCCGGCCGCCCGCCCCGATGCTGCCGCCCGGGCCCTGGGGCATCCTGGCGCAAGCCGACGAACGCGACCCGTACAACCGGGAGGCGTACCACCGGATGCTCCAGTTCATGATCGCCGGCTCCTCCGGACCGCTCGCCGAGGCCGCCAACTTCGCGCACTGGGCCGCCGGTTCGGCCCCGCCCGGCTCCGCCGTCCACCTCCTGCCGCTCTACCTGAGCGTCGAGCGCTACCGCCGCGAAGGCGGCCAGGAGAAGGCGCTCGACCTCCACTGGGTCGCCGGGGACGCCGTCCGTGACGCCGGCCACGCCCTGGACGCCTGGTTCCGGTACGCCGACCTCCACCGCGCCTCGCCGGTCGACCTCAACCATCTGGCCCACGCACTGTGGGGAGCGCACCGGTTCGCCGACGCGGCCGGGGTCTTCGACGCGATGGGCCGCTACTGGACCGTCCTGCCGTGGTCCCGCCGCACCCGCGACCCGGCCGACCAGGCACTGGCCGAGGAGGTCTTCCTGCGGGCCAGGTCCCGCAGCCTGGCCGAGCGCGCCTGATCCGCGCACGCCGCGGCCCCGCCCCCGTACGGCGCGCCCCCTGCGGAGCCCGGCCGGACCCGTCCCCGGCCGGACCCCCGCCACCCACGTCCCCTCGCCACCCCCGTCCCCCACGCTCCACGACCCCCGGAGGAACCCCGCCATGTCCCGAACCGCGCCGGCCGCCCGCCCGGACCACAAGGCCCCACCCCTGCAGGACGAGGAGGAGCGGCTCAGAGAACTGGGCTACCGGCCCGTCCTCGCCCGCCGGATGGGCGGCTTCGGCAACTTCGCCATCAGCTTCTCGGTCATCTCCGTCCTGTCCGGCTGCATGACCCTGTACGGCTTCGGCCTCGGCACCGGTGGTCCGGCCGTGATGCTGTGGGGCTGGGCCGGTGTGGGCCTCTTCGTACTCTGCGTGGGTCTCGCCCTCGCCGAGGTCACCAGCGCCTATCCCACCTCGGGCGCCCTCTACTACATGGCCGACCGGCTCGGCGGCCGCCGCTGGGGCTGGTACACCGGCTGGCTGAACCTGCTGGGCCTGCTCGGCGCCATCGCCGGCATCGACTACGGCGCCGCCCTCTTCACCGGCGCCTTCCTCAACCTCCAGTTCGGCTTCACGCCCACCTCCGGCTCGACGTTCCTGATCTTCCTGGCCATCCTGCTGCTGCACGCCGCGCTCAACCTCTTCGGCGTCCGCCTCGTCAGCGTGCTCAACTCCATCAGCGTCTGGTGGCACCTGGCCGGCGTGGCCGTGATCGTCGGCGCCCTGGCCTTCGTACCCGACCACCACCAGTCGCCGTCGTTCGTCTTCACCGAGTTCGTCAACGACACCGGCTGGGCCAACCCCTTCTACGTGGCGGCCGTCGGCCTCCTGCTCGCCCAGTACACCTTCTCCGGTTACGACGCCTCCGCCCACCTCTCGGAGGAGACCTCCAACGCCTCCGTCTCCGCCGCCAAGGGCATCGTCCGGGCCATCTGGGTCTCCTGGATCGCCGGATTCGCGCTGCTCGCGGGCCTCACCTTCGCCATCGAGGACTACGCGGCCGTCCAGGCCACCGACACCGGCGTCCCGCCCGCGCAGATCTTCCTCGACGCCCTGGGCTCCGGCGGCGCCACCGCCCTCCTCCTCGTCGTGATCGTCGCGCAGATCTTCTGCGGCAACGCCGAGGTCGCCGCGGCCAGCCGGATGGTCTTCGCGTTCAGCCGTGACAACGCGCTCCCCGGCTCCGCCCTGTGGCGCAAGGTGAGCAGCCGTACGCAGACACCGGTCCCGGCCGTATGGCTCTCCGTGGGAGCCGCCGCCGTCCTGGCGCTCCCCTCGCTCTACTCCGCCACCGCCTACGGCGCCGTGACCGCCATCAACGTCATCGGCATCACCCCGGCCTACGCCATCCCGGTGTACCTGCGCCTGCGCGCCGGAAACCGCTTCGAACCCGGCCCGTGGAACCTGGGCCGCTGGAGCAAGCCGATCGGCTGGATCGCCGTCGTCTGGGTCGCCGTCGTCACCGTCCTGTTCTGCCTCCCGCAGAAGTCCCCGGTCACCGTCGACTCGATGAACTACGCCGTGATCGCCCTGGCGGTGGTCCTGGCCCTCGCCAGCGCCTGGTGGTACGCCGCCCGCGACTCCTACGGCACCCCCTCCGCCTACGGCAACGCCCGCGAACAGGCGGAGATAGCCGAGGACATCGTCTGACCGACCGGCACGACCACCCCCGGGCGGACCACGACCGGCTCCCGGGGGCGGTCGTGCCGGGTGGACTGCCGGGAGGCAGGTCCGCAGAGGGCTGCCGCTTCGCCGGTCATCAGGGCCCAGCAGCGCTCGACGAAGGACCGGTGCCACCACTCCGTGCCGTAGTCGACCAGTCCTGCGGTGGTGAGCGCGTCGCTCAAGGCCGCACGGTGCGGCCGGGCTTGGCGGGGACGTCCTCAGCTCCTCCGCGGTCCGGTCGGCCTGGGCCGCGCGCAGCTCGGCGCGTACTTCTCGAAGCACCGCTGCTGCAGCGCCGGCGGCCGGAACCGCTCGACGACGAGCAGACGCAGACCGCCGGGCAGGACCGACCGGGCGCGGAGCAGCCGGTCGACGACACCCGAGCGGAGACGCGCGAAGACGTACGCGGGATCCGCACGGCGGTCATCGAGGAGCAGCTCTCCGGCGGCCCGGACATCGGCGAGCGGAACCCCGCCGAGCACGACCGCCAGTACGGCGGGCTCGACCGGATCCTCCGCGCCCACCCAGGTTGCCCACCGCCCGAGGAGATCCGGGAGTGGCTCACGGATCCCGCCGACCGGCTCGACGAGAGCCGGGTGAACCGGCAGGTGCCACTTCCGGCCGCGCCCGCGACGCCCTGAAAGAACCGGCCTCGACGAGGACGGCCCGGCCCTGGCGCCGGTGGCGCTCGGCGCGAGACCCACCGCGCCCCGGTCCCGGTCCTCGGGGAACGGCGATCTGCCGTCCCCCACGTCGACGATCGCGATGGGTTCGTGCTCCTTGAGTTCGGCCCAGCGCAAGTTCCGGGTGGCGCGTTGGAGTCCACCGGTGAATTCCTTCAGGTACTGACGCTGCTTCTCCTCATCAGCCATCGGTCGTGCGGCTCTCCGGTTGAATTACCAGGACCGATTGGCGCGCCCGGGAGGGAATGGCTGATGGCCATGTTGATTCCCCACTGAATGTACTGCGCGGCCCTGCGCCCTGATACCCCACCGTGACCCCTATGCGCGCCTGTCAGCCGGACGGCTAAGGGTGTCTTAGGGGTTGATCGGGCATCGGGGGCCGGGTAGCAAGGGACAGCCGCGGCGGATCGCAGCCGCCGTGTATTCGTTCCGGACGTTCAACTGGGAAGAGGTCGAAAAGCCGATGGCTGAACAGGGCAATGGGCTGAGCATCAAGGCGGCGGCGGCCTGGTTCCCGCCGGACAGGGAGACCGCGCCCGACGGGCTCGGTCCGGCGGACCTCGAACGCATCGGTGTCACCGAGCTGCCCGTCGCGAACGGGCTGGCGGCGCCCGAGATGGCCGTGCTGGCCGCGCGGGAGGCGATCGGGGCGAGCGGGGTGGAGCCGGGTGCCGTCGGACACCTCCTCCACTCGAACCTGTACCACCAGGGCTTCGACATCTGGTCGCCGGCCCACTACATCGCGCAGGAGTCGGGAGCCGTCGCCGCCCTGCCGGTCAACGTGCAGCAGACCTGCAACGGTGCCGCTGTGGCGCTGCACCTCGCGTCCGTCCTGCTGACCGCCGCGCCGGACTCGACCGCGGCCCTCGTCACGGCCGCGGACCGATTCTGCGGGCCCGGCTTCGACCGCTGGCGCAGCGACGACGAGGCCGTCTACGGGGACTCGGGCGTCG
Organism: Streptomyces sp. NPDC089799; assembly: GCF_040684755.1. NCBI lineage: Bacteria > Bacillati > Actinomycetota > Actinomycetes > Kitasatosporales > Streptomycetaceae > Streptomyces > Streptomyces sp. NPDC089799. Next base: position 282,531 of record NZ_JBFBGR010000003.1, on the reverse strand, counting down.
CGGTCGTGCTCGGGCGCAGCGGTGGCGGCAACGACCTGCTGGACCTCCTGGCGCTGGAGCTGGGCGCGGACCCGGCGTTCGAGATCCAGATGCGCGGGGACGACGGGTTCGGCCCCGCCCCGCTCCACCACGGCGCCCCGATCGACCTCGTGCGCCCCAACAACGTCTTCCGGGCCTCGGGCCAGGCGGCGCAGCTCGGCAAGGCCGGTGTCGAGAAGCTGTTCGGCGCCGCGCAGCGGGCCATGGCCAAGGCCGGTGTCACGCCGGAGGGCATCCACCGCGTCGCGATCCCGCGGCTCACCCGGCACATGCGCGAGAACGTGTTCAAGCCCGCGATCGGCATGCTCCTCGGCCGGCCGCCGGAGTTCCTGGAGCACGACACCGGCTGCCTGGGTCCGGGGGAATACCTGGCGAGCCTGGCGGAGATGGCGGGGGCGCTGGAGCCCGGTGAGGCCGGTCTGGTCATCCAGGGCGGCGGCGGGTTCACCTTCTCCTGCACGATCGTCCGACGGTCGGTGAACTGAGTCCGGGATTCCGGAAAATGCTGATCGCCTCGGCGGGATTCGATCCCGGTGAGGCGATCAGTCATTCCCTTTTTCGGAATGAAGAATGCACGGTCGATTGTGCGGAGCTAATCTTTCGGCGTGAATCAGCGCGCTGCTATCGTCGGAAAGGTCATTGAGGAGCTGGGCGTCGAACGTCGGGGGAGATGGACTGTGCCGGGCCAGCCTGTAGTGGTGGATATACCCTGGGAAAGGGTCGCCAAATCCATCGAATTCATTCCCGCCGAATATTCCGAACGGACCCAGCCGGAATCGGTGGCGCAGGAGATGCTGCGCTGCGGGCCGGCGGAGATCGACCGGCTCGTCGCCGTGGGCCTCCCCTTCGAGGAGCGCGACGGCGTTCGCTGCTTCGACCCGAACGATCTCTACAACCTCGGCATGTACTCGAACACGGCGCAGACGCAGCCGGAGCTCGCGTTCCGCATGCTCTTCCGGTTCGCGGGCCGGCCGGTGGACGACCTGCTGCGCACCAAGACCTGGGACTTCCGGGTCCGGCTCGAGTGCCCGGACTGTGCCGGGGAGGCCCCCTGGCGCCTGGAGGAGCCGGACATCGCCCGGTTCGGCGGCGCCGTCACCGACGTGACGCCGCCGGTGCCCGGTGCGGGTTCCGCCACCTACGCGGCCACGGTCACCACGACGGGCGCGCACACTCCGGTGGTCTCCCCGGTCCTGCGGGAACTGACCGCCGCATACCTGGCCGCCGGCTACCGCTGGCAGATGATCCCCGTGCCCATGCAGGCCGACTACCGGTTGGTGCACGAGCTGGGCGCGACCAGCTGCATCGCTGCCAGCCTGCTGCTGGCCGAGCGCTTCCGGGAGGCCGGGTACCGGGCCGAGGCGAAGCGCGGCTGGTTCTGCGGCGTGCTCGGCGGCGCCCTCGACCTGCCGCACGCCAGCGTGGAACTCGAGGACGACGACGGCAAGGTCAAGACCATCGACATCGCCAAGTCGCAGCTGGCCGCCCGGCTCCCGGGGAACACCGGCCGATTCCGGGAGCTGTGCCTCGGATCCATCTACAACAAAGTCATTCCGTCCACGGCTCGGGGCAACGCCGCCCTGGGCCATCACGAGTGCGGCTCGCGGACACCGGTCCACGTGCGCGCGGACATCCGATCGGTGCGTTGAGGAGACGAGTGCACATGGCGACACGTGAGATCGAGCCGGTCGTTCTGGACCTGGACCGGCTGGAGCAGATGGCCGAGTCCGGCTACTACAACCCCTATACGATCTTTGACTGGCCCGACGAGATCGAGTCCGACAAGCCGTGGATGAGCGAGAGCCTGACCACGCTCGCCGGCACGGAGATGTGGGACGAACTGACGCGCGAGCAGCAGCTGGCGCTGACCAGGTTCGAGGCGGTCAACTTCTTCAGCCTCAACATCCACGGCATCCGCGAGCTGATGAGCGAAGTCGTGATGCGCATCCACGAGCGGACCTACGCCGACGTCTCGGAATTCCTCCACCACTTCATCGGTGAGGAGAACGAGCACATGTGGTTCTTCGCGCAGTTCTGCCTGCGCTACGGCGGCAAGCTCTACCCGGCCCAGCCGGCGCTGAAGGCCGACTCCGTGGACCACCTCTCTCCGGTGGCACGTGAACTGGTCGTGTTCGCCCGCGTCCTGATCTTCGAGGAGATCGTCGACCACTTCAACGCGCACATGGCGACCGACATGACGCTGCCGCACATCGCCCGTGAGGTGAACCGGGTGCACCACCAGGACGAGAGCCGGCACGTCGCCTTCGGCCGGATGATCTTCACCAACCTGCTGGAGCAGGTGACCCGGAACGATCCCGCCGAGGTCCCCCTGATCGCCGAGTACCTGGAGGGATACCTCCAGTACAGCATCGCCACCCTCTACAACCCCGCCGCCTACCGGGACGCAGGCATCCCGGACGCGCTGGGGCTGCGGCGCCGCGCCCTGGAGCACCCCGCCCGTCAGGAGGCGCACGAGCGGATCCTGAAGCGGACCCGCAAGTTCCTGGCGAAGTCGGGCGTGAGCCTGAAGGAGCTCGCCGAATGATTGCCGAGGCCATGAAGGGCGTTCACGAGTTCATCCTGGCCCGCAACCCCGGGCTCGAGAAGCTCGACGGCGACCTGGACCTGATCGACAGCCGGGCGATCAACTCGCTGGCCTTCGTCGAGTTCATCTTCCTGCTGGAGGAGCTGACCGGGGTGCAGATCGACCCCGAGGACGTCAATCTGGACGACTTCCGCACCCTCGACGCGATCGAAGCACGATTCTTCAGCCGGAAGGCGAGCTGATGACCACGGAGACCGACAACGGCCTGGGCGTCCTCGACGCCGGTCAGCTGCGACTGATGAGGGCACTCGACTCGGTGTTCCTGCGCCTGGCCGACGGATGGCAGGCACCGGAGTTCCGGTTCCCGTTCCTGATCCGCTGCCAGGACCTGGACCGCTTCGACTACTTCGACAACTTCCCGCACCTGGGCCTGGCCGCGACCCGGCTCGACCCGGCCCGGCTCGGCAAGCTGCTGACCGAGGCCGAGCGACCGCTGGACCGTGTCCCGCCCGGGATCATGGAGCCGACCGCCTTCGCCCTGCCGTCCGCGGCCTGCTACGCCATCTACCTGGACCTGGCAGGCCGGACGCTGCCCGACGCGGGGGTGACGCGGACCACGGTCGCCACCTGCTTCCGCAACGAGGACCGCTACGACGGCCTGCAGCGGCTGCTCGGCTTCTCCATGCGCGAGATCGTCTTCATCGGCCCGGAGGACGGCGCCAAAGAGCACCTGCAGCGGGCCAAGGAGACCGTGCTGGCGCTGCTGGGCGAGCTCGGTCTGGACGTTCGTGTCGAGGTCGCGACCGACCCCTTCTTCGACAGGAACGGCGGCAAGGCCACGATGCAGCGGCTCTTCCCGGTCAAGGAGGAGTTCGTCGTCGACGGCCTGGCGATCGGCTCGGTCAACTACCACCGGAACTTCTTCGGCGAGCGGTGCTCCATCCAGGCCGGCGGCGACACGGCGCACACCAGCTGCCTCGCCTTCGGGCTGGAACGCTGGGTGCACACCCTGACCCGGCGCTTCGGCAACACCGCCGCCGCGTTGGCCGCCGTGGAGAGCCTGGGCTGATGCGCACCACGTTGGCCCGGAAGCTCGGGATCCGGGTGAGCCTGCTGCAGTCGGGGATGGGCGGTGTCGCGGGCCCGGACCTGGCGTGCGCGGTGTCCGAGGCCGGCGCGGCGGGCTGCGCGGGCGGCTACAAGCTGGTCGGCGACGCGATGTCGGCGATGCTCGGACGGCTGGTCGCGGGGACCGGGCACCCGGTCGGGGTGAACCTGATCGAGGAGGTCGTCGGGTCGCGGACGCTCGCCGAACAGGTCGGGCAGGTGCTCGACGAGACCCCGCGGCACGTGTACCTCTCGCTCTTCGGCCCGGCCGACGACGCCGTACTGGAGCGGATCACCGCCGCGGGACGCAAGCTCGTCGTCCAGGTCGGGACCGTCGAGGACGGCCTGCGCGCGGCCGCGCACGGCGCGATCGTCGTGGCGCAGGGCACCGGGGCGGGCGGCCATCTCCTCGGCACGGTGCATCGGGACGACCTGGTCGCCGAGCTGAGGACACTGCTGCCCGATGCCTGCATCGTCGCGGCGGGCGGGATCGGTTCCCCGGCCGCGGCGGCCGGGGCGGTCGCCGCCGGCGCCGACGGCGTGCTCCTCGGCACCGCCTTCGTGGTCGCCCGGGAGTCGATGGCCCACCCCTACTTCAAGACCGCGGTCTGCGACTCCGCCGAGGCCGACACGGTGATCACCGATGTGTACGGGATCGGTTGGCCGGGCCGGCCGCACCGCGTCCTCGCGACGGACGTCACCCGCGACCCGGACCAGCCCAGGAACTTCATCGGCCGCACCGTGGTCGAGGGGAAGCCGTACGTGGTGCCGCGGTTCAGCGCCGCGGTGCCGACCGTCACCACCAGTGGCCGCATTGAGGAGATGGCGATGTACTGCGGCCTCTCCTGCGGTGACATCTCGCAGGAGGTCGCGGCCGCCGACATCGTCGCCGGATTCGCGCGCGTGCTCCCGGGCCCCGCGACCCTCGAATCAGAGAAAGGATAAAAACCATGCCAGGTTACGAAAACCTGTCCCGGCTGGACCTCACCTACCGCGAGGACGTGCCGCGGATCCGGACGCGTGAGGGCGTCGAGATCTACTACGAATCCCGCGGCGAGGGCACCCCGATCACCCTGCTCAACGCCTTCTTCCTGACCACCCCCTCGTGGCGGGTCTTCACCGAGCAGCTGGAGAAGGACTACCGCCTCGTCAGCTACGACCTGTGCAACCACGGCGAGTCCTCGCACGTCGGCGAGGAGCCCACCTGGGACGAGCACATGGCCGACCTGATCGGGCTGCTCGACACGCTGGAGATCGAGTCGACGTACCTCGTCGGGGTCTCCACCTCCACCATCCTGGCCCGCGACATGGCGATCAAGCACCCGGACCGGATCAAGGGCATCGTGCTCGCGGGCCCCGTCTTCGGTCCCAAGGGCATGCGGCGGCAGCGGCAGGTCCAGCGGGCATGGCTGCGCACGCTGGAGACCCATGGCATCGCCGCGCTCTACGAGCACCTGTACCCGGAGGTCTTCAGCGCCGAGATGAACGAGTTCCTCGGCACCCCCGGCTTCCTCGGGTTCCGCGAGGCATTCTCGGCGCTGTCCACCGTCGAGGACCTGGGCAACGGCCTGCGCCGGGCCATGACGGACGAGCACAAGCCGGAGCTGCTCGCAAGCATCGAGGCGCCCGCGCTGGTCGTCGTCGGCGACGACGACTTCCTGCTCAGCCCGACCGGCGCCCGTCAGCTGGCCGAGCAGTTCCCGAACGGCCGCGCCGAGATCATGCCCACCGCCGGCCACGTGCCCTACGTGGACGACGCCGAGACGTTCCAGAAGCTGGTCCACGCGTTCATCCAGGGAGTGGACACGAATGCCTGACCAGGCGGCCGAGGTGCGGTTGCGCATCAGGGACCTGCTCGCCGGGCTGTTCACCGAGGCGGACTTCCTCGGGGCGGTCACCGACTCCGAGTCACTGCGCAAGGCGGGGGTCTCGTCCAACGCCCTGGTCAGCCTGCTGGTGGCGATGGAGGACGACTTCGGCTTCGAGTGGGACGACGACGTCCGGCCGGAGGTCCTCCGTTCCATCGACTCGCTCGCAGACCACGTGCTGGCGCTGCGAGTCTGAGGCCGCCGCCGCGGGGCTTCGGCGGCGCCGGCCGCGGCCGGCGCCGCCGATACGGCCGTGCCCCGGGATCCTGACGGAAGACCGCGTTTCCCACGCGGGTTCGCCGGCTCGATCCCGCACACCGGCCGGCCGGCCGTCGCGGTGGTCACCCCCGCCGCCGCGGCGGTCGGCATCGACATCGAGGACGCGCGGTGACCGGTTCCCGCGTCACCCGGTTCGTCCTGCGCGAACCGGAGCGGCACGCCCTGCTCGTGCCGCGAACCGGATTCACACCACGTGATCCCTTCGCCGCCCAGGAGGCGGCCTTCACAGCGCTCCACGGCCCTGACGCCGAGGACGCGGGTGCCGGGCTGGGGCCGTTCCGAGCCGGAACTCTCCAGCGCTGTGGCAGTTCTGCACCAATCCATCGCACAGACCACGAACAAATCTGAAGGAGTCGTCGTGTCGGACCCGAGGGACATAGCGGTCATCGGCATCGGGTGCCGATTTCCGGGCGGAGTCGATTCACCGGAGGCTTTGTGGGACCTGATCGAGCGCGGCGGCGACGCGATCACCGAGATCCCGCCCGACCGGTGGGACGCCGAGGAGTATTACGATCCCGAGCAGGGTGTACCGGGCCGCTCGGTGTCCCGGTGGGGAGGCTTCCTCTCCGACATCGCCGGATTCGACGCGAAGTTCTTCAAGCTCAGCGAGCGTGAGGCGCTGGCGACCGACCCGCAGCACCGGGTGCTGCTGGAGACCGCCTGGGAGGCGGTCGAGCACGCCGGCATCCAGCCCTCCGCGCTGGCCGGCACGCGCACCGGCGTCTTCGTCGGCATGGCCCACATCGACTACGCGCTCGCCAGCCACGGCCCCCAGGAGCAGGAGCAGGTCCACCCCTACGGGTTCACGGGCCCGGCCCTGAGCATGGGTTCCGGCCGGATCGCCTTCGCGCTGGACCTCGCCGGTCCCGCCCTGAGCATCGACACGGCCTGCTCCTCGGGCCTGATGTCGGTGCACCTCGCGGTCCAGAGCATCCGCAGCGGTGAGAGCGACATGGCGCTGGCCGGCGGCTGCATGCTCATGCTCGTCCCGGAGGCGGCGACGTCCGCGTCCGGCCTGGGCATGCTTTCGCCCACCGGCCGGTGCCGGCCGTTCGACCAGGACGCGGACGGGTTCGTTCGCTCCGAGGGCTGCGGCATGGTGCTGCTCAAGCGCGCGAGCGACGCGCTGGCCGACGGCGACCGCATCCTCGCGATCATCAAGGGTGTCGCCTCGAACCAGGACGGTCGCACCGAGACGGTCACCATGCCCTCGGAGTCCGCCCAGGTGGCCGTCCACCGGGCCGCCCTGGCCGACGCGGGCGTCGCGGCGGAGACCGTCGGCCTCATCCAGGCCCACGGCACCGGTACCCCGGTCGGCGACCCCATCGAGTTCCGCGCCCTGGCCGAGGTGTACGGCCGCGGCGGCGACGGGTGCGCCGTCAGCTCGGTCAAGTCCAACATCGGTCACACCGAGTCTGCGGCGGGCGCGGCGGGCCTGATCACCGCCGTCCTCGCGCTCCGGAACGGCGTGGTGCCGGGGACGCTCCACCTGAAGGAGCTGAACCAGGAGATCAGCCCGCTGCCCACCCAGCTGTTCGTCCCGGCCGAGATGCAGCCCTGGCCGGTCGCGCAGGGGCCCCGCCGTGCGGCGGTCTCCTCCTTCGGCATGTCCGGCACCAACGCCCACGTGATCCTGGAGCAGGCGCCGTCCGTCGCCGGCGAATCGGCGCCCGAGGAGGAGCCGAGCCCGGAGCACACCCCCGTGCGGCGGCTGTTCCCGGTCTCGGCCACCTCCGCGGAGGAGCTCGCGCCGACCGCGGCACGGATCGCGGACTGGCTCGCCGCCCACGAGGAGACGAAGCTGCCCGACCTCGGCCGCACCCTCGCCCGCAGCCGCGAGCACCGCGGCGTGCGGACCGCCGTGATCGCCACGGACCGCGCCGAGCTGATCGCCGGACTGCGCGGCATCGGCGAGCAGGTCGCCGAGCGGCCCCCGGCGCCGGTGGTCGGCGACGACTCACGCGGCCCCGTCTGGCTCTTCTCCGGCCAGGGCTCCCAGTGGGCCGGGATGGGCACCCAACTGCTGGAGAAGGAGCCGGAGTTCGCCGCGATGGTGGCCCGGGTCGAGCCGCTCGTCCAGCGCGAGTCCGGCTTCTCGGTGACCGAGGCGATGACCCGGCCCGAGACGGTGACCGGCATCGACCGGGTGCAGCCGACGCTCTTCGCCATGCAGGTCGCCCTCGCCGCGGCCTGGCGGGCGGCCGGCGTACGCCCCGGCGCGGTCATCGGGCACTCGCTCGGTGAGGTCGCGGCCGCCGTGGTCGCCGGAGCGCTCTCGCTGGAGGACGGCGTCAAGGTGATCTGCCGCCGTTCCAAGCTCTGCGCCAGGCTCGCCGGCGCCGGCGCGATGGCCTCCATCGAGCTGCCCGCCACCACGCTCGAAGCAGAGCTCGCGGAGTTCGACGACGTCGTCGTGTCGGTCATCGCCTCGCCGGAGTCCACCGTCATCGGCGGTACCACCGAGCGCGTCCGCAGCCTGGTCGAGGAGTTCGAGCGCCGCGGCGTGCTCGCCCGCGAGGTGGCCGTCGACGTCGCCTCGCACTCCCCGCAGGTGGACCCGATCCTGGACGAGCTGGCCGAGGTGCTCGCCGACCTCGCCCCGACCACGGGCACCGTCCCGTTCTACGGGACGGCCCTGGACGACCCGCGGGCATGGCCGTCCTTCGACGCCGAGTACTGGGTCAACAACCTCCGCCGGGCCGTCCGCTTCGGCAGCGCGGTCACGGCCGCGCTCGACGACGGCCACCGCGTGTTCCTGGAGCTCTCCCCGCACCCGCTGCTGACCCGCGCGGTCGACCAGTGCGCCGGCTCCGCCAGCCTGCCGGCCGCCGCCATCGCGAGCATGCGCCGCGGCCAGGAGACCCCGTACGGCCTGCTGAACGCCCTCATCGAGGTGCACGCGGCGGGCGGCGGCGTCGATTTCGCCACCCTCCACCCGGACGGCGTGCTCGTCGACGCCCCGCTGCCGACCTGGACCCGGCAGCACCTGCTGGTCCGGACCGGCCAGTCGCGGCCCGCGCACACCGTCAAGATCCACCCGCTGCTGGGCGTGCACGTCCGTCTCGACGAAGACGAGGAGCGCCACGCCTGGCAGTCCGACGTCGGCACCGCGGTGCTGCCCTGGCTGACGGACCACCGGGTCCGGGACGTCGCGGCCTACCCGGGAGCGGGGCACTGCGAGTCCGCGCTCAGCGCCGCCGCCGAGGCCTTCGGTCCCGGCGCCGAGGTCCGCGGCCTCAAGTTCGAGCGCATGCTGCTGCTCAGCGGCAGCACCGAGCTGACCACGACCGCGGTCGTGGAGAGCTCGGGGCGGGCGCACTGGGAGGCGTCCACCACCGAGAACGACGAGCGGGCACGGCTCGCCTCGGCCACCCTGCACAGCGCTCCGGCGGACCGGACCGAGCCCGTCCCGCTGGACATCGACCTGCTGATCGAGGAGCACACCGAGCGGCTGTCCGGCGACGAGCTGCGCCACACCCTCACCGAGCGCGGCATCCAGTACGGCACCGCGTTCCAGGGCGCCGTCGCGGCCCACCGGCGCGTGGCGCCGGACGGAGGTCAGACGGTCCTGGCCGAGGTCTCGCTCCCGTCGCAGCTGCGCAGCTCCCAGGACGGCTTCTTCGTCCACCCCGCCCTCCTGGACGCCTGCTTCCAGTCCGTCGCCGCGCTGCCCGCCGTCTCCGGCGAGGGGGGTGGCGGCCTGCTGCTCCCGCTGGAAGTGCAGCGGCTCCAGGTGTGGTCGCCCGTCGGCAGCGCCGGATACTGCCACGTCCGGCTCCGCTCCAGCGACAGCAACCGGGTGATCGCCGACCTGCAGCTGACCGACAAGCACGGCGCGGTGCTGCTGACCGTCGAGGGCCTGGTCATGGGCACCCACGCCGGGGGCGAGGAGAACGCCGGCCAACTGCTCAACGAACGCCTGCTCACCATCGGCTGGCAGCAGGCGGAGCTGCCGGACGTCCCCGCGAAGGCCGACGCCGGTCCGTGGCTGATTCTGGCCCCGGCCGAGTCCGCGCCGGACGAGCTCGCCGAGGCGCTGCGCGCCCGGGGCAGCCGGTGCGAGGTCCGGGAGTGGCCGGTCGCCGGCACCCGGCCCGTGCTGTCCGACATGCCCTGGCAGGGCATCGTCCTGCTCTGCCCGCCGCCGTCCGGGCCCGTCGGCGCGGACGCCATCGCACGCGGTCGCGACCTGGTGGGGGCCGTCGTCGAGGTGGCGCAGGAACTCGCCGCCACGGACGGCGCCCCGCCCCGGCTGTACGGGATCACCCAGGGCGCGCAGCCGGTGCTGCCGGGCGACCGGGTCAACCTCGAACACGCCGCGATCCGGGGGCTGTTCCGCGTGATCGGCGCCGAGTTCACCGACCTGCGGGTCACCCAGATCGACATCGACGCCGACCCCGACCGGGGTTCGGCGGCCAAGCGCCTGGCGTCGGAGCTCACTTCGGACACGGCGGAGGACGAGACCGCCTGGCGTGCGGGCCGCTGGTACACCGCGCGCCTCCAGCACTCGCCGCTCGCCGCCGACGAGCGATGGCCTGCCACGGCCGGCGGCCGGGACGACGCCGTGCGGATGGAAATCCGCCGGCCCGGCGACCTGGACACGCTGGACCTGACGCTGGTCGGCCGCCGCGCACCCGGCGCGGGTCAGATCGAGATCGAGATCGGCGCCGCGAGCGTCAACTTCCACGACGTCCTGTTCGCCCACGGCAACTACTTCGCCTTCGAGGGGGTGACACCGGCACTCGGCGTCGACTGCGCGGGCACCGTCGTCCGGGTCGGCGAGGGCGTCACCGAGTTCCGGGTCGGCGACCGGGTGATGACCGGAGCCGCGACCGAGGGGGCCTGGGCGACCCACGCCACCATCGACTCGGCGCTCGCCGCGCCGCTGCCGGACGACATGGGCGTCGAGGAGGGCGCCGCCGTCCCCGCCGTGTACGCCACCGTCTGGTACGGGCTGATGGACCTGGCCCGGCTGCGCTCGGGCGAGCGGGTGCTCATCCACTCCGCCACCGGCGGCACGGGGCAGGCGGCCATGGCGGTCGCCCGGTACGTGGGGGCGGAGATCTACGCCACGGCCGGCAGCGAGGAACGCCGGGAGTGGCTCCGGGCGCAGGGGGTCGAGCACGTCTACGACTCCCGCAGCCTCGGGTTCGCCGAGCAGATCCGCGAGGACACCGGCGGCGCCGGCGTCGACGTCGTGCTCAACTCCCTCACCGGCGCCGCGCAGCGCGCCAGCCTCGACCTGCTCTCCTTCGGCGGACGCTTCGTCGAGATCGGCAAGCGGGACATCTACCGCGACGGGAAGCTGGGCCTGGCGCCCTTCCGCCGCAACCTGGCCTTCTTCAGCGTCGACCTCGAGCTCATGGCCGTGGCCGATCCGGCCCGGCTCGGCCGCCTGCTGAGGGAGGTGTCCGACCGGATGGCGGCAGGGGAGCTGGCACCGCCGATGGCGACCGCGTTCCCGCTGGCCGACGCGGCGACCGCGATCCGGCAGATGGCCTCCGCCCAGCACATGGGCAAGCTCGTCCTCACCACGGCGGTGGAACCGGGCACGCCGGCCGTGCTCCCGCCCGACCGGGTCCCGGTGTTCCGCGCCGACGGCGCGTACATCGTCACCGGCGGCCTGGGCGGCCTGGGCCTGCGCCTGGCCCGCCACCTCGCCGCGGCCGGCGCCGGCCGGATCGTGCTCAACGCGCGGTCCGCGCCCGACGAGTGGGCGCTGAGCGAGATCCGGGCGATGCGCGACGCCGGCACCGAGGTGCACGTCGAGCGCGGCGACATCGCGGACCCCGGCACCGCCCAACGGCTGGCGGCAGCGGCCCGGGCCACCGGGCTGGCGTTGCGTGGCGTCCTGCACGCCGCGGCCGTGGTCGAGGATGCGACCGTCCCGAGCATCACCCCGGAGCTGCTCGACCGGGACTGGGCGCCGAAGACCTACGGCGCCTGGTACCTCCACGAGGCCACCGCCGTGGACGACCTGGACTGGTTCTGCACCTTCTCGTCGGCCGCCGCGCTGCTGGGCTCGCCCGGTCAGGGCGCCTACGCCGCCGCCAACAGCTGGCTCGACGGCTTCGCCGCCTGGCGGCACGCCGAGGGGATGCCGGCGACCACGATCGCCTGGGGTGCCTGGGGCGAGATCGGGCGCGGCGCCGTCCTCGCGGAGGCCGGGGACACCACCATGATCACTCCGGAGGAGGGCACCTACGCCTTCGACGCCCTCCTGCGCCACACCCGGGTCCACACCGGGTACCTCCCGCTCGCCCGGGCGCCGTGGCTGACCGCGCTCGCCCGGCGCAGCCCCTTCGCCGAGGCGTTCCAGGACGACCGGGGCGACCAGGCCCAGTCCTCGGAGCTGCGGCTGGAGTTCGAGGCGCTTCCGGCGGAGGAGCGGATCGGCTGGCTGCGCCGCTTCGTCGCGGGTGAGGCGGCGGCGATCGTCCGAGGCTCCGTCGACCCCAGCCGGCCCTTCAACGACTACGGCCTGGACTCGCTCGGCAACCTGGAGCTGCGCACCCGGATCGAGACCAACCTCGGCATCCGCATCGCTCCCAAGGCGGTGGCGGAGAACAACTCGGCCCAGGCGCTGGCCCAGCACCTGGCGGACCTCATCGGCAGTACGCCGAACGGCAGTTGAAACGCCGGCCCGCTGCCGGTGCGACCCTTGGGGGAAGCATGACCTCGATCGTTCTGTCCGGTGCGACCGGATCACTCGGCGGCCATCTGGCCGCGGCCCTGCTCGAACTGCCGGACTCCGTCATCCACTGCCTGGTCCGGGCGAAGGATCCCGCGGCCGCCGACCGGCGGCTGCGGGACCGGATGGCCGAGGTCGGCACGGACGACCCGGCACGGCTCGTCGCCGTGCCGGCCAACCTGGAAGCTCCCCGGCTCGGCCTGTCGCCGCAGGCATGGAACCACCTGACCGACGAGGTCACGGAGGTCTTCCACTGCGCTGCCTCGGTGCACCTCACCGCGGCGTACCAGCAGCTTGCGCCCGCCAACGTCGGCGGCACGAGGGAACTGCTGGAGCTGGCCACGGCCATCGGCGAACGCCGGCGCACCGCGGTCCGGTTCCACTACGTCTCGACGCTCGCGGTCTTCCTCGACGCGATCCGCGCCGGGATCGACGTGGTGGACGAGTCCACGCGGCCGTCCATGGACACCGCGGGGGAGCTCGGCTACCCGCGCTCCAAGGTCGCCGCCGAACGCGCGGTGCGTCGTGCGGCCGACAGCGGCGTCGTCGGCACGATCTACCGCCCCGGGCTGGTCACCGGGCACTCGGTGACCGGTGACACCTCCACCTCGGACCTGCTGATGCCGGTGCTGCGCGCGGCCGTCGCGATCGGGTACGCCCCGGACGGGGCCGAAGCGGTGCCCGGGGAGGCCGTCGACCTGGTCGCGCGCAACATCACCCGGCTCTCCGTCGGCGCGCGCGGGGGTGACGCGTACCACCTGGTCAGGCCCCAGCCGGTCTCGCTCATGCTCGGCTTCGAAGCGCTGCGCCGGGCCGGATACCGGCTGGAGGAGGTGTCGCGGTACGAGTGGTGGGAACTCGCGGCGCAGCGCCGGGAGGACCCCGAGGTCGCTCCGCTGATCCACCTGGGGGCGATCGGCCGCCGGATGCTGGGCCTGGAGCCGGCGTACCCGCCGCCGCCGGTCCACAGCAAGCACACCTACGACACCCTGCTCCGCTCGTTCCCGGAGCCGGTGGCGCTTGACGGGTCCTTCTTCGACCGGCTGATTGCAGGCGGACTCAGCCGGTTCGCCCCGCTGCCGCAGACCCAGAAGGTCTGAGCCCGGCCCGGGTGAGGGCCCTTCCGGCCGGTGCGGAAACTGTCCGCCCGGCCGGGAGGGCCCTCTCTGCGTTGCTCCCAGGGCCGGGAGCGACCGCTCCCGGCAACGACCGCTCCCGGCAACGACGGTGCCCCGGCCACCGGGGGGTCGGTGGCCGGGGCACGGGTGTCCGAGGGCGGCGGGTCAGGCCTCCCGGCCGGGCCGGTTCGCCCGGGCGAACGCGTTGGCGGGAAGCGCCGCGGCGGTGAGCGCGCGCCGGTCGACCTTGCCGTTCGCGGTGACGGGCATCCGGTCGACCACGGCCCACAGCGTGGGCACCATGAACGAGGGGAGCCGGTCGGCCAGCCGGTTCCTCAGTTCGACGGGCGTGACGTCCGTCCCCGGGGCGAGCCGGACGGCGCTGAGCAGCCGCTTGTCGGTGCCACCGTCGGCGATGGTGACGACGGTGTCCTCGACCTCCGGGTAGCCGTTCAGCACGTCGCTGATCGCGGTGAGCTCGATGCGGTAGCCGCGGACCTTCACCTGGTGGTCGGCCCGGCCGAGGAAGTGGATCCGGCCGGCCCGGTCCATCCGCACCAGGTCGCCCGTGCGGTAGATCCGCTCGGGGACGTCGGGGGAGAACAGGCCGAAGCACCGGTCGGTCTCCTCCTTGTCGTTGACGTAGCCCGTGGCGAGGCCCTCGCCGCCGGTGTACAGCTCGCCGACGGCCCCCGGCGGCAGCAGCCTCGCCCGCCGGTCCAGGACGTAGACGCGGGTCCCGGGGACGGGTGTACCGATCGGCAGGGGGCCGTCGACCTCCTTCGGCTCCCGGACCGAGTGGAACGTCGTGAAGGTGGTGTTCTCGGTCGGACCGTAGCCGTTGGTGACGGTCAGGCCGGGGTGGTCCGAGAGCGCGCGCGCGACGTGTTCGTGGGGGACCACGTCCCCGCCGCTGAGGAGTTGGCGCAGCGTGCCCAGCGAGGCCGGCGCGAACTCCTGAACGAGCCGGAAGAGACCGGCAGTCAGCCAGGCCACCGTCACCTCGCGCTCGGCGATGAACTCGCCCAGCTCGCCCGGCGACAGCAGACCCGGCGGGCAGACCTCCAGGGTCGCCCCGGACAGCAGCGCGCCCCAGAGCTCGAACGTCGAGGCGTCGAAGGCCAGCGCGGACAGGCGCAGCACCCGCTCGCCCGGCCCGAGCAGGAGGTAGGGAGCCTGGTGGACGAGCCGGATGACGCCGCGGTGTGGGATCACCACGCCCTTCGGCTCACCGGTGGAACCCGACGTGAAGGCGATGTAGGCCACCCGTTCGGGATCGGCCGGGGCGGGCGGCACGGGCTCCGTGCCGAGGTCCCAGTCCGGTTGCCAGGGGCCGACCACGGGGATGCCGTGCCGGGACACCCCGTCGGCGTCGTCGGCGCCGACGACGGCGGCGGCCGGTGCCGTCCTGGCGACGATCCGCGCGGTGTGCGCCTCGGGCTGGGCGAGGTCGACGCCGATGTACACACCGCCGGCCCAGAGCGTGCCCAGCACCGCGACCGCCTCCGCCACCGACCGCTCGACCGCGATCAGCACCGCGTCGCCGTTGCGGACACCGGCGGCACACAGCCGCCGCGCCTGCTCGGCGGCGGCACGGGCGAGTTCGGCGTAGGTCAGGGCCGACTCCGCGTCCCGGACCGCCACCCGGTCGGGGTGGCGGTCCGCCACGGCGCGGAACAGCTCGTCCAGCGAGGCGGAGGGGAAGTCGCCGTCGGTCTCGTTGACGAGCCGGAGGACCTCCAGTCCGGCGGGGGAGACGCACCGGACGTCCGCCAGTGTGCGGGCGTCGGCGTCATCCCCGGCGAGCTGTTCCACCGCCGCCAGGTAGGTGAGGACGAAGCCTTGCGCCTCCTCCAGGCTCCACAGATCCGTCGCGTATTCGGCGTGGCCGGCGCCGATCTCCTCGTCCGGGCCGAACCGGACGCTGAGGTCCAGGCACGACTCCTCGTCGTGCGTGCCGAAGCCCGCCTGGACCAGGGGATGGCCCGGGCCGGCCCCGTCGACGCCCAGGTGCTCCACGAGCTGCGGGAAGGCGACGCCGGGGGCGCCCAGGCTCCAGGCGAGCGAATCGCGGACGGTGCCGACGAACGCGCCGGGTGTGAGGTCGTCGTCGATGTCGATGCGGACCGGAAGGAGGCCGTCGGCGGGCGAGGCGACGCCCACCAGAAGCCGGTCGGCACCGGTCAGCCGTCCCAGGGCCAGGCCGAAGGCGGCGAGGAGGAAGGTGGACGGGCTCACCTCCAGGGCCCGGGACCGCGCCCGGACGGCCTGCGCCGTCCAGGCGGGGAGTTCGACGGGAAGCCGGACGGTGGTGGTGTCCCGGTGGTGGGCCCGCGGCCGGTCGGACGGTATTTCGAGGACCGTCGGCACCCCGGCCAGCTGCTCCGCCCACGTGTGCACATCGGCCTCAGGAGCCATGGGTGGACTCCTCGGGCCGGGCGCGCCGCATCCGGGCGAGCAGTTCGGCCTGGCCGCTGACGGTATCGGCCCGGATGACGTCCAGCGTCTTGAGCCGAACCCCGCCGGCCTTGGAGAGGTGCTCGACGAGCACGAAGAGCCGGTGCGAATCGCCCCCGCAGTCGAAGAATCCAATGTCGTCGTCCGGTTCGAAATCCAGGATGTCCCGCCAGATCGAACGGACGAGGCCGATGACGTCGGACGGGTCGCCGAATTCATGGCTAATAGATTGCGAAGGCAAATTCTCCATCACCAACACCTTCTTTGATTTCACCGACCTGTCACGATATCGGCGGCCGCGGCGCCGAGACGATATGAGAAACACACCAATCGTCGTGCATCGAGCACTTCTCCTGCGCCCGGCCTCTCCGTCGATACCGGTCGCGAAATAGATTCGGAGCACGTGTGTTCCGGCCCGGTGCCCGGGGCACGTCCGATCGGATACGACCGAGTACGTGGGAGAGTTGCGATGCCTCTGGACCGACTGCTCCGGCACCTGATCGCCTGGCAGAGCTCGGACGGCGTCCCGGTTCCGGACCGCGAACTGCCCGTCGAGCAGGCCCGCGAACGGTACCGGGTGAACGCCGTCCGCCCGGACGCGGGCCGGTCCGGCCCGGCCGTGACCTCGGCCGACCGGACGATCGGCGGCCCGGACGGGACGGCGCTCCGGGTCAGGGTCTACACCCCGCAGCCGGCGGAGTCGTCGGGGCGACGGGTGGTCACCTTCCTGCACGGCGGCGGGTGGGTGCTGGGCGACCTCGACAGCCATGACCGGGCCTGCCGGATCCTGGCGGCTTCGCTGGACTCGGTCGTGGTCGCGGTCGAGTACCGGCTGGCGCCGGAGTACCGCCATCCCGCGCCGCTGCACGACGCCGTCGCCGCGGCCCGTTGGACGGCCCGGATCTTCCCCGGCCGGGCGCACGTGATCGCGGGCGACAGCGCGGGCGCCAGCCTCGCGCTCGGGGTCGCCCTGGAGGCCCGTGACCTGCGCTTCGCCGCGCAGCTCCTCGTCTACCCGCCGGTCGATCCGAGTCTGGCCCTCGCCTCCTCCAGTCCGCACGCCGAGGGGTACCTGCTGAGCGTCGAGGACATGGCCTGGAACTACGGGCAGTACGTCCCCGACGCGCGGCAGCGGGCCGATCTCACCGTGGACCTGTTGAACGCGGACCTGCGCAACCTCGCGCCGACGGTCGTCGTCACCGCCGAGTACGACCCGCTCCACGAAGAGGGCGCGGAGCTGGTGACGCGGATGCGTGCCGCGGGAGTCCCGGCACACCTGGTCACGGGGGAGGGACTGGTGCACGGCTTCCTGTTGATGCAGGACATCGTTCCGGCGGCGGCGGCCTGCACCGAGCGGGCCGTCCGGGCACTGGACGCCCTGCTGCCGGGGCAGGGGAGCGGACCGGGGGCCGGGGGCGGGACCGAGTAGCCCGGGCCGGGGCGGGCGGTCCGCCGCCGGTGTCCTCGACGACACCGGCGGCGGCCTCTACGAGCCCGGGACGGTGGAGGTCACGGGACGAGCTCGGACAGGCGCGAGGGCAGTTGGGTGCGGCGCCGGATGCCGAGCTTCCGGTAGGACCGGGTGAGGTGCTGCTCGACCGTGCTGACCGTGATGAACAGCTTGCGGGCGATCTGCTCGTTCGTGGAGCCCCCGGCCGCGAGTTCGGCCACTCGCCACTCCGCCGAACTGAGCCGGCGGACCGGCTCGGCGGTACCGGAGGGGTTCTCGTCCGCCCGTGCCTTCCCGGGATCCGTCACCGGTGTTTCCGGCAGGGGCGCCGCGGCGCACCGGGCGGCCAGCGTCTTGGCCCGGTGGCCGTGGAAGCGGGCCTGGACGGGGTCCTCCAGCGACATGTAGGCATGCTTGAGGTCGGCGAGGGTGTGCGCCAGGTTCAGGGAGTCGCCGCAGCGGTCGAGGGCGCTCGCGGCCTTCAGCAGGACGGGCGGACGCTCGTTCGTGCGGAGGGTGGCCGCCAGCGCCCGCTGGGCCAGGCCGCGGGTGCGCGGGTGGCCCGAAGCGACCAGGGACAGCTGTTCCGTCAGCAGCTCCGTCGCCTTCGCCGTCAGACCTTGATGGAGGTAGGCCCGGGCGGCGTCGACGCGCCAGGCCACCGTCGAGGGGCAGTCGGCCCCCCAGAGCCGCATCAGGTGCCCGGCGGCCAGGAAGTCCTGGAGAGCCGCGCCGTGGCGGCCGCGTGCGAGATGGAGGTGGCCCCGGGCGTCGAGGTAGACCACCCCGCCCAGGGTCCCGAAGGCGGCGCCGGGAACGGGAAGGTCGAGGTAGGTCTCCGACTCTGCGAGGTCCCCCATGGCCGTGGTGGTGAGGATGAGGAGCGACAGGGGGATGACGACCGCTGTGCCCCAGCTCTCCCGCGGCATCAGCGCGAAGGCCGCCTTCGCCTGGCGCTTGGCGTCCGCCAGCTCTCCGAGCCGGTAGTGGATCTCCGCGCGCGCCGAGATCAGCAGGGCGTTCCAGACGAGCCCGTACGCCTTCCCGATGGAGGCGAGCAGGGCGTCGCACCACGCCGATGCCTTGTCGAGGTGGTCGGAGTAGATCAGGACCAGGAGCGAGGCGAGTGACGAGGCCGGGCCTGCCGCACCGGCCAGGGCCTTCCGGAGGACGAGTTCCGCGGCGGGAAGGGCGTCCTCCTCGCCGGTACATCGCAGGACCGCGCCCAGCGCGGCGCCGGCACGGTGCTCGGGATCGAGTCCGGGGTCCATCGGGGACACGTCCAGGGCGTCCGGTGCGGGCGCGATGCCCGGATAGGCGAGCGGGAGCCAGAGGCGCAGCGGCTCGGCGTACCGGTCGGAGTCCTCGCCGGCCGTCCCGGGGGAGTCGCCGCAGAGGTGCGCCATCAGGCGCATGGCCGGCTCCACCTGGCCGTTCCACAGGAGGCTCCGGACGACGGGAACGGACTGCCGCAGGGAGAGCTCGCCCCGTTCGGCGGCCGCCACCAGGTCGGGCAGGTAGCTCTTCGCCGCCGCCGGGTCGTAGCGCCACACGATGTCGACGAGCTTCGCGGCGGTGTCGAGCTGTTCGAGTCGGCTCATGCTCCCGCGATGGGCCCGCTCCAGGTATCCGACGGCCGTCTCGTGGTCCCCGCTCGCGAGGGTCTGGTCCGCGGCCTCGCACAGGACCCGGCCCGCCCAGGGGATCGCCTCGTCGACGCGCATCAGGTGTTCGGCCGTCACGACCGCCGGGGCGCCCTCGTGGTGCAGGAGGCGGGCGGCCCGGGACCGCAGGGCGTGGCGCTCCGCCTCGGGGATGCTGCGGAGCACGGCCGCGCGAACGCTCGGCTGACGGAGCAGGTCGTGGTCCAGCAGCGCACCGACCCCCGGCGTGGCGACGACCCGCCCAAGGGACTCCGGGTCCATGCCGCACAGGCGCGCGACCACGGCGGTCGAGCGGAAGTCCCCCAGCACGGCCGTGGCCTGGGCGATCCCGAGCACGACCGGCTCGGCCCGGTAGAGGCAGTTCAGGACGGCCCGGCCGAAGGCCGGGCCGGGGACGGGCCGGCATCGGGCGTCCGGCTCCGCCGCTCCCCTGCCGTAGTCCTCCGCCAGGGCGCGCACCAGCAGCGGCCGGCCGCCGCTGAGCCGTCGGCATTCGGACGCGATCCGGTCGGCCGTCCCGGGATCGAGACGGTCCTTGAGCACGGTGGCGACGCCGGTCGTCGAGAGCGGCTCGATGTCCAGCCGCGTGCAATTCGGCAGCCTGAGGATCTCGGCCTGGACGATGCGCTGGACATCGCCCCGGCCCACGTCCGGACAGTAGCTGAGGACGATCGTCATGGGCGCGTCGCCCATCCGCCGGACGAGCGCGAGCAGGTATTGCAGTGACTCGACGTCCGAGAAGTGCGCGTCGTCGATGCAGACGACCAGGGGCGGACCGGCGGTCAGGCGCTGGAAGGCATCGTGCAGCATGCCGAGGACGGACGGGCGGATCTCGCTGTGCGCCGGCGTCCCGCCGGCGCCGTCCGCCGGTGAGCGGACTTCGGGGGCTGCGCCGTGCGAGAAGAGGTGCCGTGCCCGCAGGAGTTGGTCGATGACCCCCAGCGGCTGGTGGCGCTCGACCCTGGACGCGGTGGCCTCGAGGACCTTCGCACCCGCGTCGGCGGCGTGGCGGGCGAAGGAGGCCAGCAGGGCGGTCTTTCCGCTCGCCAGCGAGCCTCCGAGGGCGACGATCCGGGACCTGCCCCGGGAACACTCGTTGTAGACCCGGGTCAGCGTCTGTACTTCCTGGTCCCGTTCGACCAGCTTGTCCATCACTTCTCACCATCTCGCGACACAGTGAAGGGGGAGAACCGGCACTCGACGATCGTGGCTGATCGCCGGTGCGAGGTCAGGAGCGGCCGCGCGCTTCGGCGACCGGTACCGGCGCGTGGGGCACCGGGAGGGCGGCTGTCCTGCGCTCGATCGCGGTGATGAGCGGCCCGGTCATGCCGGTGGTGATCAGGGCCATGAGGACCAGGACCGTGAACAGCCGTCCGTCGATGAGGCCCGCGCTGAGTCCCACGTTCAGTGCGATGAGTTCGGTGAGCCCGCGGGTGTTCACCAGCGCGCCGATCATGGCCGAGCACCGGGTGTCGAGACCGCCGAGCCGCGCCATCGCGTAGCCCGCGGCGGCCTTCCCGCCGACCCCGCAGACGAGGATCACGACGAGCAGTGCCACGTCGGAACCGCTCAGCGTGCCGAGGTTGGTCGTCAGCCCGGTGATGACGAAGAACAGGGGCAGCAGCAGCCCGCCGGACTGTTCCGTCGAGCGCAGCACGTCCGCGTCCGGCGTGCCGTCCGGCTTGGGCATGACGAGGCCGGCGACGAAGGCCCCGAAGATCGCGTGCAGGCCGATGCCGGCGGTGGCCCACGCTCCCGCCGAGGCGAGCACGAGGGCGATCGGGATCTGACTCGACATCACGGCGTTCGGGCGCCGGAACCACCAGCCGAGCACGGGACGGACCACGAGGACCATCACGGCCAGGAAACAGGCGAGGAGCAGCGCCGTCCCGAGCCAGGATCTGTTTCCGGCTCTTTCGGTGCCGATGAGGGCGGCGGCGAGCACGAGCCAGGCGGAGACGTCCATGAGCCCGGCGGACGCCGTGGCGATGTTGCCCACGGGGGTTCCGGCGAGTCCCCGTTCCCGGACGATCGTCGCGAGCACCGGGAGCGCCGTGATCGACGTCGCGACGCCGAAGAAGAGGATGAAGGAACGGCCGTCGGCGTGCCGGCCGTCGAAGGCGTCGGTGTGCTGCACCGCCAGGGCGATGCCCGTACCGAGGGCCAGCGGAATGAGCATCGCCCCCACCGAGATGAGGGTGACCGGTCTGCGATGGCTGTGCACGGACTTGAGGTCGATCTCGTAGCCCACGCCGAACATGAAGATCACGACGGCGATCTGGGCGATGACGGAGATGAACGGCATCGCCTGGGCTGTGAACGGGTGGGACGTCGGATCACCCGGGAGCCGCCCGAGCAGAGTCGGTCCGAGGATGATGCCGGCGGCGATCTGGCCGACCACGGTCGGCTGCCCGAGCCGGCGCGCGAGGGCGCCGAGCAGACTCGAGGCTCCGAGCACCACGGCGATGTCCCCGACGACGTTGGCTGTCACTGCGTCCATGTTCATTTTCTACGCCCCCCGAATAGTTGATGAATTCGCGTAGACAGCCGTTCACAGCCAGTGCGCGTCCCGGGCGATGCGCAGCGCGTCGATGCGGTTGCGCGCACCGAGCTTCGTCACCAGGGATGTGAGGTAGTTGCGCACGGTCCCCTCGGAAAGGTGCAGCCGCGCAGCGATCTCGACGGTGCTGTCGCCGCGGGAAAGGCGTTCCAGCACGGCCAGTTGACGCATGGTCAGCGGGCAGCCCGCATTGACCAGGGCGGCGACCGTCAGGTCCGTGTCGAAGAAGCGTTCGCCCTGGTGGAGCCGGTGCAGGGCCTCGAAGAACCGGCTGGGGGCCACGCTTCGGTGCAGCATCCCGTCCACCCCGCCGGAGAAGGTCTGCCGGACGATCGACCGGGTGAAGCGCTCGGCCAGGACGAGGCTCCGGCACTCCGGAATGCTCGAGATCTTCTCGGCGACGGTGATCACGCTGCTGTCCGCGCCGTCGAATCCGATGATCGCGATGTCCGGCCTGTGGATTTCGGCGAATTCCAGTGCGTCGGCATCGCCGCCGACGGCGCCCACGAGGCGAACGCGGTCGTGTTTCTCGATCAGCGCGGCGAGCGCGCTCCGGGATAACAGCAGATCATCGGCGACCATCACTCGGATGCTCATTGGCTCCCTCGCGAACGACAGGTGCCTTGTGAATGGCCGGAGACGGGCCCGCCTGAATACCGCGGTGGTGGTTCGCGCCACGGTGGAGGCTTTGCCGCCAGACCGAGTTCCGTCGTACGACGCCGGAGGCATTGCTCTCCGGCGTCGCCGAGGCGACAGACGGCGTGCGTCGGTGACGCCGCGCCGCAGGCCGACTCGCTCTCATAGCTCTTGCGAACGCTCTGGACTAACCACTCGATCCCAGACCGCAACGTGCTCAACTCCCCCGTTTGGAGCCGCGCATGACGACAGTAAGCCTGTTTGAATTTTCGATTTTCGGGGCTCGGTCCGGGGTTTGTGCGCTCCCCGTCCGTGACCGGTGCCTACCCCTGTCCCGGCCCTCCGCGCCCGGAGGTTCCGCCTGCTTCCAGTGCTCCGGCGACCTCGATGGTTCCGGCGTGTTCGGGCGTGATGGCAACCGGCGCCGAAGCCCCCGAACCGTTGTCGCCGACACGCATGACACTCACCCCCCTACGCCTGTGAAATCGGGTTCTTCCCCCGTCGGCACCGGAACCGCTGCCGGCCAAGCCCTTGCCGCTTTGCCGATCGGCGGCTTGGACGGGCAGCGTGGTCGCGAAGACTTGCGGGCTCCTTGGGGCTGATCGCCGGTAACCCAGTCGCGCACCAGGCCTGACCGCCTGCTCCTTGCGTCCCTCACTGCAAGCGGCGGTCGAGCCAAAATCGAACATAAGATAGGCAGGCAAGATGATGAAGGTCAAGGACGATGAGGCGGGCCCGGCGCCCGGCCATGAGTATGCCCTTCGTGGCGGGCAGGGCGGCCCCTCGTGGGCGGCGGCCCCGTCGATGGCGGGTCCGACGGCTTCGGAACCGGGTTGACCAGCGCGGTCGGTGGGTGTGTGAGTGGGCGGCGGTGAGGCCGGGGCGGCGCGAACGGCCGCGGGTACCCGCCGGCCCGAGGGTGTGACGGTCACGGCGTATCGGCCCGGGTTGTTGATCGGTCGTCAAGTCATGTGCGGTGATGCCGTGTTGGAGCAATCTGCGCCACCGGCGTCCCCTGGCGCCGGGCTCGGCGGACGGCCTCGTCCGAGCCCGGCGCGGGACGCGCTCGCGCACGGGCCCGGCCCCCACCGGTCCCGGACCGGCGGGGGTTGAATGTCCCACGTGCGCCAGTGTGCGCCCTGGCGCATCCCCGGGCGTAATCGCGGGGAGGGGCGGGAGGGGTTTCCCGGACCGGTGGGCCGACCCCGCTCACGCATGCCGCGTCGGCCGGGTCGGCTGCAGCCGGCGGATCCCCTCCAGGAAGATGTTCAGTCCAAATTCGAACCGCTCCGCCGGGTCCGATTCCGCCAGCCCGTCGAGTGCCGCCGCGTACTGTGGCGACACCTGGACGCGGAGCCGCTCGGTCCGCGCCCGCCAGTCGTGCTCGGGTGGCAGCCGCAGCTGGGCCTGCTCCTCGATGGCGTGGCCGAGCACGTAGTAGAACAGCGCGAAGCTGATCCAGCCCGCCTGGGCCGGGGGCAGTCCGGCCCGGCAGAGCACCTGGACGGCCACGTCCGAGCCGACGATGGTGTTGGCCCCGGGGGCGAACGTTCCGGCCACCACCCGGGCACCGTCGCGGTGGCCGAGCAGGGCCGCGCGCAGCCGGCCGCCCAGTATCCGCAACTGGTCGAGCCAGGGAACGTCGGGCAGGGGATCGCCGACACCCTCGACGATCTTGTCGGCCACCGCGTCGAGCAGGGCCTCCTTGTTCGGGAAGTGCCGGTAGAGAGCGCCGCCCTGGACGTTGAGCGCTGCGCCGAGCTTGCGCATCGTGAGCCGGTCCAGGCCCTCGGTATCGAGGAAGCACAGTGCCTCGTCGACAACATCTGCTGTACGCAGGCGCATTGACTCTCCTTCAGATCGATTGACACCCCCCGGGCTCCAGGTTATCTTGAGCACCCTTCGCGAGTGAACACTGTTCACTAGTGAACAGTGTTCACTCGCGGGTCGTTACTGAGGAGACGTCATGTCCGAGGCCCGAGTCGCGTCCGCACCCGCCGATATCCGGCCCCAGGTGCCGCTCGGCCTGGTCGTGACCATCTCCTGCCTCGCCCTGTTCATGGTCGTGCTCGACGCCACCATCGTCACCGTGGCCCTGCCGGACATGCGAACCGGGCTGAGCCTGTCGACCGGCCAGCAGCAGTGGGTGGTCAGCGGCTACCTCGTCACCCTGGGCGGTTTCCTGCTCCTGGCGGCGAGGGCCGGCGACCTCTACGGGCACAGGCGGGTCTTCCTGGTGGGGGCGGCCGTCTTCACCGTCGCCAGCCTGATCGGTGGCCTGGCGTCCGGCGGGGGCGTCCTGATCGGCGCGCGGATCGCCCAGGGCGCCGGCGCCGCCGCTCTGGCCCCGACCAGTCTGAGCCTCATCACCGCCACCCACACCGACGCGCACGAGCGCGAGCGCGCCCTGTCGCTGTGGAGCATGATGAGCGGGGTCGCGGGCCTGGTCGGCGTGGTCCTCGGCGGGGTGCTCACCGCCGAACTGAGCTGGCGCTGGGTGTTCTTCGTCAACATCCCCGCGGGCATCGTGCTGCTGGCCATCGGCGCGCGGCTCGTGCTCCCCTCCGCCCTCGCCGAGCGCACTCGACTCGACGTGTTCGGCGCCCTCTGCGTCACCCTCGGCATCGGGGCGCTCGTCTACGGGCTCTCGGAAGCCGCCGACGGCTGGGGTTCGGCGAACGTCCTGCTCCCGCTGGCCGCGGCCGTCGTGCTCCTCGCCGCCTTCCTGGTCGCCGAGGCCAGGAGTCCCCACCCGCTCATCCCACCGGAGCTGCTCCGGCTGCGCAACCTCCGGGTCGCCAACCTGCTCATGTTCTGCCTGGGCGTGACGCTGACCGCCCTGATGTTCTTCCTCTCGCTCTACTGCCAGCAGGTGCTCGGCTACAGCGCGCTGCGGACCGGCATGGCGATGCTGCCCATCACCGTCGTCTTCATCGCCGGCGGCCTCACCTCCCGTCGGCTCATCTCCGTGGTCGGCCCCCGGCCGCTGCTGGTGGCCGGCGGTCTCCTCGCCACCGCCGGCATCGCCTGGCTCTCCACCATCTCCACGGACTCCTCCTACCCGAGCCACATCCTCGGCCCCAACCTGGTCGCCGGGTTCGGCATCAGCCTCATGCTCCTGGCCGTCACCATCAGCGGAACCGTCGGCGTCGAGCCGAAGAACGCCGGTGCCGCCTCGGGGCTGCTCAACACCTCCCGCCAGATCGGCGGCGCCGTCGGTCTCGCCGTGCTCGTGAACGTCGCGTCCACGTTGACCTCCCGCGCGAGCGACACCCGCGGTGACCTCGACGCCCTGGTCCAGGGCTACCGCGCCGCGTTCCTGGTGAACGCGGGCCTCATGCTCGTCGCCGCGCTGGCCGCCCTGGCGTTGTCCGCCGTGGGGACGGCCGCGGCGAAGCACCACGAAGCGCCCGAAGGCCGGTAACGGCCAGTGGACGCGGAACCGATGGAAGGGCTCGGTGGGATGCCGCTCGGACCGGCGCCGGCGGCGCGCACCGTGGTCAGGGAAGCCGGACCGGCGAAGGAGTCCCGGCCGATGGAGGAGCGCCCGTGCTGAAGGCCGCCCTTGTCCCCTGGAACAGGCTCATGGCGAAGCAGCAACTGCTGTTGCTGCTCTCCTCGCTCGGGTCGATGGTGCTGTTCACGCTGGTGACCGTCCCCGCGGCCGTGCCCGTACTGGGCTCGCACTGGCCGCTCAGCGGGCCGGTGACCGTCGCCGTCTACGCGACCCTGGCGCTGCGCCACCGGTTCCCCCTCGGCACGGTGGGGGTCGCCACCATCGGGTCGCTCGTTCTGCTGGCCGACGGGATGGTCTACCCGGTGACCCTGCTCGCGCTCTTCTGCGCGCTGTACTGGGTCGCGCTGGACTCCTCGCCCGTACGGACGCTCGTGGTCGGCGTCACCGTCAAGGCGACGCTGCTCGTCGGTTCGCTCTTCACCCATCCCGGCATGACGGGCGTGGTCATCGTGATGTGGGCGGCGCTGGCCGTGACCACCGGCAGCGCCGCGCGCAGCCACCGCGCCTACGTGGCCGAGGCCGACGAGCGCGCCAGGCGAGCCGAACGGGCCAGGGAGGAGGAGGCGAACCGCCGGGTCGCGGAGGAACGGCTGCGGATCGCCCGCGAGCTGCATGACGCGGTGGGCCACCACGTCGCGCTGATCAATGTCCAGGCCGGCGCGCTGGGCTGCCTGTTGGAGGACGAGGACCGGTCCCAGGCCATGGAGTCGGTCGCGCACATCCAGCAGGCCAGTGAGGAAGCCCTGGAGGAACTGCGGCTGACGGTCGGGCTGCTGCGTCAGCCCGGAACGCCCGAGTCGGCAGAGCCGGCGGAGCCGGTGCCGGGCCTCGACCGGCTCGGCGACCTGATCTGCTCGTTCGCCGGCACGGGCCTGCAGGTCACCCGCGAGGTGACGGGCCGGGCCAGGCCGCTGCCCGAGGCGGTGGAGCTGACCGCCTACCGGGTGATCCAGGAGTCGCTGACCAACATCCGCAAGCACGCGGGCTGCGTTCCCGCGATCGTGCGGCTGGGGTACGGGCCCGGCGCGCTCAGGCTGGCGGTCGAGGACGAGGGCGAGGCAGCTGCCCGGGGGAGCGGACGCAGGGCCGTGGTCGGCATGGCCGGAGTCTCCACGGTCGGAGGGCACGGCATCGTGGGCATGCGGGAGCGGGTGACCGCCGTGGGCGGACGGTTGGCGGTGGGGCCGCGGCCCGAGGGTGGCTATCGCGTCTTCGCCGAGCTCCCGCTGCGGTCGGCCGGAATCGAGGGGGCGTGAACGGGAGCGTCACTGCCCCGCCGGACTCCACCGGCACGGCGCCGACCCGTGTGGTCATCGCCGACGACCAGGATCTCGTCCGCGCCGGCCTGCGGCTGGTGATCGACCGCGCACCGGGCCTGACCGTGGTGGGCGAGGCGGCCAACGGCCACGACGCGGTCCGGACCGCCCGGGCGGAACGCCCCGACGTCGTTCTGATGGACATCCGGATGCCGGACCTCGACGGGCTGGCCGCGACCCGGCGGATGGCCGCCGACGACAGCCTCGCGGGAGTACGGGTGCTGATCCTGACCACCTTCGAGGTCGACGACTACCTCTTCGAGGCGCTGCGGTCGGGCGCCAGCGGCTTCCTCGGCAAGGGCGCGCGCCCGGAGGTTCTCATCGAGGCGATCCGTACGGTCGCCTGTGGCGATGCCTTGCTCTCGCCGTCCGCGACCCGGGGCCTCATCACCAGGTTCCTCACGCTGCACGACAGCGAGCCGGTCAGTCCCTCGCCGCTGATCGCCACGCTCACCGAACGCGAACGCCAGGTGGTGGCCCTGGTCGCCGAAGGCATGACCAACGCCGAGATCGCCTGTCAGCTCACGCTCAGCCCACTCACCGTGAAGACCCATGCCAACCACGCCATGGCCAAGCTCGGCGCGCGCGACCGGGCACAACTCGTGGTTCTCGCCTACCAGACAGGACTGGTGGACGCACCGCGTCCCCGGCACTGACCCCCGCCGCACCACCCGCTGTCGCGGTGCCCCCGCGACGGCGGGGCCAGGCATGCCCACTTCCTCGCCCTTCCCTGATCCGGCCTACTGCGAACGCAGTAGGCCAAGCCGGGCGCCCGCGCCCGATGGCGCGGTCACACCCCGGGCAATCACTGCGGCCGGCCGGAGACGGGGAGCGTGCAGAACCGGACGATGGGCGGATGAAAGGAAGGGAGCGGAGTAATCATGTCAACCCTTGCACGCTGGTGTTATCGCCACCGCTTCGTCGTGATCATCGCCTGGGCGGGGCTCCTGGTCGGCCTGGCGGTGATGTCGCAGTCGGTCAAGACCGCCTATGACAACTCGCTCGTCCTGCCGGGAACGGGCTCCGGCAAGGCCCAGCAACTGCTGCAGCGGTCGGCGCCGGCCGAGGCGGGCGACGTGGACCAGATCGTCTGGCAGGTGAGCCGGGGCAGCGTCACCGACCCGGCCATTGAGCAGCGGATCTCGGCGATGCTCACCGAGGTGTCCCACATGCCCTCGGTGGCCTCGGTCGCCGGCCCCTACGCAGAGGGCGGCCGGATCCAGGTGAGCGCGGACAAGCGCACCGCCTACGCCACGGTGAACTTCACCGACGCGGCGGACAACCTGGACCACGCCGACATCAGCCGGGTGATCGACGCCGCGACCGCGGCCCGCCAACCCGGCCTTGAGGTCGAACTCGGCGGCAAGGGGATCTCGGCCGCCGAGGAGACCCCGGCGTCGGACGCGTCGCTGATCGGCATCGTCGCGGCGGCCGTCATCCTCCTGGTCGCCTTCGGATCGCTGCTGGCCATGGCGCTGCCGATCGTGACCGCTGTGGCGGGGGTGGGCAGCGGCATGATGCTGATGACCCCGCTCGGCCACGTGATGTCCGTGAACGGCATCGCACCGATCCTCGGCGCCCTGATCGGCCTTGGGGTCGGGGTCGACTACGCCCTGTTCATCGTGACCCGGCACCGCCGCGGCCTCGGGTCCGGGCTGGAGCCGGAGGAGTCGGCCGTGCAGGCCCTCAACACCTCCGGGCGCGCGGTCCTGTTCGCCGGCGGCACGGTGTGCATCGCCCTTCTCGGCCTGCTCAGCGTCAACCTGGAGTTCATCAACGGGCTGGCCGTCCCGGCGGCGATGACCGTGGTGTGCACCGTGGTCGCGGCCGTCACGCTGCTTCCCGCACTGCTGGGCGTGTTCGGCATCCGTGTGCTGAGCCGCAAGCAGCGCCGCGCGCTGCAGGCCGGCGGGGCGGTCCGGACCGAGGGCGACGACGGCCTGTGGGCACGTTGGTCGCGCATCGTGCCGAGGTTCCCCGCCGCGCTGACCGTCGTGGGTCTTGCGGTGATGATCGTGGTGTCGCTGCCCGTGTTCAGCCTGCGGCTCGGCTTCGCCGACGCCTCCAACGACGCGACGTCGACCCATACGTACAAGTCCTATCAGATGCTGGCCGAGGGATTCGGGCCGGGCTTCAACGGCCCGCTGGTCCTGGTCTCCCGGGTGCAGAGCCCGGCCGACCGCGCCGCGCTCGACAAGCTCGACCAGGCGCTGGCCGGCGTGCCCGGAGTGGCCGCCGTGCAGACCGCGCCCGCCCGGAGCGCGGAGGGCGCCGACCCGTCGATCGCGATCACCCAGGTCATCCCCACCACGGCTCCTCAGGACGAGGCCACCTCCACGCTGATCAACCACCTGCGTGACACGGTCGTGCCGCAGTACGCGCAGGGCACCACGCTGGAGGTCCACGTCGGCGGGCTGACGGCCACGTTCATCGACTTCGCGGCCGTGACCAGCGACAAACTTCCCTGGCTGCTCATCACCGTCGTGGGGTTCAGTTTCCTGCTGCTCGTGCTTGCCTTCCGCAGCCTGCTCATCCCGGCGGTCACCGCGGTGCTCAACCTGCTGTCGGCGGCGGCCTCGTTCGGCATCCTCACCGCTTTCTTCCAATGGGGCTGGGGAACCGACCTGTTCGGCCTCGGCGCGCCGAGCCCGATCGAGGGATACCTGCCGGAGCTGGTGCTGGCGGTCCTGTTCGGCCTGTCCATGGACTACCAGGTGTTCCTGGTCAGCAGGATGGCCGAGGAGTGGGCGATCAGCCGCGACAACGCCCGGTCGGTGCTGGCCGGCGTGACCCACACCGCAAGGGTGATCACCGCCGCGGCGCTGATCATGATCGCCGTGTTCACCGCCTTCATCTTCACGGGTCATCGCGGCATCGCCGAGTTCGGCGTCGGGCTGGCGGCCGCCGTGGCGCTGGACGCCTTCGTCCTGCGGACGGTGCTCGTGCCCGCGGTGATGTACATGTGCGGCAAGGCCAACTGGTGGCTGCCGCGGTGGCTGGACCGCAGCCTTCCGCACCTGGCCATCGAGCCGACCGTGGAGGAGCCACCCGCCCGCGTGCCCGGTCCCGCCCTCGTCTGACCGCACCCGCAGGTGTTCGGTCTCTTTCGTTGTCCCGGAGGTTGCTGATGCCGTCGACGTTGGGGCTCGCGAAGGTCCTGGAGGCATGGACGTGGCGCGAAGTCGAGCGACTGCGCTGCGAGGGCGCCCAGTTGGCACTCGCGCTCGGTG
This sequence comes from Streptomyces sp. NPDC089799, assembly GCF_040684755.1. Lineage (NCBI taxonomy): Bacteria > Bacillati > Actinomycetota > Actinomycetes > Kitasatosporales > Streptomycetaceae > Streptomyces > Streptomyces sp. NPDC089799. Next base: position 252,054 of record NZ_JBFBGR010000003.1, on the reverse strand, counting down.
AGGTGGAGAGGGAACTGTCGCGGCTGGCCAGCGCCCGGGAGGCGATGCGCCGGGCACACCGGGCACTGCGCACGGACCTCGGTGACTGCGAGGACCCGACGGCGGCCGGCGGTGCCGACGCGGCCGGCGGGGGTCTGGGCGGGGGGATCCGGGTGACCGTGCCGACGCGGGAACCGGGCATGGACCTGACGGCGCTTCCGGGAATCTACCGGAACCTGGCGCAGGTCCTGAACGAGTCACGGACGACCCTGCAGGCCCATGAGCTGACGCGGCTTCTCGGACTGGAGCCGACGGCCTCGTCGGTGGAGGGTGTGCGGGCGAGGGCGAAACGCCTGGTCGCGCGCGGGTGGGCGGTGCAGGCCGACCGGGGCCGGTTCGCCTCCTCACCGGCCTGTGCGCGTGCTGACGGAGTGCGCCGCCCCTGAGCCGGGGGCGGAGGACACCGCCATCCGGTGCAGCGAACCGGCAGGCGCACGCCGTCGTCGAGCCGGTGGGCGTCCCGGCAGCTCCGGACGTCCGTGTCCCGGAGGCGATGCGGTGACAGGGGAGGACATTAGGGGTTACGTCAGGGCGACCGCGCATGTCAGCCTACGGGCGTCCACCGGTCCGGCCCACAGGGTCGGGCGTGATGCGCGAGAACCGTGGCTCACGTCCGGCTTCAGCGCCCGCCCCGGTTCCTCACCTGCCGCGCGCCGGACCGCAAAGCCGCACCGTCCGTCTGGGCTGCCCCCGTTCCGGACGGACGGTGCTCCCCGCGCCCGTGGCCGTTCGGGAGGCCCCGGTCGGACGAGAGGAAGCACCGAGTGCAACGTACGCGCGGCAGCCGGCCGGCCATCAGCGCTCTGCACGCCGCCCACCAGGAGAACCGCGGGAGCGTCGCCGGGCTGCGCCCCGAGGCCGACGGCGGCCGGCTCCTGGTCGCGGGAGACCCGCCGTTCGCCGGGCCGGACCGCGGGGAGCCCTGATGCTGAAGCGCATACTGCCGAGCGGGGTCGCCGTCGTCGAGTCCTTCGGCGATCCCCCGGAGGCCGTGCTCTACCCCGAGGAAGCCCTGCTGGTCCGGAACGCGGTGGAGAAGCGGCGCAAGGAGTTCACCACGGTCCGGTACTGCGCCCGCCGAGCCCTGGGGCAACTGGGACTGCCGCCAGGACCGGTGCTCCCCGACAGGTGGGGTGCCCCGTGCTGGCCCGCAACGGTCGTCGGCAGCCTCACCCACTGCGAGGGATACCGGGCAGCAGCGCTCGCGTACGGGACGGACGTGACGATGCTCGGGATCGATGCCGAGCCCCACGCGCCGCTTCCCCGCGGGACCCTGGAGGCCGTCGCAAGCCCCGCCGAGCGAATGGGGGTACGGTCCGCGCCGGCCGGTACGCACTGGGACCGGCTGCTGTTCAGTGCGAAGGAGTCCGTCTACAAGGCGTGGTATCCGCACACGGGGCAACGGCTCGAATTCGAAGACGCGGAAATCGGTTTCGAGCCGGCGGCGGGCACCTTCCGGGCCAGGCTGCTGGTCCGGCCCGAGGGATCCGGCCCGCGTTCGCTCCCGAGTGTGCTGAGGGGCCGTTGGCTGGTGCGGGACGGACTGGTGGTCACCGTGGTGGCGGTGACACCCGGCCGGCAACACCGGTGACACACGTCGTGGGTACCCCGGAGCCCCGCACGGCAGGCTGAGATCAGGCTCGCACGGCGGCGGTGGCCGCCGACGTGCCCTCACGCCGGACACCCCTTCTCCATGCCCCTCATCCGGGAAATAGGGGCAGGTAGGGGTTAACCGGCAGATGTGCCGACCGTAGCCTCTCGGAACACAAGGGTGGGCGCGGGCTGACATCGTCCCTTCCGGGGTCCGATGGGGGGAGTCGATCAGGGGTGTCGGGAGATCGGAATCCACGGAAGAACGGGCACGAGCAGAGAGGCGATTTCATGGATGAGGCGGCAGGGGTGAATGCCCTCGGGTCGGCGAGGGCGGTCGTACGGCTCGAAGGGGGTCCCCACGACGTTTCCGGAACGGTTGACCTGGAAGAGTTGACGGGTGTTCTGCTCTCTCCGGAGAAGATCAAGATCCGTCATCTCGGCGGATACGAGCACTATGAACCCGTCGATGGCACCACCACCGAATGCGGCGACTCCGCAGATTCTTCACCTCCCGTCTTTCGGTGGTCGGGTCGGACGAAGATCGCCGAGTGACGGGCTCCACTCAGCTCGGGGCCTCTGCCGGAGGGCAGCAATGCGCATCCGTTGCCCCCGGCCGGTGACGGCAGGCAGTCCCCGCTGACCTCGGACATCGTGCCGCTCGGCGTCGCCGGTCGCACCCTCTGAGGGTGGCCGGCGACGCCGTGCCCGATTCCGCCGGCCTGGCTCGGTGTGCGACCCCCTGCAGCTGTTCCTCCACCATGACGGAACCCTTACGGCCCGGTGCGGGAGCGGCCGCCGTCGGACCGGATTCCGTAGCGTGCCTGACATGCGAGTACTCGTCACAGGAGGAGCCGGTTTCATCGGCTCGAAGGTGGTCGCCGTGCTGGCGGCCGGAGGGCATGCGCCGGTGGTGCTCGACGCGCTGCTGCCGGCCGCCCATCCCCGTGCTCCGCAACTGCCGGACGCCGAGTTCGTCCACGGCGACGTCCGGGACGCGGAGGCGGTGCGCGGCGCCCTGCGCGGTGTGGACGCGGTCTGCCACCAGGCCGCGATGGTCGGCCTGGGGAAGGACTTCGCGGACGCACCGGACTATGTCGCCTGCAACGACCTGGGCACCGCGGTGCTCCTGGCCGCCATGGCCGAAGCCGGGGTGCGCCGGCTCGTGCAGGCGGGGTCGATGGTGGTGTACGGCGAGGGGCACTACGCGTGCGGAGAGCACGGGGCGGTGCGGCCGGGCCCGCGGACGGTGGCGGACCTGGAGGCCGGCCGCTTCGAGCCGCGCTGTCCGCGCTGCGGGGCCGAGCTGGTGCCGGGGCTGGTGAGTGAGGACGCGCCGGCGGACCCGCGGAACGTCTACGCGACGACCAAGCTGGCGCAGGAGCACCTGGCCGCGGCCTGGGCGAGGAGTGTGGGGGGCACGGCGGTGTCGCTGCGGTACCACAACGTGTACGGGCCCGGGATGCCGCGGGACACCCCGTACGCGGGCGTGGCCTCGTTCTTCCGGTCGGCACTGGCCCGGGGCGAAGCGCCGCGGGTGTTCGAGGACGGCGCGCAGCGACGGGACTTCGTCCACGTGCGCGACGTCGCCGGGGCGAACGCCGCCGTGCTGGCGGGCATCGAGGACCGGCCGGCCGGTGGCCACACGGCGTACAACGTGGGCAGCGGCGACCCGCACACCGTGGGGGCGATGGCCGCCGTGCTCGCGGCCGAGCACGGCGGTCCGGCGCCCGTGGTGACGGGGGAGTTCAGGCTGGGCGACGTCCGGCACATCACGGCGGACTCGTCCCGGCTGCGGCGCGAGCTGGGCTGGCGTCCCGAGGTCGGTTTCGCCGAGGGCATGGCCGAGTTCGCCCGCGCCGGGCAGCGGGCCTCGGCCGGGGTGGGGTGACCGGCTGCCGGGCGTGCACGCCCCGGCCCGCGTTCCGCGGCCGACCGCGGACCGGAGCCGACCGGCCCGGTTCCGCGGCCGACCGCGGACCCGAGCCGACCGGCCCGGCCCGTGCCGGCGTCCGGGCAGCGGTCGGCCCGTCAGACGTTCTCGCCCGCGAGCGGCAGGGTCACTTCGAAGCGGCAGCCGCCGGGCACGTTGTCCACCCGTGCCCGCCCGGCGTGTGCCTCGACGATGCCCCGTACGATCGCCAGCCCGAGTCCGGCGCCGGCAGGGGGTGTGCGGGCCGGGCTGCCGCGCCAGCCGGTGTCGAAGACCTTGGGCAGGTCCTCCTCGGGGATGCCGCCGCAGCCGTCGGTGACGGACAGGACGGCGCTGCCCTCGCGCCGGCCGACGCGTACGGCGACGGTGCCGTCGGCCGGGGTGTGGCGGATGGCGTTGACCAGGAGGTTGGCCAGGACGCGGGTCATCTCCTTGCCGTCCACGTCGACCGGCGCGTGGGCGACGTCGTCGGCGCGCAGCCGTACGCCGCGTTCGCGGGCGAGCGGGTCGGCGCCCAGGAGGGCGTCGGCCGCCAGGTCCTGGAGGGCGACGCGGCCGGTGGTCAGTTCGAGGGCGCCGGCGTGGATGCGGGAGAGCTCGAAGAGGTCGCCGACCATGGTGTCGAGGCGCTCGACCTCGGTGCGGATCTGCCGGTGGTAGCGGGCGGGGTCGGCGGCCACCCCGTCCTCCAGGGCCTCGGCCATGGCGCGCAGCCCGGCGAGCGGGGTGCGCAGGTCGTGGGAGATCCAGGCGACGAGTTCACGGCGGGAGGCCTCCAGGGCGCGTTCGCGCTCCCGGGAAGCGGCGAGCCTGGCGCTGGTGGCGGCCAGTTCGCGGGTGACGGCGGTCAGTTCCGCGGTGGCCCTGCCGGGCGGCGCGGCGAAGACGCCGCCCTCGCCGAAATCCCGGGCCGCATGGGCGAGATCGCGGCCGCGTGCCACGACCCACCGTCCGAGCACGAGCGCGGTGGCGAGCGAGACGACGGCGGTCATGGCGGCCACGAGCGTGACGACGGTCAGGTCGTGCGGGGACAGGAACATCGCCCGGGCGACGGCGAGGGTTCCGGTGAGCATCGCGGTGACGGTGACCGCGGCGACGACGGTCAGGGAGACGGTGACCGACCGGTGCCGCAGCACGCGCAGCGCGACCGCGCCGAGCGCGCCGGCGCAGGCCGCACCGGCGAGGGCGAAGGCGGCGATCAGCAGGACGTCCTTCATCGGGAACCCTCCGGTCCTGCCGGTTCGAAGCGGTAGCCCACGCCCCAGACCGTCTGGATCAGGCGGGGAGAAGCCGGGTCGTCCTCGATCTTGGCGCGCAGGCGGCGTACGTGCACGGTGACGGTGGACAGGTCGCCGAACTCCCAGCCCCACACGTCCCGCATCAGTTCCTCGCGGCCGTGCGCCCGGTCGGGGTGGGTGAGGAAGTGCGCGAGGAGGTCGAACTCCCGCAGGGTGAGGGCGAGGTCCCGGCCGTCCTTGGTGGCCCGGCGCGTCTCGGGGTGGACGCGGATTCCGGCCGCGCTCAGCACCGTCGCGGAGGAGGTGGCGGGGACCGCCGTGCGGCTGCGCCGCAGTACGGACTCCACGCGCAGGACCAGCTCGCGCGGGCTGAACGGCTTGGTGACGTAGTCGTCCGCCCCCAGCTCCAGGCCCGCGATCCGGTCGTCCTCGTCTCCGCGCGCCGTCAGCATGATCACCGGTACCGGTCGTTCGGCGCGCAGCCTGCGGCACACTTCCAGACCGTCCATACCGGGGAGCATCAGGTCGAGGACGACCAGGTCGGGTCGATCGCGGGCGGCGGATTCGAGCGCGGCGGGGCCGTCGGCGGCGTGTCCGACGGTGTGGCCGGCCCGGCGCAGGTAGCCCGTGACGACCTCGGCGACGGTCGGATCGTCGTCCACGACGAGAACCCGGGCGGACTGCGATGGCGTACTCATGGGCCCAGCCTCGCACTCCCCGGGCTCCGCACTCCCCGACCGGGATGTCTCGTACGGCCGACGTCCGCGTTTCGTAAGGAGTCGATGTCCGCTTTTGCCCCCGCCGTGTTCCTACGGTGGCTGCCGTGAGCGAACACACCGTGGACGTCGTCCTTCCCTGCCTCGACGAGGCCGAGGCCCTTCCCTGGGTACTCTCCCGCATCCCCGCCGGCTGGCGGCCCCTGGTCGTGGACAACGGGTCCACCGACGGATCCGCCGACATCGCGCGCGACCTCGGCGCCACGGTGGTCCCCGAGTCGCGGCGGGGCTTCGGGGCCGCCTGCCACGCCGGGCTGCTGGCGGCCGGGGCCGAGTTCGTCTGCTTCTGCGACTGCGACGCCTCCCTCGACCCGGCCCTGCTGGCCGGCTTCGTACGGACGGTCGCGGCCGGCGAGGCCGACCTGGTGCTCGGCCGCCGGCGACCGCGGAGCCGGGGAGCCTGGCCCCTGCACGCCCGCGCCGGGAACCTGGCCCTGTCCCGGATGCTGCACCGCCGCACCGGCCTGCGCCTGCACGACCTCGGCCCGCTGCGGGCGATGCGGCGCGAGGACCTGCTCCGCCTCGACCTCACCGACCGGCGCTCCGGCTACCCCCTCCAGATGGTCGTGCGGGCCGCCGACGCCGGCTGGCGGGTACGGGAGGAGGACGTGCCCTATCTGCCCCGGACCGGAAAGTCCAAGGTCACCGGCACCTGGCGGGGTACCTGGCAGGCAGTCGGGGACATGCGCGCGGTGCTGGCCGAGCCACCGCACGCCACGGCCCTCGGCGGCGCGCGGTGACCAGTCTGCTCGTGATCGCCAAGGAACCCGTACCGGGCAGGGTCAAGACCCGCCTCACCCCGCCGTTCACCCCTGCGGAGGCGGCGGCCCTGGCCGAGGCCGCCCTCGCCGACACCCTGGCGGCCGCGGCGGCCACCCCCGCCGACCGGCACGTCCTCGTCCTCGACGGAACCCCGGGCCCCTGGCTGCCGTCCGGCTTCGAGGTCGTACCCCAGTCCGGCGGGGGGCTCGACGAACGCCTCGCGGCCGCGTTCGCCGCCTGCGCCGGCCCGGCGCTGCTGATCGGCATGGACACCCCCCAGGTCACCCCCGAACTCCTCTCGCCCGCCCTGGACTTCGACACCTGCCAGGCCTGGTTCGGCCCCGCGGCGGACGGCGGATTCTGGGCCCTGGGCCTGGCGGAGCCGGACCCGGCCCTGCTGCTCGGCGTACCCATGTCCGTACCGGCGACCGGTGCGGTGCAGTACGAGCGGCTGCGGGCGGCCGGGCTGCGTACCCGCCTGCTGCCGCGCCTGCGGGACGTGGACACCGCCGCCGACGCCGCCGAGGTGGCCGCCCTGGCACCGGCCGGCCGATTCGCCACACGTCACCGGCGGCTCGGCAACCGGGCACCGGTGGCACGATGACCGCCCCGGCCACCTCCCGACCGCGCGGCACGACGGCACCGGCATGGCGGGCCGACCCGTACGCCCTGGCCCTGCGCGCCGGTCGAGGTCCCCTCTACCTGCACAGATCGGACGGCTGGCTCCTGCCGCTGGACGTCGAACGCTGGTGCGCCGGGACCGACGCCGCCGACGAAAGCGTGCTGACCCGCTGCCGCGGGGCCGTGCTCGACATCGGCTGCGGTCCAGGCCGCCTCGTCGCGGCCCTGGCCGAACGCGGCCGGAGTGTCCTCGGCATCGACGTCTCCCCGGCCGCGGTGGCACAGACGGTGCGCCGCGGCGGAACGGCCCTGTGCCGCTCGGTGTTCGACCCCCTCCCCGGTGAACGCCGCTGGAACACGGTCCTGCTGATGGACGGCAACATCGGTATCGGCGGTGATCCCGCGGCCCTTCTGGAGCGCATCGCGAGGCTGCCGGCCGCCGGGGGGCGCCTGCTCGTCGAGGCCGCGCCCGTCGAGGTCGACGAGCGGTGCGAGGTGCGCCTCGACGACGGTCGCGGCACCCTCGGCACCCCCTTCCCATGGGCCCGGACCGGCCGCGGCGCCCTGCTGCGCCACGCCGAGAACACCGGATGGCGGAGCGTCCGCAGCTGGACGGTGACCGGACGGCACTTCGCCGAACTCGTCCCCGCCACCCCGCCCACCACCGCTTCCGCCGGAACCCCGTCCTCCCCCGGAGTCACGCCGTGACGCGACAGCCGGAGACTTCCACGTTCCGGGCCACCACCGTCACCGCCGCCCTCGTGGCCGCTCTGATCGCGGCCCTCGTCCTCACCGTCCGCAAGGACGGCTACTTCACGGACCCGGCGGGCCTGTCCCGGCTCTACGCCGCCTGCTGGGCCCTGTTCGCGGCGGCCGCCTGGTCCCTGCGCCGGGTACCCGCCCGGCACGCCGCAGCCCTCGTCCTCGCCGGCGGTGTCGCCGTCGCCGCGACCGGTCTGGTGGCCGCGCCCCGCACCAGCACCGACTCCTTCCGCTACGCCTGGGACGGCCGCGTCCAGGCAGCGGGCATCTCGCCCTACGACCACGCCCCGGCCGACGCCGCCCTCCTGCCGTACCGCGACAGCTGGCTGTTCCCCACCGGGCCGGCGTGCGGCGCACCGGACCTCGCCGCCGTGTCCGAGGGAGTCTGCACCCGGATCAACCGTCCCGCCGTCCACACGATCTACCCCCCGGCCGGCGAACTGTACTTCCTCCTCGTGCACGCCCTTTCGCCCGACGACGTCCGCCACAAGGCCCTCCAGGCGGGCGGCGCCCTCCTCGCCGCGGCCACCACATACGTGCTGTCGAGGATCCTGCGCCGCAGAGGGGACCCCCGCACCGCGGCCTACTGGGCCTGGTGCCCGGCCGTCCCCGTCGAAGCCGTCAACAACGCCCACGCCGACGTCCTCGCCGTCCTGCTGTCCGTCGCGGCACTCGGCCTGACGGTCCGCCACCGGGCGTGGGGCGGCGCCCTGCTCGGCCTGGCCACCGCGGTCAAACTCCTGCCCGCCGTCCTCATCCCCGGCGCCCTGTCCGGGGTACGCCGCGCCCGCGACGCGGCAGCCGTCCTGCTCCCGGCCGCAACGGTCCTCACCGCCCTCTACGTGCCGTACGTGCTGGTCTCCCATTCCTCCGTGCTCGGCTACCTCGGCGGCTACGCCGAGGAGGAGGGCTACCAGGACGCCTCCTCCGGCAACCGCTACGCCCTCCTGCGCCTGCTGCTCCCCGACCCCTGGGCCCTGCCCGCCGTGATCGCCGGCATGCTCGCCGTCAGCCTGTACGTGATCCGGCGGGGCGACCCCGAACGGCCGTGGAGCGGCGCCCTCCTGGTCACCGGGACCGCGTTCCTCCTGACCACTCCCGGCTACTCCTGGTACGCCCTCCTCCTGATCGCCCTCGTGGCTCTCGACGGCCGCTGGGAGTGGCTGGGCGTGCCGGTCGCGGGCGCGGCGGCCTACCTGACCAGCCGCGCGTTCGCCGGCGCGGGCACGGTGACGTACGCCGTCGCGGCCCTGGCCGTCGTGTGCGGCTGGGCGGCCCGCAGACGATCCGACGGGCCCCACGACGCGGGCGCGGACCGTGCCGCCGGGCGACGCCCGGGCAGCGCGCCACGAGCCTTCCCGTACCTGCGGAAGGCCACGTCCTCCTCGGCGGGGGAGCCACGGTGAACCCTGGAATGCGGAAAGCGCGGAGGCGCCCCATGGACGAGAAGGCAAACCAAGAGCCCGCCCCCGGTGGCCCGCCGGCGCAGGTGGAAAGGGATCCCGAAGACGGGCGGCCGACCCGCCGGGTCCGGCTGCGGTCGGCCCTGGCGTCCGCCGGAGCGGCCGGCCCGCCGCCGGGTCCGTCCCGCCCGGAGTTCTGGCGCAGCCCGCTGCGCGGCCCGTGGCTGACCGCGGTGCTCGGGATCGTCCTGCTCTTCGGCATCACCATCCTCTTCGTGACCGGCCTGCTGTCGTACACCGCGTACAACCCGGACCTCGCGGCGGTCAACGACCAGACCCCGGACAAGGGATGGCTCGGCTTCCACCTCTTCTCCTGGCCCACCTCCCCGTACTGGCTCTACCGGGTCACCCAGGGCGTGCACGTCACGCTCGGCATCGTGCTCGTACCCGTGCTCCTGGCGAAGCTGTGGTCGGTGATCCCGAAGCTCTTCGCCTGGCCGCCGGTGCGCTCCGCCGCCCAGGCCGTCGAGCGGATCTCCCTGCTCCTGCTGGTGGGAGGCGCCGGCTTCGAGTTCGTCACCGGCATCCTCAACGTGCAGCTCCACTACGTCTTCCCCGGCTCCTTCTACACGCTCCACCTCTACGGCGCCTGGGTGTTCATCGGCGCCTTCACCGTCCACGTGGTCTTCCGGCTCGGGCGGGCCGTGCGGGCCCTGCGCGCCGGACCGCGGCAGCCGGCGCCCGACAGCGAGGAGGCGGCCGGCCTGGTCTCGCCCCGACCGGCCGCGCCCACGATCTCCCGGCGCGGCGCGCTGGGGATGGTGGGGCTGGGTTCGCTGGCGCTGTTCGCGGTGACCGCCGGGCAGAGCGTGGGCGGCCGGTGGCGGCGGACCGCGCTGCTCGCCCCGCACGGCCGGGAACCGGGCTCCGGGCCGAACGGCTTCCAGATCAACAAGACCGCCGCCTCCGTCGGCATCCGCCCCGGCGACATCGGCCCCGCCTGGCGGCTCACCGTACGGGGCGCCGGCCGCCAGACCGACCTCGGCTACGACCGGCTGCTGGCCCTGCCGCAGAACGACGCGCTGCTGCCCATCGCCTGCGTGGAGGGCTGGTCGACCCCCGACCAGCACTGGAGCGGCGTCCGCCTCACCGACCTCGCCGCGCTCGTCGGCCTGGGCACGCGCACCCCGCAGGTCCTGGTCGAGTCCGTCCAGCGGGGCGGATCCTTCAGCTCGGTCGTCCTGAGTGGGGAACAGGTCCGGGACCCCCGCTCGCTCCTGGCCGTTCGGGTCAACGGGGCGGTCATCTCCCTCGACCACGGCTACCCGGCCCGGGTGATCGTCCCCGGCGCCCCCGGCGTCCACAACACCAAATGGGTCACCCGCCTCACCTTCGGGGAACCGGCATGATCCCTCCCGCTCACGCGGCCACCACCGCCTTCCGCCGCCGCTACGGCGCCCCGCCCCTCCACCTGCTCCTCGTCCTCGCCTCCTTCGCCCTGGCCTGCTACGCCGGCCTCCGCCTCCTCAAGGGGGACGCGCTCGGCGTGGCGATGTGGTTCGTCGGGGCGGCGCTCCTGCACGACCTCGTCCTCCTGCCGCTGTACGCGGTCACGGACCTGGTCGTCCAACGGGTCCTGGGACACCAGCCGGGGGAGGGCGGGAGCAGACCGAGGTTCGGTGTCAACCACGTCCGTGTCCCGGCCTTCGTCTCCGGCGTCCTGCTGCTCGTGTACTGGCCCCTGATCCTCCGCCGGGTCGGCCACTACACGATCTACACCGGCCTGCCGGCGGACGTCTTCCTGGGACGGTGGCTGCTGATCACCGCCTGCCTCTTCGCGGCCTCCGCCGCCGTCCTCGCAGCACGGCTCTGGACCGGCGGCAAGGACGCGCGGAAGGCCCGGGCCCGGGTCCGCGCGCAGGCCCGGGCCCTGGCGCGGGAGCGCCGGGGTGGGCAGTGACGGCGTGCGTCAAACAGGCGTGAAGATTGCCGGCAGCCTGCCGCGGGGGGATCGACACGTCTGCATGACGTGCCGTCAGGCAAGCGCAGGCCGGGAGCCCTCTCGTCGGAGGGGATCGATTTTCCTCGGGACCTCCGATCCGATGCCTGCCGGTGTAGAGTGCGGGACGCCCTTGACCTGCAGAAAGCCGGCAGGGAGCCGTCTTACAGGAGTCCGACATGCTGCGCACCATGTTCAAGTCCAAGATCCACCGGGCCACCGTCACCCAGGCCGACCTGCACTACGTGGGTTCCGTGACCGTCGACGCCGAGCTGATGGAGGCGGCGGACCTGCTGCCCGGGGAGCTCGTGCACATCGTCGACATCACCAACGGCGCCCGGCTGGAGACGTACGTCATCGAGGGTGAGCGCGGCTCGGGGGTGATCGGGATCAACGGGGCGGCCGCCCACCTTGTGCACCCCGGTGACCTGGTCATCCTCATCTCCTACGCCCAGGTCGACGACGCCGAGGCGCGGGCCCTGAAGCCGAGCGTGGTGCACGTCGACGCGGAGAACCGGATCATCGAACTGGGTACGGACGCGTCCGCTCCCGTGCCGGGCACGGACCAGCTCCGCAGCCCGCACGCCGTGGGCGCCTGACCCGTACTCCGACAGGGACCGACAGAGGGGGAGCGGTGGCGATCGACATCAGGGACCGGCGGGAGTCCGGGCGGCTGGAGGCGTGGGACGGCGATCGGCTCGCAGGAGTGATCGCCTACTTCGTGCTGGAGAAGGCGGCACCCGGAGCGCTGGTCGCCGTGCACACCGTGGTCGAGCCCGGCCACGAGGGGCGCGGCATCGCCGGGGAGCTCGTACGGACCTTCTACGGGATCGCCGCGGCCGAGGGCGTGCCGGTGGTGCCGCTCTGCCCGTACGCCGCCGCCTGGGCCGCCAAGCACCCCGACGTCGCGCCGGCCCCGCAGCCGGAGCTGGTGGCGGCGGCCGAGGAGCAGCTGGCCGGCGGGAGCCGGTGACCCGGGGCCTCACGCTGCTCCACACCTCGCACCGGCACGTCCCGGTCTTCGACGCGCTCCGGGACCGGCACCACCCGGGGGCCCGGCTGTGCCACGTGGTCCGGCCCGGTCTGCTGGCCCGGGCCCGGGCGGAGGGGCCGGAGGCCGTGGTGGACGAGCTGCGCGGTCTGCTGCGGGAGGCCGGCCCCGTCACCCCCGCCTCACATGTCACCTCCGCCTCCCGGCCCCCCGCCGTCCCGGTCGTGCTCTGCACCTGCTCGACCATCGGCGCGGTCGCGGAGGGCCTCGCCGCGGAGCTCGGGGTGGCCGTGCTGCGGGTGGACCGGCCGATGGCGGCCGAGGCCGTCCGGCTGGGGCCGCGGATCGTCGTCCTCGCAACGGTCGGGAGCACCCTCGGCCCCACCGTGGAGCTGATCGAGGAGGAGGCGCGGGCCGCCGGCCGGGAGGTGGCCGTACGGACCGTCCTCGTGCCGGGCGCCTTCGACCGCTTCGAGGCCGGTGACCTGGACGGATCCCTCGCCCTGGTGGCCGCCGCGGCCGATGTGCACACCCCGGCCGACACCGACGTGATCGTGTCGGCCCAGGTGTCGATGGCCGGCGCCGCCGCGCTGACCCGCACCCCGGTACCGGTGCTGGCCGCCCCCGCCCTCGGACTGGCGGCCGCCCTCCGCATGGAGTGACCGGACGGGCATACCCGGACGGGCCGGGGGAAGGTGGGAGGTATGGCACCCAAGCTGGACCAGACCGAACCTCCCCCCGACCCGGCACCGCCCTTCCCGGACCCCGAGCCGGTACCGCGGCCCGTGCCGCCGACGCCGCCGCCCTTCCCCGAGCCCGACCCGGTGCCCCCGCCGCCCGGGCCCGCGCCGGTCCCGCAGCCCGGCCCCTGGAGCTGAGAGCGCCGGCGGTACGGCCGTGTCCGTGCAGGTCGCGCCCGTGCGGGCCTGGCGAGCGGGGCGCGTGCGCCGTCGCGGACCCCGGTGCGCCGCCCGTTGACGGCCTTCCGCCCCGGCACCCCGCACCTTGATTCACGACCGCCCGGTCGGCCGTCAACTCCCGCTCGCGTGCGCCCGGTTGCGACCCTTGCGACTCTTGTCAACCCCGCGGGCCGACACTACGTTGGGCCGTTACGGATGTCATCAAGGGGGGCTCCCATGGGTGAACGGGGCCGGCACCGCCGGTACCAGCCGAGCAACATCAACCGGGCCTCGCTGGCCGTCACCGCAGGTGGCGCGGGGCTCGCGTTACCCTTCGTCGGAGCCGGCACCGCGCACGCCGCGTCCGCGGACACCTGGAACAAGGTCGCGTCCTGCGAATCCACGGGCAACTGGCACATCAACACCGGCAACGGCTACTACGGCGGCCTGCAGTTCAGCCAGAGCACCTGGCGCGCCTTCGGCGGCACCGCGTACGCGCAGCGCGCCGACCTGGCCACCAAGGAGCAGCAGATCGCGGTCGCCGAGAAGGTGCTCCGCGGGCAGGGTCCGCAGGCCTGGCCGGTGTGCTCGAAGAAGGCGGGGCTCACCCGCGCCGGGCAGGCGCCCCGTACGGCCCCGGACACCACGAAGCACGCGAACTCCGGGACGAAGACGGCGAACCCGAACACGGTGAAGACGCAGGGCGAGCGTCCCGTGTTGCTGACGCAGACCGTTCCCAAGCAGCAGACGGCATCGCCCCGGCCGACCCGGACCTCGGTGCTTCCGAACCCCTACGTCGTCGCGCCGGGCGACTCCCTCTCCGCCATCGCCCAGCACCAGCACGTCGAGGGCGGCTGGCAGGCGCTCTACGAGACCAACCGGGCCACCGTGGGCGCCGACCCGGACCTGATCTTCCCCGGCCAGCGCCTCACCCTGCGCGTCACCGCCGCGCCGCCCGCCCAGCGCCCCGCACCCCCCAAGGCCACGCCCCCCAAGGCCACGCCCCCCAAGGCCGCGCCTCCGAAAGCCGCCCCGCCCAAGGCCGCCCCGCCGAAGTCCGACGACACCGCCAGGCCGGTGCCGGTCAAGAGGGACGACAAGCCGGCCGTCCCGCAGCGGACCGGCGGCTACACCCTGCCCGTGGACGCCTCCATCGGCACCGGCTACGGGGTGGCCGGCTCCTCCTGGTCCAGCGGGTACCACACCGGGATCGACTTCCCGGTGCCCACCGGCACGTCAGTCAAGGCCGTCGGGCCGGGCCAGGTCGTGTCCGCGGGCTGGGCCGGCGCCTACGGGTACCAGGTCGTGATCCGTCACGCCGACGGGAAGTTTTCCCAGTACGCGCATCTGTCGGCGCTTTCCGTCCAGAGCGGCCAGCAGGTCGGCGGCGGACAGCGCATCGGGCGCTCCGGGTCCACCGGCAACAGCACCGGCCCCCACCTCCACTTCGAGGTACGGACGGGCACCGGGTACGGCTCCGACATCAACCCGCTCCGCTACCTCCGCGGCCACGGCGTCGGCATCTGAGGCACCGGGGACCGGCTCCGGGTCCAGGAGGCCGAGGCCCAGGGCCGCGTCCCGCTCAAGGCCGAGCTCCAGGGCCACATCCCGCTCCAGGCCGAGGCCCAGCGCCGCGTCCCGGTCCGCGATGGCGACCAGGACCGGCTCCACGCCCACGTCCACGGCCGGTACGGATGACACCCGCCCGTGCGGCGGCACGGCCATCAGCATCAGCAGGCCGGCCGCCGCCAGCGCCCCGCTCAGCAGTGCGGCCGTCGTACCCAGCGCCCCGTACCGGAACCCCTCGTCGAACAGCGTGATGCCCACCGCGGCCGCCACCACCGGGTTCACCACGGTCAGCGTGGCCAGCGGGGCGGTCAGCCCGGCACCCCGGTAGGCGGCCTGCGACAGCATCAGCCCCGCCGCGGCCAGCGCCGCGATCGCGGCCATGTCCCGCCACTGCGCCAGCAGCGCGCCCGGGTCGAAGCCCTCCGCCACCGACTTGGTGAACACCGAGGCCATGCCGAACGAGGCCCCGGCCGCCACGGCCAGCAGCACGCTCCGGGTCACCTTGCGCCGCACCGCCCGGGCCGCCAGGAACAGCACCGCCGCCCCTGCGCCCGTCGCGGCCAGCAGCACCAGCTGCTCCGGCCCGCTCAGCGTCTGCGACCGCCGGTCCCCGCCGGTCAGGGCCAGCAGCCCGGCCAGACCCACGGTGGCGATCAACGCGCCCCGCCAGGCGGCCGAACCGGCCCGGCGCCCCACGAACACCGCCGCCAGCGGCAGCGCGAACACGATCGTCAGGGCACCGAGCGGCTGCACCAGGCTCAACGGCCCGAACGCCAGGGCCACCACGTGGAGCACCGCACCCACACCGTTCAGCGCGACCGCCACCCACCAACCCGGCTGCCGTGGCGCCGCGTAGGCGCGGTCGGGATGGGCAAGGGCGACCTGCTCCTGGACGATCGCGCCGGCCGCGTAAGCCAGCGCCGACACCAGGCTGAGCAGTAACGACAGGGCGAGGGCACTCATGTATCCCAGAATGCCGTGCAGTGATCCCCTATTCCTCCACCCGTGGTAGAAGATCGCTCATACTCCGGTCGTAGTACAGGACTAGTCCGATCGCTCTCCGTGGCCTTCCGCGCCCGTCGCATCACGGAGCGTCGCCGGGTTTGGTTCCCGAGCCGCCCGATCCGTACAGTTCCCCTTTTGGGGGTGTCCACAGGACCACAGGACACAGGAACACGAGTGATCGAGGAACGGCAGCGGCCATGACGGTGACCGAGACCGAAGACAACCAGGCGTACGGCCCGGGCATCGACCCCGAGCGACTGGCGGTCTGCCTCAGCGTGCTCGACGAGCTCGACGAGCTCGACGTGGACCACCCCGACGCGATCGTCGTCCGCCGGGCCACCGCCGGCATCTACCGGACGGTCAAGCAGCGCCGCCGCCAGGAGCGCCGCGCCGCCAAGACCGCGAACGACAAGGCCGTCACCGAGGCCACCGCCACCGGTTCCGCGCAGCGCATCGACGACGAGACCGAGGGCATCCTCCCCTCCTCGGTCACCGAGGCCGGCCGGATCGCCGGGATACTCCAGCGCCCGCGCTCCTGCTACGTCTGCAAGACGCGGTACACCGAGGTCGACTACTTCTACCACCAGCTCTGCCAGGACTGTGCCGCGCAGAACCGCGCCAAGCGCGAGGCCCGCGCCGACCTCACCGGCAAGCGCGCCCTGCTCACCGGCGGCCGCGCCAAGATCGGCATGTACATCGCGCTGCGGCTGCTGCGCGACGGCGCCCACACCACGATCACCACCCGCTTCCCCAAGGACGCCATCCGCCGCTTCAAGGCGATGGAGGACTCGGCGGACTGGATGCACCGCCTGGAGGTCGTCGGCATCGACCTGCGCGACCCGGCCCAGTCCGTGGCGCTCGCCGAGCAGGTGGCCGAGGCCGGCCCGCTGGACATCCTGATCAACAACGCGACGCAGACCGTACGCCGCCTGCCCAGCGCCTACGCCGCGCTGGTCGAGGGCGAGACCGCCCCGCTGCCGGCCGGTGAACTCCCCGCCCACCACGTCATCGGCGCCTTCAACTCCGGTTCGGTCGACGGCCTGGCGGCGCTGCCCGTCGGAGTGAGCGGCCTGGAGGCGCAGAAGGTCGCCGACCTCGCCCTGGTCGCGGGCAACGCCAGCCTCGAACGGCACCTGGCGGGCACGGCCATCGACGCGGGCGGCCTGCTGCCCGACGTCGTCGACACCAACACCTGGGTGCAGACCATCGACCAGATCTCCCCGGTGGAGCTGCTCGAAACCCAGCTGTGCAACTACACCTCGCCGTTCATCCTGATCAGCGCCCTGCGGCCGTCGATGGCCGAGGCCGCCCGCAAGGCCGCCAGCGGACGCGCGTACGTCGTCAACGTCTCCGCGATGGAGGGCGTGTTCGGCCGCGGCTACAAGGGCGCGGGACACCCGAACACCAATGCCGCCAAGGCCGCGATGAACATGGTGACGCGGACCAGCGGCCAGGAGATGTTCCAGACCGACGGCATCCTGATGACCTCGGTCGACACCGGCTGGATCACCGACGAGCGCCCGCACTTCGACAAGCTGCGCCTGGCCGAGGAGGGCTTCCACGCCCCGCTCGACCTGGTCGACGGCGCGGCCCGGGTCTACGACCCCGTGGTCCGCGGAGAGCAGGGCGAGGACCTGTACGGCGTCTTCCTCAAGGACTACTCGCCGGCCAACTGGTAGGTCCCGGGGTGGCGGGCGCGGTCACGGGCCCGGTCGAGGTCCCGGCCGCGTTCGAGGTCCCGGGCGCGTTCGAGGTCACGGGCCCGGTCCCGGGCGCGGGCCGCGACCAGGCGGAGGACCTCGCGCCAGTCCTCCATCACGCCCGCGTCCAGGCCGACGACCTTCCCCGCGTCGTCGGCCTGCCGCAGGATCACCGCGGCCTCCGCCTCAGGGTCGGAGACGAACGCCCGTAGCTCGGCCGCATCCATCAGCCCGCCCTGCGCCCGCATCGTCAGGCCGCTCTGCGGGGACAGCGGCCGCCCCGGCTCCACCGTCGCCAGGTACCGCTTCGCCGGCACGTGCAGTTCCACCAGCCGCGCCACGCGGTCCCCGAGCAGCGGCCGGACCGCCGCCGCACCGGCCCGCGCGTGGCCGGCGTCATCACCCGGTCGGAGCAGATGGCCGAGATCGTGTACCAGGCCCGCCACCTGGAGTTCCTTGTCGTACGGATGGGACCGCCGCAGCAGGGCCGCCGTCTGCAGCCCGTGGTCGTGCAGATCCACCGGATCGCCGCTGCCGCCGGGCGTGTCCCAGGCTCCCCGGCACGCGTGCAGCAGCTCCATCAGCTCGTCGACGCCGCGGATCCCGCCGGTCTCCGTCACCACGCATTCCCTCCGTCGTCCCGGCCCAACCGATCACAACTGCTCCCCGAGCAGACCAGCTTCGGTCGACACGCCGACGTACGAGGTGCTGAACTCCTGGAGAAGACAAGCAGTCCAGAGCGGATTTTACTTTCCCGTTGAGCGGAACCCCGCTCAAATGTGTAACCTGAGGCACACGGACGGCCCCACCAGGGCCACGCTCCGTATCCAGAACGACGGCGCCACCGCGACCGGACTGCCCTCTTCTCCCTGCCCCGGTGCGGTACGCCCGCCGGGTTTCGCGACACGAAGGAGTGCGCGGTGACACGAGATCTGAAGAAGAAGCACGAGCCGGGCCTGACGGAGGGCCCGGAACGGCACACCCGCTCCGATGAGCTCGGCAGCCTGGAGGTGTGGGCCCGCTCCGCACCGATCCGGCTGGCCGGGTACGAGGACGACCTGGCGGAACCGCACATCCTGCCCGGCATCGACTGATCCGCCCGGCAGCACCACGACGCCGCCCCCGCGCCGCCCGGCACGGGGGCGACGCATGCTCCCCGCGCACCCCCGGCCCCCTCGCCCCCGCGCCGCGTACGCTCTCGGCGTCATCGCTCAGGGCGATCATCCCTTCCCCGCCGTGCCCGCCGGACGCATGCTGGCCCGCATGAAACTTCTGCTACTGGGCGGTACCGAATTCGTCGGCCGGGCCATCGCTGAGGACGCTCTCGCGCGCGACTGGGACGTCACCGTCTTCCACCGGGGCCGCCACGAGCCCCCCGCCGGCACCCGTTCCCTCCACGGCGACCGCACCGCCCCCGGCGGACTCGACGCGCTCACCGGGCCGGACACCTGGGACCTGGTGGTCGACACCTGGAGCGCCGCTCCCACCGCCGTCCGTGACGCCGCCCGCCTGCTGCGCGACCGCGCCGGGCGCCACGTCTACATATCCAGCCGCTCCGTGTACGCCGATCCCGATCCCGCAGACCCCGCCGTCGACCGGGCCGGGGCCGAGGCCATGCCCCTGGTCGACGGCTCGCCGGACGCCCCCGCCACCGCCTACGCCGAGGACAAGCGCGGCGGCGAACTCGCAGCCCTCGACGCCTTCGGCGACCGCACCCTGCTGGTCCGGGCGGGCCTGATCCTCGGCCCGTACGAGAACGTCGGCCGACTGCCCTGGTGGCTCACCCGGATGGCCGAGGGAGGCCCGGTCCTCGCCCCCGGACCGTACGACTTGCCGATCCAGTACATCGACGTACGCGACCTGGCCCACTGGACCCTGGACACGGCGGAAGCCGGACTCGGCGGCGCCTACGACCTGGTCTCCCCGTCCGGACACGCCACCATGGGCTCTTTCCTCGACGCCTGCGCGGCCGTCACCGGAGGCACCGCCGACCTGCGCTGGACCGACCCGCAGCGGATCCTCGACGCGGGCGTGCAGCCCTGGACCGAACTTCCCGTCTGGTTCCCGCCGGGCGAGGACCACGCCTCCGTCCACGGTGCCGACGTGTCCAAGGCGGTCTCCGCCGGACTCCGCTGCAGGCCCGTCGAGGACACCGTCGCCGACACCTGGGCCTGGCTGGAGACCCTCGGCGGCAGCGCTCCGCTGAGGCCCGACCGGACCGCGAAGGGCCTGGACCGCGAGCGGGAGCGCTCACTCCTCGCCGGGTCCTGACGACGGTCCCGGCGGTCCTTGCGCCCTCGACGACCCCGACGACCCCGACGACTCCCGCACCGGAACCGCGAGACGGGTGGGCGGCAGGTACTCCCGCACCAGCCGGCGGTGCCACCACGCACCCGTCGCGCGCAGCTCCCGCCAGGTGGTGAAGCGGTACCGGTACAGCCGGGCCCGTACGAACACCGGCGGAGCGTCCGGGAAGGGGTTGTGCCGGAGCAGCCGGAGCGTGTCCCGGTCGTTGACCAGCAGCCGCTCCACGAACGGCCCGAACCAGTCGCGGGCATAGCCGGGGGAGAGCGCGGCGAACCACATCAGCCAGTCCAGCCGCAGGTGGTACGGCGCGAACTGGCGCGGCATCCTGCGCACGTCCCCCGGCTTGCCCCGGAAGCCGTACTCCCGCCAGTTCCCGTCCTCCCGCGGCACGTGGTCCACGGTCCCCTCCACCACCACCTCGTCCCGGATCCGCCCGACCGTGCCGAAGGCGCCGTACGTGTTCACCAGGTGCAGCGCGTCGAAGGACCGGTTCATCACCTGGCGCCGGGACAGCATGTTCCGCACCGGATGCCGGCTCAGTACGAGCACCAGCACCGTCACCGCGCACACCAGCGCCCCAAACCACACCGGCGGGGACCGGTACGCCGCGGCCGGCGGCGGACCGGTGAGCCCGGTGAAGTCCACCGCGGACACGGCGATCGTGATGGTGATCCAGTTCAGCCAGGCGAAATTGCCCGACACCACCAGCCACAGCTGGGTCGCGATGATGACCCCGGCCGCCACCGACGCCACCGGCTGCGGGGTGAACAGCAGGACCGGCACACCGAGTTGGGTCACGTGGTTCGCCGCGCACTCCACCTTGTGCAGCGGCCCGGGCAGATGGTGGAAGAACCAGCTCAGCGGCCCCGGCATCGGCTGGGTCTCGTGGTGGTGGTGGAGACAGGTCAGCTGCCGCCAGCAGGGGTCCCCGCGCATCTTGATCAGGCCCGCGCCGAACTCCACCCGGAACACCAGCCAGCGCAGCAGGAACAGCACCAGCACCGGCGGCCCGACCTCCGCGTTCCCCAGGAACACCGCCAGGAAACCCGTCTCCAGCAGCAGCGACTCCCAGCCGAAGGCGTACCAGGTCTGCCCGACGTTCACGATCGACAGGTAGAGCAGCCACAGCGCCGCCCACATCGCCATCGCGCCGCCCAGCGGCACCGCATCGCCCGCCCCGGCGACCAGGGCGGCCGCCAGCAGTGCCCCGCCCCAGGCGCACGCTGCGAAGAGCCGGTCGGAATAGCGCCATTGGAACAGGCTGGGCGCCCGGCGGAACGGCACGTACCGCACGTAGTCCGGCACCGGGAGCATCCCGCGGGAGCCGATCAGAGCCCGGAACTGCAGCACCGCCGCGAGGAAGGCGACCAGGTAGAGCCCGGCCAGGGCCCGCTGGAAGACCAGCCGGCCCAGCCAGTAACCGGGTGCCGTGAACCAGTCCATCACCACCAGTATCGGCCCGGTCCGGACCGCCGGTGCGAACCTGCGGAACCCCAGGGGGGTGTCCGTACCCGTCACGTCACCCGGCCGGGGGCCGCCGGGCCCCCGGGTTTCGGCCGGTCGGGGGGAGTAGCGGGACGTGGGAGCAACGGGCGGCGGACCCCGCTTGCGACACCCCCGGGCATACGTCAGACAAGAGGGAGTATCCGGGGAAAGGAAGAACCACGTGAGGCCGAACCACGTGCAGCACCACGTGCACGGACCGACACACGGACCGGCACACGGACACGGACCGACACCTCGTCAGGGACCGCGCCGCCACGCACCGGCCGGTGCCGCCCTCCTCGCGCTGCTCGGCCTCCTCGCCGCGGGCTGCAGCGGCTCGGAGGAGAGCCCGCCCCCGCAGACCGAGAGCCAGGAACTGTTCCTGCAGCCCGTCGGCGCGGCAGAACCCGACCCGTTCACCCAGTCCACCTCCACCGGCGAGTCCGCCCCGCTGCAGCCGCCGGTCCCCAACCAGACCGGCCAGGGGATCCGCACGATCGGCGGCGCCACACCCGGCCTGTACGGCGGCACCGCCCGGCTGGGGAGCTGCGACATCGAACAGCAGGTCAAGGCACTCACCGACGAGAAGTCCAAGGGCAAGGCCACGGCGTTCGCCGAGGCCACCGGCATCGAAACGGACCGGATCCCGGAATACCTGCGCTCCCTCACCCCGGTCGTGCTGCGCGCCGACACCCGGGTGACCAGCCACGGCTTCCGCGACGGCAAGCCGCGCCCCTTCCAGTCGGTGCTGCAGGCCGGCACCGCCGTCCTGGTGGACACGCACGGCATGCCCCGGGTCCGCTGCTCCTGCGGCAACCCCCTCGCCCCGCCGCGCGCCGCCAAGGGGGCGCCGGCACCCCAGGGCCGGCCGTGGTCCGGCTACCACCCGAACCAGGTCGTCGTCATCGAGCCGACCGCGCACACCCTCGACAGGCTGGTGATCGCCAACCTCGCCGACAACACCTGGATCGAGCGGCGCACCGGCGACTCCGGGGCCCAGGACCGCCCCCCGCAGGTGATGCCCCCGTACAACCCGGCGGACGGCATCCCGGCGAACGCCCCGGCACCCGCCCCGGCCGGGACGGCGGAGGCGGACGCCTGTACGCCGGGCGAAGCGGACTGCGCCGCGTCCGTACCGGTCCCGCCGGGCGGGCAGACCCGGCCGATCGACCCGGGGCCGCTGCCTCCGCCGAACGCCCGGCCCGCCCGCCCCCAGGACCAGCAGCAGCCGCAGCAGGGCGGCGACCCCTGGCAACAGGGGGGCGACCCGTGGCAGCAAGCGGGTGACCCCTGGCAGCAGGGTGGCGACCCGTGGCAGCAGGGCCAGGCCGGCGGTGATGCCGGCGCTGACCCCTCCTTCGGCCCGAACGGGCCGGGTGACCCGCAGGGCCAGGCCCTGCCCGGGGACCAGGCCGTGCCCGAGGACCAGCTGCTCCAGGCCGACCCGCAGGGGCTGGAGCTGCTGCCCGACCAGCAGCTCCGGCAGGACGGGCAGCTGCAGCCCGACCAGCAGTTCGCCCCCGATCAGCAGTTCGCGCCGGACCAGCAGTTCGCGCCGGACGGGCAGTTCCCGCAGGAGCAGCAGGGACTGGAGGGACTGGAGGGGCAGGACGGGCAGGACGGGCTGCAGGGGTTCCAGGACCAGCAGGGGCAGCAGGACGGCCTGCAGAACGGCCTGCAGGACGGCATGCAGAACGCCCTGCCGGATCAGGGGGCGCAGCTGGAGAGCGCCTGACCCGCCCGTGTGTCATGGTGGACCGGTGCCGACCACCGTATCCGTGCCGGACGACTGGCCCGCACACCCGGACCGGTCCCTCGCGCTGAACCGGATGGGCAGCTTCGACTGGGACCTGGTCACCGGGTACATGCACATGGACGTGCCGGCACTCGACGTCTTCGACACGGACGCCGCGGACTACGACGGCCGGCCGGAGTCGCTCTCCCCGCGCGTCCCGCCGGCCGAGTCGGCCCGGCTCGACGCGCTGGTGTCCAGCGCGCTCAAGAGCGGGGCCGAGAGCTACGGCGCCTACTTCCGGATCCGCTGCCGGGACGGGGAGCTGCGCTGGACCCACACCCAGGGCCGGGTGATGCGCGATGCCGAGGGCCGCCCGTACCGCATCATCGGCATCGTCCGGGACGCCACCGAGGAGCTGAACCACTCCGCCGAACGCCTCGGACTGGACGAGGAGCGCCGCCGCCAGACCACCGTCGTCGAGGCCACCACCGCCGCCCTCGCCCACGCCCGCACCGTGCAGGACGTCATCGACGCGCTCAGCGACGCGCACGGCCTGGAACGGCTCGGCTCCATGGGCATGGTCATGGGGCTGGTCGAAGCCGGACGGATCCACCTGGTCGCCGAGGGACCGCAGGGCAGCTTCGTCCCCGGCACCCGGTTCACCCGGATCGACGAGGAATACCCGATGAGCGAGGTGGTGCGCTCCCTCCAGCCGAAGTTCATCCAGTCCCCCGCGGAGTTCGCCGACGGCTACCCCTACCTCTGGTCGAAGATCACCCACATGGACATCTCGGCGGCCGCCTACCTGCCGCTGATCGCCCAGGCCCGGCCCATCGGCGCCATCGGGCTGCTCTACCAGGACAAGGACGGGTTCACCCAGGAGGAACGGAACCTGCTGGTCGCCCTGGGCAGCAGCATCGCGCAGAGCCTCCAGCGCGCCATGCTGCTGGAACAGGAGCACGACATCGCGGAGGGGCTCCAGCAGGCCATGCTGCCCCGCCGGATCCCCAAGGTGCCGGGCGCTCAGATCGAGGTCCGGTACCGCTCCGCCCGGATGGGGCGGGACATCGGCGGGGACTGGTACGACGTGATCCCGCTGCCCGGCGGCCGGGTCGGCGCGGTCATCGGCGACGTCCAGGGGCACGACACGCACGCCTCCGCCGTCATGGGCCAGCTGCGCATCGTGCTCCGCGCGTACGCCACCGAGGGGCACTCCCCGGCGACGGTGATGGCCCGCGCCTCGGCGTTCCTGCACGAGCTCGACACGGACCGCTTCGCGACCTGCACCTACGCCGAGGCCGATCTGGACACCGGCGTGCTGCAGCTGGTCCGGGCCGGGCACATCGACCCGCTGGTCCGCACCCGGGACGGGGACTGCCGGCAGCTCCCGGTGGAGGGCGGCATGCCGCTGGGCCTGTCCTCCGAGTTCGGCCGCCTGGAGTACCCGGTGACCACCGTCGAGCTGGATCCCGGCGAGACCCTCCTGTTGTGCACCGATGGCCTGGTCGAACAGCCGGGAGCCGACCTCGACGACGGCATCCGGCTGCTGACCGGCCTGGTCCGGGGCCTGCCGGGGGACCTCCGGCGGCTCGCGGACCGGCTGTGCGAGCTGGTCGACGAGCGGGGCGGGGACGACGACATGGCGCTGCTGCTGCTCCGCCGCGAGGTCCCGGACTCCGAGCAGGGCGGCGGCCGCCTCCAGCAGCACGTGGCCCAGAACGACCCGGAGGCCCTGGTCTCCGCCCGCCACATGATCGGCGCGGCGGTACGGGCCTGGGGCGCGCGGGAGCGGGCCGACGAGATCGAGCTGGTGGCCGACGAGCTGATCGTCAACGCGCTGATGCACACGGACGGGCCGGCGATCGTCACGCTCCGGGTGCTGGCCGGGCCGGAGCGCCGGCTCCGGGTGGAGGTCGAGGACCGGTCGAGCGCCCTGCCGCGGCGCCGCGAGGCGGGGGAGTCGGGCGTCTCGGGCCGGGGGCTGATGCTGGTGGACCGGCTGGCCGACGTATGGGGCGTGGAGCCGCGCGGCGGCGGCAAGTGCGTCTGGTGCGAGTTCTCCATGGCCTGATCCACTGCGCCTGACCCCCTTCGACCGATGCACTTCGCCTGACCCACTGCGCCTGATGCACTTCGCCCGACCCGCCCGCACGATCCGCTCCGCCCCATCCGCTCCGCCCGGTGCCCGGGACACGGACCGGCTCCGGATGGCGGTGCGTGCCGGGCGGCGGCAAGGTGGTGGCATGCCCGAGCTGCCCGAGGTGGAGGCCCTCAGGGACTTCCTCGGCGAGCACCTCACCGGCCGGGTGGCCGTCAGGGTGCTGCCGCTGGCCGTCAGCGTGCTCAAGACCTACGACCCGCCGCTGGGCGCCCTCGAAGGCGGCACGGCGGGGGCCGTCACCCGCCACGGCAAGTTCCTCGCCCTCCGCATCGGCGACCTGTACCTGGTCACGCACCTGGCCCGGGCGGGCTGGCTGCAGTGGCGGGATGCGATGCCGGACCGTCCGCCGAAGCCGGGCGGCAAGAGCCCGCTCGCCCTGCGCGTCGTCCTCGACGACGGCTCGGGCTTCGACCTCACGGAGGCGGGCACCCGGAAGCGGCTCGCCGTGTACGTCGTCCACGATCCAACGGAGGTGCCCGGCATCGCCCGGCTCGGGCCCGATCCCCTCGCCGACGGCTTCGACCGGGAGGCGTTCGCAGCACTGCTGCACGGTGAGCGCCGCCGGATCAAGGGGGTGCTGCGGGACCAGAGCGTCATCGCCGGCATCGGCAACGCCTACAGCGACGAGGTCCTGCACGTGGCCCGGCTCTCCCCGTTCAAGCTCGCCTCCGACCTCGACGAGGAAGCAGTGACCCGGCTCCACCAGGCCGTGCGGGACACCCTCCGGGACGCCGTCGAACGCTCGCGCGGCCTGGCCGCGGGCCGGCTGAAGGCCGAGAAGAAGACCGGGATGCGCGTCCACGGCCGGGCCGGCGAGCCCTGCCCGGTCTGCGGGGACACCATCCGAGAGGTGTCCTTCGCCGACTCGGCACTGCAGTACTGCCCCACCTGTCAGACGGGCGGCAGACCGCTCGCCGACCGCCGCCTGTCCAGACTCCTCAAATAGCCGGAGGGCGCCCGGGAGGTGGGGGGCGTCTTCCGGACCGGGTCCGATCCGGAAGACGCCCCCTAGACTTCCCTGCCATGGCGGAGGAACGGCGCCCCGGCGCGGCACCGCGCCGGGAAGTGGTCACCGGGGTGCCCAGGGCGGCCCACCGGCGGCCGCCCGCGCATACCCCGGCGCGTTCGGAGATCTCCGAGCAGACCACCCTGGGCGCCACCTACGTACGGGCGCTGATGCGGAGCCAGCTGCGCGCCGGACTCGGCGCGCTGGGGGCGCTGGCCCTGCTGGTCGGCACCCTGCCGCTGCTGCTCGCGCTGCCCGGCGGCGGGTCCGGGGCCCTGGTCTGGGTGGCGCTCGGGGTGGCCGTGTACCCCGTGATGTGGCTGATCGCCCGCTGGTACGTACACCGTGCCGAGCGCAACGAGGCCGACTTCACCGGCCTGGTCACCGATCCCAAGGACGGCCCGGACGCCACTTCGGAGGCCACCTCGGACACCACCCCGGACGCCACTCCGGGCACCACTCCGGACGTCATCCGCTGAACCGGCCGGTCAGGAGGCGTCCTTGACCGTTCCCGTCAGCAGCGGCCCGCGCACCTGCTCCCACTTCTCGTTGTAGGTGATCAGGCGTGCCTGGAGCTTCTCCGCGGGCTCCCGCACGCGGTCGCGGGAGGTGGGCACGGCGACGTCGGCGGTCAGCTTCCCCGCGGGGATGCCCGCCACGAGCACCGGCTCCTCCCGTACCCGGGACAGCGGCACGGACGGGTCCGGCTTCGCGGCGAAGTTGTCGTCCAGCCACTTCGGGTCCACGTCCGCGGTGGACAGCTCGGGACCGCGGTCCACGGGAACCAGCGCGAGGTCGCCCGAGAGTTCGACGTCCGCCGGCGCCGACAGGGTCACCCGCCAGACGAGCGGGCTGCCCTCGGTCACGGAGGTGGCCAGCGGAACGGCCTTCATCGCCGGTACGGGGTCGTCGTTGCGGGCCGTGAGCCCGCCCAGGTGGGAGCCGACCACGGCGCCCCGCACGGCCTTGACGGCCACGTCGTAGGCGGTGTCGTAGCCGTACCGGGTGTTCCCCTGCACGGTGAACGGCACGTCGACGGTCTGGGCGCCTGCGCGCACGTCGACCACCTTGGAGGTGATCTGCTCCTCCCGGCCCGGAGTGCGGACGAAGATCCGCACCTGACCGGTGCCCTCGCCGGACACCTTCACCGGGACCTTGTACGTACGGGAGCCGGAGTTGCCCTCCGGCACCACGAGGCGGCCGATGTCCACCCGCGGCAGCGCGGCGTCCTTGACCGCCGGGGTGCCGGGGCGCCAGCCCCAGGCGTCCATCAGCCAGGCCTGCCCGGACCGGCTGCGCGGGGTCAGCTCCAGGCTCTGCACGGCCTTGAGGTCCAGTCCGGCACGGGTGGCTGCGGCCAGCGGGAGGCGTACCTCACGGGCCCAGTGGGAGGCGGTGCGGTCGGTGCCGGGCAGGCCGTCGACGGTGGTCCGGCCGAGCACGGCGCGGCGCCCGGAGGTGTCGGTGAGGGCCAGGTCCAGCTGGGTGCCGGCGGAGTTCGGCGGCACGATCAGACGCAGCGTGAGGTCCCGGGAGCCGGCCAGCGACACCGGCTTGGCGGGGCGTACGGTCACCGCGGCGCCGGGGGCGGTCCAGCGCAGGGCGACGGCGTCGCGCCCCGGCTCGGGGTTCGCCTCCCATCCGGCGAAGTGCGGGGACCGGCCGACGGTGCCGGACGGCAGGCAGGCGCGCTTGGGATCGGGGTCGACCTGGGCGCAGATCCGACCGCCGGTGACGGACACGGCCGGGCCGGCTCCGGGCAGGACCAGCGGGATGCGGTGGCCGCCCACGGCGTGGGTGAGGACCCGGGCGGGGCCGGCGGAGGGGGCCTTGTGGCCCGAACCGTCGAGCAGCGGACGGACCGCGTCGTCACCCGCGACGAACAGCCGGGCGGAGGCGGCGATGTACGTGGCTCCCGCGGTCTGCTGCTGTGCGGCCGTCAGCCGGATGCCCTTGCCGGGCGTGCAGACGGGGTCCGGGTTCTCCCCGTCGTTCCAGAAGTCGTCCTGCGCCGGGGCCTTGGCCTGGCCGGGGGTCCACTCGGTGTTGAAGTAGTTGTGGTTGGCGCCGACCATGTACACGGAGCTGTGCAGGGCGCTGCCGGCGCTCACTCCGCGCGTGCCGTCCGCGACGATCTGGCCCTGCAGGTCGGAGACGTCGCCGTCGCAGCCGGGCAGCAGCGTGGTGGAGGGGACGTCGGGGACGGGGTTCTGGCCGAAGATGGTCGGGCCGATCAGCACGTTGCCCCGGATCTTCCAGGTCACCGGTCCCTTGTGGCCGTCCTGGTCGGCCGGCGGACGGTAGAGGCTGTCCAGGGCCGCCCGGTTGACGCCCTCGCCGCCGCGCGAGTGGCCCACGAGCATGACCTTCGACAGGTCCGCGCGGGCGGTGGCCTTCACGGCCGCCGGAGCCGACTCCGGCTTCGCCGCCCAGTCCGCCCACTGCGCCAGGTGCCGCCGTACGAGGGAGGAGCGGGCCTGCGCGCCGCCGTCATCGGCCTGGTCGTCCTGTCCGTTGATGCCGTTGGCGGCGATGGACACGGTCACGTAGCCCTGCGAGGCCAGCAGCTTCTGGGCCTGCAGGTAGCCGTTCTGGCTGGGGATGGGCTGCCATCCGCTCTTGCAGGGCCAGTCCCCGCTGGTCTCACCGGACTTGGTGTAGCAGGTGCCGTGCCGACCGTGCAGGAACAGCACCAGCGGGCGTCCGGCGGGGGCGTCGGCCGGGCCGACGACGGTGCCGCGCATCTCGACGGGAGCGGGGAGGCCGGGCAGGGTGACCGACGGCAGGGTGTACTCGCCGGTCACGGTGCGGTGGCCGCCCGGCGTGCCGGGGTCGACGGCGGCGGCGGTCATCGGGGCCTCCGACGGGGCGGCCTGCCGGAACGCTTCGGGACGGGGGGCGCGGGGCGCGGAGGCATCGATCCGGCGGCCGCCCGAGAGGACCCGGAGGTCGTCGTCCGGGCCGATCCGCAGGGCGGCCGCGTCCAGGGAGAAGGAGCGTCCGTCCGGTTCGGCGGTGGGCAGGCCCAGCAGGCGGTCCCCGGAGCGGAACTCGATCCGGGCGTCCCCCATGGCGACCGGCCGGTCCGCGGTCCACACCAGTCGGCGCCCGGACCCGGTGCCGGTGATCCGCCAGCCGGGCGGGAGTCCTCCGGCCGTGGGCCTGCCCGTCGTTTCGGTCGCGGGGCCGCCCGGTCCGGTCGCGGGGCCCGTCGCGGGGCCGGCCGCGTCCGGCCGGGGGCCGGGCGTGGGCTGCGCGAACGCCGGGCCCGGTGCTGCCGAGGCCAGGGCGAGTACCGCCGCGGTCGCGGTCACCACACGTGTGACACGTATCAAGGTGGTCTTCCTCAAGTTCGGTCTCTTCGGGCGGTCTCGGCGGTCGACCGGACCGGCCCTCGTTCCCGGAGGACGGCAACCCGGAGCCCGAGGTTGCCTGTTGAGGTGAAAACCGTTGGTGAAACCGTTGCGGAAGGTTGCGCGCTAGAACAGGTGCATCGCCAAATGACCCAGAGGAAGGCCGAGTTGCCAGGCGGGGGTCCAGACGCGCGCGTTCTCGTCCAGGGCGGGCGGGTCGAAGGGGTCCGCGAACCCGTCCGGCCGGGCCGGGTCGAGGTTGGTGGCGAACAGCTCCGTGCGGTCCAGCCAGTGCCAGGCCGCGCGGGCCAGTTCCAGGTCGGGGTCCTCGCCGCGGCCCCGCTCCCGGGCCTCCTCGCCCAGCTGGAGGAACCGGGTGTGCACCCAGTCGCGCCAGGGGTGCCCGTACGCGGTGAGCGAGAGCCACTCGTCGAGCTGGGACACCACGCGGATGCCGGAGAGTTCCCCGGCCGCGTCGGAGAGGTAGATGGTCAGGGCGAGGGTGTCCCGCCCGGCCCGGAAATCCAGGGTGCCGACCGGGATCAGCCGGCCCGTGCGCAGCAGTTCGTCCGCGATGTATTCCGCGTAGAGCCAGGCCATGGGCACCGCGAGCCCGCCGTCACTGGTGCCGTTCATCCCCTCGGGCTGCACCGTTTCCACCTTCTCCCCGGTGTAGAGCTGTGCCTCGTACCCGTCGAGCCTTGCCGGAGAGGCTTCCGAACCGGGGGATGTTTACCAAACTTGAACGTTCCGATGCCGTTTCCGACGTATTCCGGACACCTCGCGTACAGCTGACGGCCGGTCCTCGCCGTCCGCCGCGGCCCGCTTCCGTTCAGGCGCCGAGCCCGTACCCCTGGAGGTCCCTCCGCAGGGCGCGCAGGGCGTAGTACGTCCGGGACTTGACGGTGCCGGCGGGAATGCCCAGCTCACGGGCGGCCTCGGCGACGGACCGGTCGCGGAAGTAGACCTGCACCAGCACCTCCCGGTGCTCCCGCCCCAGGCTCCCCACGGCCCGCCGTACGTCGATCGCGGTGACCGCCCCGGCCACCCGGTCCACGGGCGCGGCCGCCTGCTCCAGATCCTCCTGGTCGACCTCCCGGGGCCGCGACAGCCGGGCCCGGCGCGCGTCGATGGCGAGCCGCCGGGCGACCGTGAACAGCCAGGGCCGCATCGACGCGTGGTCGCTCTCCAGGGCCTCCGGGTGCTGCCAGGCCCGCACCAGGGTCTCCTGGACGAGGTCCTCGGCGCGCTGGGCGTCCCCGTGGGCGAGCCCGAGCAGGAAGCCGAACAGGGCCCGGCCGTGTTCGCGCTGGAGTTCGGCCATGGCCTGGGCGTCCGTGCGCCGGAGGGTGGGAGAGGGCGGCACCGGGTGGCTCCTTCCGGGGTCCGGGCGGGCTCGACATGCACACCCTGACCTGCACGGAGCCGCCCGGGAACCGGCGGGCGGGAGCGGTGCGCCCAAGCACCCCGGCGGCCCGGTGGACGGCAGCACTCCGCGACGAACGGTCGAACGGCGCGGCGAACGGGTGAGGCGGCCTCCGGCCCGCGGGCCCGACGGGTGAGGGGGGCCGGTCCCCGCGGCAGTGGTCCTTGACTTCGCCCGCCAACTTCTATGGATTGCAGATGATCCGATCGTCATACATCGGGTCACCACACATCGGATCGTCATGCGTCGGATCGCCGGGCACGGGACCGCCGGGCGTACGGGGATGAAGGAGCTGGGCAGATGACCACGCGCACCCGGCGGGCCGCCGCCGTCCTGTCCGCCCTCCTGCTGTCGGCGGCCGCCGCCGGCTGCTCCGCCGACGGCGACCAGGCCGCCGGACGCACGGGGACCGACACGGCTCGCCGCGCCTCCGGCCACCCGCAGCCCTCCGGCGCACCCGGCACCTCCGCGCCGCACGGCTTCACCCTGGTCGCCAGCGGTGACGTCCTCCCGCACACCTCGGTCATCAACCACGCCCGCGCCGACGCGGGCGGCGACGGCTACGACTTCCGCCCGATGTTCTCGAAGGTCAAACCGGTAGTCTCGGCCGCCGACCTCGCCCTGTGCCACATGGAGACCGTGTACGGGGACGAGGACGGCCCGTTCAGCGGCTACCCGGCCTTCGTCTCCCCTCCGCAGGTGGCCGAAGGACTCAAGGACGCCGGGTACGACGGCTGCTCCACCGCGTCGAACCACACGCTCGACGACGGCGCGGACGGCCTGCGCCGCACCCTGGACCGGTTCGACGCGGCGGGGCTGAAGCACGCCGGTTCGGCCCGCACCGCCGCCGAGGCGGCGTCCCCGCCGGTGTACCGGGCGGGCGGCGCGAAGGTCGCACACCTCGCGTACACCTACGGCACCAACGGCAACCCGATGCCGGAGGGCATGCCCTGGGCGGTGGCCCCGATGGAACGGGACAGGATCGTCGCCGACGCGCGGGCCGCCCGCCGGGCCGGCGCCGACGTGGTCCTGGTCAGCCTGCACTGGGGCACCGAGTGGCAGACCGACCCGGACGAGCAGCAGCTCTCCCTGGGCCGCGCCCTGACCGCCTCCGCGACCGGCGGACGGCCGGACATCGACCTCATCCTCGGCACCCACGCCCACATCCCGCAGGCGTACGAGAAGGTCAACGGGACCTGGATCGTCTACGGCATGGGCGACCAGGTCGCCGGCACCATGTTCAACCACTCGGGCGACTTCGACGCGCGCGGGAACTACGGCTCCATCGCCCGCTTCCGCTTCGAGCCGCCCGCCGCGTCGGGGCAGCGCTGGCGGGTCACCCGCGCCGAGTTCATCCCGCAGTGGATGGACCTGAGCGCCGGTCGCGTGATCAACCTTCCGGCGGGCCTGGCCGCCGACCCGGACCGAGGGGACTACGAAACCGCGCAGGACGCGATCACCGAGGCCGTCCTGAGCCGGGGCGCCACCGCCCAGGGGCTGACCATGGGCCGCTGACGGGGCCGCTGACGGGGCCGCTGACGGGGCCGCTGACGGGGGTAGCGACGCGGCCACGGACCTGGCCCCCGACGTGGCCGCCGACGGGCCGCCGACGGTCAGGCGCAGCCGCAGGACGGCAGGACGGCCGGAGGGCCAGACGGCCGGACGGCCGGACAGCCGGACCGCCGGACGGGCAGCCGGACCGCCGGCCGGGCACCGGACCGGCTCCGCCGGGAAGCGGAGCCGGGCGCCGAAAATTACCCTGCGGAACATGAGCGTCAGCGCAGCTCCCCGCCAGGAGACCCGCAGGACCGGGAACACCTTCCTCCACCAGGTCCCCGACGGATTCGCCGCGTTCTTCGGCGTACTCGGCCTCCTGTGCGCCCTGCTGGCGCTCTCCCCGACGCTGCGCCGCCTGCTCCGCCCGCTCGTCCGGTTCATCGACCTCACCCTGGTGCCGGTCAGCGAGAACCTCGCCTACGCCGTCTTCCTCTTCCTGCTCGCCGCCGCCCTCGGCACCCGCAAGAAGGTCGCCTGGTGGATCGTCGTCACCTATCTGGCCCTGCTGGTCCTCACCGACCTGCTGATCCTGCTGGACGGCTCCTATCCGCTGCTGGAATCGGTCCCGTCCGGCGTCATCGGCATCGCCGCCCTGGTCGTCCTCGTCCTCGCCCGCAAGGAGTTCTACGCCGCCTCCCGCCCCGGGGCGCTCTGGCGCGCCCTGCTCGTCCTCGGCCTCGGCCTGCTCGCCGCGGTCCTCGTCGGCTGGGGCCTGGTCGCACTGTTCCCCGGCACCCTGCCGCGCGACGAGTGGCTGGACTGGGCGGCCAAACAGGTCTTCGGCGGACTCTTCTCCGCCCGCCAGTTCGCCGGCCGCCCGCCCCGCCCGCTCTACTTCCTGCTCGGCCTGTTCGGCGCGCTCGCCCTGCTGAACGCGGCCGCCACCCTCTTCCGCTCGCAGCGGCTGACCGCCGCCCTGCACGGCGACGAGGAGCCCCGGATCCGCGCCCTGCTCGGCGCGTACGGGCGCAACGACTCGCTGGGCTACTTCGCGACCCGCCGCGACAAGGCGGTGGTCTTCGCCCCCAGCGGCAAGGCCGCCGTCACCTACCGAGTCGAGGCCGGCGTCTGCCTGGCCAGCGGCGACCCGGTGGGGGACCCGGTCGCCTGGCCCCCCGCCATCGACACCTGGCTGGCCGTCGCCCGCCGCTACGGCTGGCAGCCGGCCGTGATGGGCGCCTCCGAAGCGGGAGCGACGGCGTACGCGGGGTCCGGGCTGGGCGCGCTCCAGCTCGGCGACGAGGCCATCCTGCAGGTCGCCCACTTCGACCTCGACGGGCGCGACATGCGGGTCACCCGGCAGGCCGTCAACCGGGTCCGGCGCACCGGCGCCACCGTCCGCATCCGCCGCCACTCCGCTCTCGGCGACGAGGAGATGGAGCGGATCATCGACCGCGCCGACCACTGGCGCGACACCGAGACCGAGCGCGGCTTCTCCATGGCCCTGGACCGGCTCGGGGACCCCGCCGACGGCGACTGCCTGCTGGTCGAGGCCCTGGACGCGGACGGCCGGCTGATCGCCCTGCTCTCCTTCGTCCCCTGGGGCCGGGACGGGATCTCCCTGGACCTGATGCGCCGCGACCGGGCCGCCCCCAACGGGGTGATGGAGTTCATGGTCTCCGAGCTGTGCGCCACCGCGCCCCGGCTGGGCGTCCGCCGGATCTCGCTCAACTTCGCCGTGTTCCGGTCGGTCTTCGAGGAGGGCGCCCGGATCGGTGCCGGCCCGGTCCTGCGGATCTGGCGCAGGCTGCTGCTGTTCTTCTCCCGCTGGTGGCAGCTGGAGGCCCTGTACCGCTCCAACGTGAAGTACGGGCCCGAGTGGTACCCGCGCTTCCTCTGCTACCAGGACGCCGGCTCGCTGGCCCGGGTCTCGCTCGCCTCCGGCATCGCCGAGGGCTTCGTCTCCGTACCGAGCCTGCGGAGGATGTGGGGCAAGGGCCACCCCAAGGGCGTCACCGCCCCCGCGACCACCGCGGGCCTGCCGCCGATCGCCTCGCTCGGCCTGGAGGAGGCCGGAGCCGGGCCGGGGGCGCCCGCCGAACGGCTCCCCGAGCAGGTCCGGGTACGGCACGCCAAACTCGGCCGGCTGGTCGCGGCCGGCACCGATCCCTACCCCGTCGGCATCCCGCCGCGCACCCACACGGCGGCGGACCTGCGCGCGGCCCACCCCGGCCCGCCGGCCGGCGCCCGGACCGGCGGGCAGGCCACCGTGGCCGGGCGGATCATGGTGGTGCGCGACCTCGGCGGCGTGGTCTTCGCCGTGCTCCGGGACTGGTCCGGGGACGTCCAGCTGATGTTCACCCGGGACGAGTCCGGACCGGCGGTGGTGGACTCCTTCACCTCCCAGGTCGACTTCGGCGACCACGTGCTGGCCACCGGGGAGGTCGGCACCAGCCGGAACGGCGAGGTGTCCGTCGTCGTCTCCTCCTGGCAGCTCACCGGCAAGTGCCTGCGCCCCCTGCCGGACAAGCGCAAGGGCCTGGCCGACCCCGAGGCCCGGGTGCGCCGCCGCTACCTGGACCTGGTCGCCAGCCCGGAGGCCCGCAACGTGGTCCGGGCCCGGTCCACGGCGGTCCAGGCGCTCCGCCAGGGGCTGCTGGACCGTGGCTTCCTGGAGGTCGAGACCCCGATGCTCCAGCAGATCCACGGCGGCGCCAACGCCCGGCCGTTCCGTACCCACATCAACGCCTACGACCTGGACCTGTACCTGCGCATCGCCCCCGAGCTGTACCTCAAACGGCTGTGCGTCGGCGGCATGGAGAAGGTCTTCGAGATGGGCCGCACCTTCCGCAACGAGGGCGTCTCCCACAAGCACAACCCCGAGTTCACGATGCTGGAGGCGTACCAGGCGTTCGCCGACTACGACGTGATGCTCGACCTGACCCGGGAGCTGATCCAGGGCGCCGCCACCGCCGCCTTCGGCTCCCCGGTCGCCCGCAAGGCCGGCCCCGACGGCCGGCTCACCGAGCACGACATCTCCGGGACCTGGCCGGTGAAGACCCTCTACGGGGCGGTGAGCGAGGCCCTGGGCGAGGAAGTCGACGCGGACACCGGGGAGCAGGTGCTGCGCCGCCTCTGCGACCGGGCCGGGGTCCCGCACGGCCCCGAGGACACCCGGGGGGACGTGGTGCTGGAGATGTACGAGCGGCTGGTCGAGGAGAAGACCCAGCTCCCCACTTTCTACAAGGACTTCCCCACCGACGTCTCCCCGCTGACCCGGCAGCACCGCCGGGACCCCCGGCTCGCCGAGCGCTGGGACCTGGTGGCCTTCGGCACCGAACTGGGCACCGCCTACTCGGAGCTGACCGACCCGGTGGAGCAGCGCCGCCGTCTCACCGCCCAGTCCCTGCTGGCCGCCGGCGGCGACCCGGAGGCGATGGAGCTCGACGAGGACTTCCTGGACGCCCTGGAGTACGCCATGCCCCCGACCGGCGGCCTCGGCATCGGCGTGGACCGCCTGGTCATGTTCCTCACCGGCCTGACCATCCGCGAGACCCTGCCCTTCCCGCTGGTCCGCCGCGGCTGACCCGTCCGGCGCGGGAACGACCCTTCAGCCCAGGAGACCCGTTCGGCCCAGGGGACCCGTTCGGCCCAGGAGACCCGTTCAGCCCGGGCAGGAGCCGTTCAGCCCAGGAAGGACAGGCGTACCTGGCGGTGGGGGTTGTCCTGGTTGGTGTCCACCAGGCACACCGACTGCCAGGTGCCGAGGGCGAGTTCGCCGCCGATCACCGGCAGGGTGGCGTGCGGGGCGACCAGCGCGGGCAGGACGTGGTCCCGGCCGTGGCCGCGGCTGCCGTGGCGGTGCTGCCAGCGGTCGTCGGCGGGCAGCAGGTCGGTGAGCGCGGCCAGCAGGTCGTCGTCGCTGCCCGCGCCGGTCTCGATGACGGCGATGCCCGCCGTGGCGTGGGGGACGAAGACGTTGAGCAGTCCGTCGCGGCCCCCGGCGGCGGTGTCCAGGAAAGCGGTGCAGGCGGCGGTCAGATCGTGCACCCGCTCGCCGGTGCCGGTGGTGACGTCGAGTACCTGGGTGCGGAAGTTCCCGTTCATGCCTCATATGGTGCCGTCCGGCCCGGGCGTGGCGCGGGACGGACCTCGGCCGACCGGGTGAGGGGGCGGCGGCACGTGCGCGACTCTCGACTTCTCCGGGGGTCTCGTTGATACGTAGAACTAATGAAAAACGATGAGCTGTCTACGGGGAGGCGGTTCGTACTGCGCGCCGCCGTGTTCATCGGGGTCGCGGCCGCCGCCGGGCTGATCGGCGAACAGCAGGCCGTCCCGCCCGGCGCACCCGCCGCGGGAGGGCCGACCGGGTCCGCCGGAGGACCGGCCGGCGCCGCCGGGAGCGCCGGCACCGGCGCGGGCCCCGGGGGAGCGGCCGGGGCCGGAGGCGCGCCCGGCCTGCGCGCGCAGGGGCCGCCCCCGTCGACGTACCGGCTCAAGCCCAGCCTCAACGAGGCCCCGCCGCGCTACCGGCGCGGCCCCCTCGCCGTGCGCGACAGACCCATCCTGGAGCTGCCCGTCACCCCGAGCACGGGCAGCTCCATGGTGCTCACCTTCGACGACGGGCCCGACCCCCGGTACACCCCCGGCATCCTGGACACGCTCGCCCGCCACGGCCAGCGGGCCGTGTTCTTCCTCTGCGGGGAGATGGCCGACGTCCACCGGGACCTCGTACGCCGCATGGCCGCCGAGGGACACGTCATCGGCAACCACACCTGGACGCACCCGCTCATCCCGAAGCTCTCCCGCCCCGCCCTCGCTTCCGAGATCGGCCGCACCAGCGACGTCGTGGAGCAGATCACCGGAGAGCCGCCGCTGTGGTTCCGCGCACCGTTCGGCGCCTGGAACCGCGCGGCCTTCGAGATCGGCGCGGAGCTCGGCATGGAGCCGCTGGCCTGGACCGTGGACACCCTGGACTGGAAGGAGCCGGGCACCGGCACCATCGTCTCGCGGGTCCTGCGGGGCGCCGGCCCGGGCGTGATCGTGCTCAACCACGACGCGGGCGGCAACCGCTCGCAGAGCGTCGCCGCCCTGCACAGCTACCTTCCCCAACTCCTCGACCGCGGCTACCGGATGACCCTGCCGGTGGCCCCGCACTGAGCACCCCGGAGCACCGGCCGCGGGAGGGGCCCTCCCGCGGCCGGGGAAGCCGCCCTACCGGGCCTCCACCATCCGCGCGAAGACCACCACGTTGCCGTCGTAGCCCTTCGCCTTGGAGTAGCCGCCCCCGCAGGTGATCACGCGGAGCTCGGCGTGCCCGGTGTCCCCGTAGACCCGGGATCCGGGGAAGGAGTCCTTGGCGAACACCTCCACGCCGTACACCTCGAACACCGCGGTGCGCCCGTCGTACCGCTCCACCTCGATGCGGCTGCCCTTGCGGACCGATCCCAGCCCGTAGAACACCGCCGGCCCGCGCGCGTTGTCGACATGGCCGACGAGCACCGCGGAGCCCTGCTGGCCCGGCGAGATGCCGTTGAGGTACCAGCCGGCGAGGTTGTTGTCCTCGGCCGGCGGTGCGTCGATCCAGCCCTGGGCGTCCAGCCCCACCGTCATCACCGGTGCGTCCACGCTGATGGACGGGATGCGGATCCGCTGCACCGACGAGTGGTCCAGCATCCGCATCCCCAGCGGCACCTGCGGCGCCTCCGCGGGCAGCTGGTCCGGCGTCACCTTGACCGCGGAGGCCGCGGTGGGCTGCGGCGGTCCGTCGTCGATGTTCGACCCGTTCCGCATCATGGCCAGCCCGGAGAGCAACACCAGGGCGATGACGCCCCAGGGGGAGCGCCGCCTGCGCGGCGGCTCGTCCTCCATGAACATGGTTCCCTTCCCGACGCGGGGGTCCCGGCCCGCGTTCGAAGTCCCTCCCCGGCGCCGTCGTGCCGGCCTCCCCGACGCCCATGTTCACGCACGCTAAGCGCACACGGGCGGTACGGCGAGGGGGGAAGGGCGAACGGGTGGTGGGCCCGGAAGGGGTGCGCCCGTCCGGGTAATCGTCACATGAATGTCTGACGGGGTGTGACCTGCGGATCCGTCACCGGAGCGGTACGCCGCTCGGCGTGTCGGTCAACCGGGCGGCCCAAAGCCGGACATGCGCTGGTTGCGGAGCGGCCTGAGGGTTGCGTCCAGGGAGGCGTTCTCGTCGATCATCCCGGGCCACCGCTCCGGGGCGCTTTCCGCTGGAGGTTCCACCATGCGTGCCTTTCGCGCTCTTACCGTGACGGCGGCCGTCTTCGCCGCCGTCGGACTCAGCGCCCCGTTCGCCGCCGCGGACCCGCCGGGCACGGGCATCGGCGGCCAGGGCCCGAGCAACGTCTCGGTCAACCCGTTCTCCGTGCACCAGGGCTCCACGATGCAGGTGAGCGCGACCGGCTGCGGCCACGGCGGCACGGTCTCCGCGCCGGGAACCTTCTCGCCGGCCAACCTCTCGGCCGGCACGGTCGGTTTCGCCAATGTCCGGATCTTCAACCACGCGTCGCCCGGAACCCACACGCTGCAGGTCAAGTGCAACGACAGCAGCCTCATCGCCACGCACCGCTTCCAGGTGCTCCTCGGCAGGGGTGCGCAGGGCGGTCTCGGCGGGTCCTTCGGCCCGTCGCCGGCCGAGACCGCCATCGGTGCGGGCCTCGTCGGCACCTCCGCCCTCGGCGCGGGCATCCACCTGATGCGCCGTCGCCGCCCGGTCCGCGGGCGGGTCGCCTGACCGGTCTGGACCTCCCCGGTCTGTGCCCCCGCACCGCCGGTCGTCCCGGGTCCCGGCGAGGACCCGGGACGACGCCTTTGCTCCGGCAAGCACCGGCAGGCACGGTCGAGTTCCGTCTGACACCGGCAGGTGCCGGCGGGCGTCGTCGTGCACCGGTGGGCTCCGGAGGGCGCCGGGTGTTCCGGCGGGGTCCGGCTCCTACGGGTCAGTGCCTGCGGGCGGCGGCCCGGCGGCAGAGGGCGTACGCCGTGCCGGCCGCGGCGGCCACCAGCAGGGTGGCCCCGGCGGCGATCTCGGCGGGGTTCGACCGGGTGATGCTGCCGCCGAGCCCGCCGCGTACGCCGAGCGTGGCTCCGGTGCCCGTACCCGTACCCGTACCCGTACCGGTGCCCGGGACGGTGCCCGTACCTGTTCCGGTGCCCGTAACGGTGCCGGTGCCCGTGCCCGAAGTGGCCCGGGGCGGCACGGGGGTGGGCGCGGGCGGGACGACGGGCGACGCGGCGGGCGGCAGGGCGGGACGTACGGCGGGCGGAACCGCGGACGGGAGGCCGGGTGCGATGGCGGACGGGGTGGCCCGGACGGTGGCCGTGGAGCGGGCCGTCGGGGAACTCGTGCCGCCGGCGATGGTGAGGTCGGCGGAAACGGTCTCGCCGTTGCAGGTGAAGGCCACCGAGTACTGGGCTCCGCGGCGGGCGTCACGGTCGACGGTCACCCGTGCGCTCCCGCCGCGCGGGATGCTCACGGAGTCGAAGACCCCGGAAGAGGCCACGGCGTAGGCGGCGTTGCAGTTCGTGACGGCGAGCCGCAGTGCGCCGCCCGGTGCGACCGTCGAGGGGGTGAGGGTGCCGCCGAACGGGCTGGTCTGGGCGGGCGCGACCTCGTCGGGAACAGACGACGCGCCGGCGGCGGACACACCCCACAGGAGGGTGACGCCGGCGCCGGCGGTGAGCAGGGCTGTGGCAGAGGCACGTATCGCACCCATGGCTCGTCTCCGGATCCCGGGGCGCGGCCGCGGAACGATTCCGCCGTGGGGGGCGTGCCGCACCTCGTTGTCCGTCACGCTAGGACGGTCCGGGGACACCCGCGATCAGGGCCGGGCGAACGGGTCATCGTCGTCCGCCGAACCGGGTAACGGGGGCTCCGATCAGGTTTGGGTCCGGCCCGGTGGGGTCAGCCGCCCAGGTCCAGATGCGGGAACTGCTGGAGGAAGGGCTCGGCGGTGGCGGCGATGCCCCGGCCGTAGGGGGCGTCGAAGTCCCAGATCAGGAACAGCAGGAAGGCGATCAGCGCGCTGAACAGACCGGCCAGCAGCATCTCCCGGAACGAGCGCCGGATCTGCAGCGCGAAGATCATTCCCACGGTGACCAGGGCGCCGATGATCAGGCCGAACCACACCACTCCGGGCATGGTGTCCCCGGCGCTCCCGGCCCGGCTGGACCGTGCGTCGTCGACCAGGGCGACCTGGTCGACGAGGGG
The DNA here is from genome assembly GCF_040684755.1 of Streptomyces sp. NPDC089799. NCBI lineage: Bacteria > Bacillati > Actinomycetota > Actinomycetes > Kitasatosporales > Streptomycetaceae > Streptomyces > Streptomyces sp. NPDC089799. The sequence continues at coordinate 211,561 of NZ_JBFBGR010000003.1, read as the reverse complement.
CTGGTACGCCTGGCCCTCGTGGTCGGTCTGGGGCTGGTAGTCGGTCACGTCCCGGCGGATGCGGTCCAGCAGCTCGGCGCCCTTGTCGGTGACCTCGCCGGTGTCGCCCATGGCCTTCCACTCGGTGGTGACCACATGGGTGACGTAGGCGTCCACGTCGGACCTGATCCGGGCCCGGACCTCGGGCGGGTAGACCTCGGCCCGGACGCTGACCTCGTGGAGGGCCTGGGCCTCCTGGCGTACGTATTCCTGGGCTGCCCCGCGGCCCTCCCAGACCCCGGCTATGGCCAGACCGAGCACGATCGCGTAGATCACGCCGATCATCATCGTCATGTACTCGATGACGTCCGGGGTCTCCGACGGATCGTCGTCCTCGCTGATCCTCCGGTGGTTGAAGAAGGCGATGGACAGCACCACGGCACAGGCCGCGGCCATCGCGAGCGACAGCACGAGCCATTCCGACAAGGGAACTCCAATCAGCGCGGCCGCAGCGCGGCGAGTGCGAGCACCGCGGGGGCCGTGGCGAGCAGGGTGAAGGTGACCGGGTTGATCCGGTGCCGGTCCGGCTTCTTCCGCGCCGGGGCGTGGTAGGCGGGCCGGGCCACCGCGGCGGGCGCCGCGGGCGGGACGACCACGGGCGGGGGCGGCTTGGGCGCCGCACGCGGCCGGGGCGGCGGGGGCGGCTGGGGAGTCCGGGACGCCGGGGCCGGCTTCGGGGCGGGCGGGGGCGGGGGCTTGGGCACCGGTTCGGGCGGCGGCTCGGGTGCGGGCGGGGGCTTCGGCGTCGGCGTCGGCTTCGGGGTGGGTTTGGGCGTGGGCTTGGGGGTGGGCTTGGGGGTGGGCTTGGGCGGCGGCGGGGGAGTGGGCTTCGGCGGCTTGGGGCACGGAGGCGGCGGGGGCGGCGGGCAGTGGTGTCCGCCGTGCGGCCGTCCGTGGTGCTTCCCGTGTTTCCCGTCGTGCTTGCCCGGGGGCTTGCAGTGGTGGGGGCCGCCGTGATGTCCGCCACCATGGCCGTACCCCTGGCCGCCGTCCCGGCCACCTGATCCGGCGATCGCGACCAGGGTCGTCCCGCTGCCTGACCCCGTCGTGTCCACGGATGCATAGGCACAGCTATCGGCCACCGCAGGAACGCCGGACAGGGCCGCCCACAGCAGCACCGGGACCGCGAGGAGGTGCCTGGCTGAAGCTCTCTTCACCCCGGGAGCATGGGCCCGGGGCTGTCGGGGCACGCGCCGGGCGGCCGGGGTTCCCCTGAACGGGTGATGTTCGGACCGTGGAGGTTTGAGCCAACCATCCTGCAAGTCCTGAGCGTTCACCCACCATTCCCCAAAAGGGATTTGTCGGTTTCGGTCAATCATGCGTCACCGGATCGGGAGGGGCCGCCGGGGCCTTTGATGTGTGACGAAGAACGGATCACCAATTTCCGCTTTTGCTCGCCCTGTTGGGAAATGATCAGTACATTCGGCTCGGACAGCTGTCCGACCCCCACGTGGAACCAGACCATGGTGCAGACCATGGCCAACGCCTTGGAGATCCGATGGAGCGCCCCGCCTGGGCCCCGCCAGGTATCGACATATCGGTGCCGAGTGTGTCCCGCATCTACGATTACTACCTGGGCGGCTCGCACAATTTCGAGGTGGACCGGCAGGCGGCCCGCCGCGCGATGGAATTCATCCCGGGGCTCCCGAAGATCATGCAGGCGAACCGGGCGTTCATGCGCCGGGCCGTCCGGTACGCCGCCGGCGAGGGCATCACCCAGTTCCTGGACATCGGGTCCGGCATCCCCACCTTCGGCAACGTCCACGAGGTCGCACAGGCCGCCACCCCGCAGGCCCGGGTCGTCTACGTCGACCACGACCCGGTCGCCGTCGCCCACAGCCGCGCCGTCCTGGCGGGCGACGACCGCACCGCCGTCGTCGGCGCGGACCTCCGCAAGCCCCAGTCCATCCTGACCAGCGCCGAGGTCTCCGGACTCCTCGACCTGAGCCGCCCGGTGGCCCTGCTCCTGGTCGCCGTCCTCCACTTCCTGGAGGACGCGGACGAGCCCTACGCCGCCGTCGCCGAACTGCGCGAGGCGCTCGCCCCGGGCAGCCTGCTGGTGCTCACCCACGCCTCCTTCGAGGGCATCCCGGTGCCCAAGGAGCAGGCCGCGGGCACCGTCGGCGTCTACCGGGACATCCGCAACCCGCTCGTGATGCGGACCGGCGAGCAGGTCGCCCGCTTCTTCGAGGGCTTCGAGCTGGTCGAGCCGGGCCTGGTGGCGATGCCCCTCTGGCGCCCGGACGGCTCCCGGGGTGCCCAGGGCTCCCACGGGACCGACGGCTCCGGTGGCCCGGTCGGAGACCTGCAGGAGGACCCGTACGCGTTCTCCGGTTTCGGCGGCGTGGGACGCAAGGCGTGAGAACCCCGGCCCACATCCCGGGCACGGCGGAACCGGGCCGCCCCGGCCGACGGGGCGGCGCGGCTCCGGCCGCCGTCCTGCCGGGCGGCGCGCAGGACGGGGCCGAGGACCGGGTCGCGCGGTTCGCCACCATCTGGAGCCGCGCCATCTTCCCCGTCACGGCCACCTCCCTCACCCGGCCCGAGCTCGAACAGCACCTCCTCCCGCTGGCGCGCACGCTCACCGCGGCGCTGCACGCCCGCCCCTTCGACCCGGCGGCCGGCCAGCAGGTGGGCGCCGGTCTGATCGGCCTGCACTGCACCGACCCGGAGGCCCTGGCGGGCACCCTCGGCGTGGTCGAGGCGTACCTGGTCCTCTACTGCGGGCCGCAGGGCACCGGCACCGAGGAGGCGGAGGAGTACCGGGCCCGCTGCGCCCGGCTCCAGCACGGCATCGCGGCCGGCTTCGCCCGCGCCCTGCGCGAGCGCACCCGCAGCGAGCAGGAGGCCATCGCCCGCTCCGCCATCACCGCCAGCTCGGACGCCCAGCAGGCCCTGCACGCCAGCGAGGCCCGGTTCCGCGCGGTCTTCGAGGGCGCCGCCATCGGCATAGGCATCGCCGACCTGGAGGGCAACATCCTCGAGGTCAACGACGCCCTGCTGCGCATGTTCGGCGGCCTGGACGGCCACGTCCGGGGCCGCAACGTCAGCGAGTGGGGACATCCCGACGACGGCCCGAACGTCTGGAAGATGTACGGGGAGCTGGTCCGCGGCGAACGGGAGCACTACCGGGCCGAGAAGCCGTACTACCGGCACGACGGCACCGTGCTCTGGACCAATCTGACGGTGTCCCTGCTGCGCGACGCGGAGGGCCGCCCGCAGTACCAGCTCGCGCTGATGGAGGACACCACCGAGCGCCGGCTGCTCAACCTTCGCCTCCGCTACGAGGCCACGCACGACGCGCTCACCGGTCTGCCCAACCGGACCCTGTTCTTCGAACGGCTGGAGAAGGCGCTGAGCGGCTCGCAGGGCACCCGCTTCGGCCTGTGCTATCTGGACCTGGACGGCTTCAAGGCGGTCAACGACAGTCTCGGTCACTCGGCGGGCGACCGGCTGCTGGTGGAGGTCGCGGACCGGCTGCAGAGCTGCGCCACCGGGCCCGGGGAGGTCGTCGCCCGGCTGGGCGGCGACGAGTTCGTGGCCCTCACCACCAGGCTCGACGCCGAACGCGACGTGACCGACCTCGCCGTGCGGATCCTGTCCACGCTCGCCGCGCCGATCCGGCTCGAAGGCCGGGAGCTGAGCGTGCGCGGCAGCATCGGCATCGTGGAGGGCGCGGCGGGCGAGCGCACCGCCGCCGAGGTGCTGCGCAGCGCCGACATCACCATGTACCGGGCCAAGGCCGCGGGCGGCAACCGCTTCGAGTTCGCCGACGCGGAGGCCGATGCCCGGGCCATCACCCGGCACGGGCTGACCAACGCGCTGCCCGCCGCCCTGGAACGGGGCGAGTTCTTCATCGAGTACCAGCCGCTGGTGCATCTGCACGACGGCAGCGTGCACGGCGCGGAGGCCCTGGTCCGCTGGTCGCACCCGCAGTACGGGGTCCTCGGCCCGGACCGCTTCATCCCGCTGGCCGAGCGGACGGGGCTGATCGTGCCGCTCGGACGCTGGGTGCTGGAGGAGGCCGTCCGGCAGGCCCGCACCTGGCAGCGCGAGCGCGGCGGCCCGCTGCGGATCAACGTCAACCTGTCGCCGACGCAGCTCCACCACCCCGGCTTGGTGGCGGACACGGTGGCCGTGCTGGAGAACTCGGGGCTGGCCCCCGGCGCGCTCTGCCTCGAAGGCACCGAATCGGCGCTGATCGGAGCGGACGACGAGCTCCTCGAACCGCTCCACCGGCTCGCGGAACTGGGCGTGGACATCGCCCTCGACGACTTCGGCACGGGCTACTCGAACCTGGCGAACCTGCGCCGGCTCCCGGTGAGCGTGCTGAAGCTGGACCGCTCCTTCACCCAGGGCATGCAGCAGCAGCCGGCCGACCCGGTGGACGTGAAGATCGTGGAGGGGATCGTCGCACTGGCCCACAGCCTGGAACTGGCCGTGACCGTGGAGGGCGTGGAGACCAGGGCACAGGCCACCCAGCTCCGCGACCTCGGCTGCGACACGGCCCAGGGCTGGTACTACGCCCGCCCCGGCGCCCCGGACCGCATCCACGCCCTCTCCCTGTCGGACGCCACCCCCTAGAGGGCCCGTCCGGCGGACCGTGGCCGGGGCCGACCCTGATCCGCCGGACAGGCCCTGGCCGCCGCGAACCGGTCCGTGCCGGCGTCCCGGCCCGGGCCGGTCCGCCGCGGACCGGGGGGGCGCTCCTCAGCCCAGCCCCGCCTCCGTGCCGGTGCCCGGGGTCCGGGTCGCGGTCACGACGCGGCGCATGCGCTCGGTGCTGTCGGCCAGCAGGTGGGCGGCGGCCGCGAGGCGCTCGGACTCGTAGACGTCCGGGGTCGTCTCCCCGCCGAGGGCGCGGGCCAGGGCGGCCGCGTCCTGCAGGCCGGTGTTCATGCCGAGGCCGCCGGCTATCGGATGGACGTGCGCCGCGTCGCCGGCGAGGAAGGCCCGTCCCTCCCGCAGCCGGCCGGCCATCCGGACGTTGACCCGCCAGGTCGACATCCAGGACGGGTCGACCGGCCGGATCCCCGGCATGCGGGCGTGCCGGTCGAACAGCCGCCGGAAGCCCTCCGCCGACGGCGGGAGGGTCCGACCTTCCGTGTCCGTCTCGGGCGAGGACTGGAGCTGGAAGACGTCCGTGCCCGGTATCGGACAGAGCATCATGGCCCCGCCGTCCGAGGTGAACCACTGGTGCCAGAACCCGCGGCTCAGCCCGGGTGCCCGGACATCGCCCACCACCATCGACTGCCCCTCGTCCGTGTACCCCTCGAACGGGATCCCGAGCAGCCGGCGCACCGTACTGCCTCCGCCGTCGCACCCGGCCAGCCATTCCGCGCGGATCGTCCGGCCGTCCGGCAGGGTCGCCGTGACCCCCTGCGCGTCCTGGGCGATCCCTGCCACGCGGGCACCCCACTCGACCGAGCCGCCGAGCTCCGCGAGGCGGCGGCGCAGCACGTCCTCGATCTGCCACTGGCCGATGAAGAGGGTGCCCGGGACGACGGTGTCGTCGATGTGCTCGCCGTCGAAGTACTTGCGGAAGACCAGCTCCGGGTTCCCGACGGCCCTGATCCGATCGGCGACCCCGAGCTGCTCCAGCACCGCCAGGCCGGCCGCGTTGAGCGTCTTGCCGCGCGATTCCCCGTGCGGCCCGTCCCGCCCGTCGACGACCCGGACCGCGATCCCGCGCCGGGCCAGTTCGCATCCGAGTGCGAGACCGGTCGGTCCGGCGCCCACGACCAGTACCCCCGCTGACGTGTCCGTCATGTCCTGCCCCTCCGTCGGTTCCGTCGCTTCGATGGATCAATGAAAGCGTGCCCGAGTCAAAAATGCAACCCGGTCAACAATGTGGCCGGGACGAAAAATTGATCCGGGCAAAAAGATGACCCGGTTGCCGTTCGTGCTATGCTGGCCCCATGGAGTCGACCGCGCCCGGGCTGCGAGAAGCCAAGAAACTGCGCACCCGCCGCCTGCTGGCGGCGACCGCGATGGAGTTGTTCCTCGAACGGGGCTTCGAGGCCGTCTCGGTGGCGGACGTCGCCGCCGCGGCGGAAGTGTCCAAGCCGACGCTGTTCCGGTACTTCCCGACCAAGGAGGACCTGGTCCTCGACCGGTTCGCCGACCACCAGGACGAGGCGGCACGGATCGTGCGCGCCCGCCCGGAGGGCGTCGGCCCGGTCGAGGCCCTGCACCGCCACTTCATCGGGGCGCTGCGCGAACGGGACCCCATCACCGGACTGAACGACCACCCGGACGTGGTGGCCTTCCAGCAGCTGCTCTACTCCTCGCCGGGACTGTCCGCCCGGATCGCGCACTACACCGCCCGCGAGGTGGAACTCCTCGCCGAAGCCCTGGAATCCGGGGCCGGGTACGAGACCCCCTTCGCCGCCCGACTCGCGGCGCTGTGCCTGGTGACGGCCCGCCACGAACTCGGCAAGGAGAACTGGCGGCGGATCGCCGCGGGCCGCAGCGCCGACGAGTGCCACGCCGACGCGGTCGCCGACGCCGACCGGGCCTTCGGGATGCTCGCGGGCGGGCTCTGACCGGCTCCCCGTCCCCGTGCGGTCGTGACCCCGCCCCCCCCCCCCCCCCGCCAGGCTGACCCCCGTCTGGTGGGGCCGTAACCCCGTCCCCCGTGTGGCCGTAACCCGGTCCGCCGTGCGGGGGTGCGCGGCCCCACCTAGCCTGATACGGAAGCGTCGTCCTCGTCGGGCAGGAGGCTGCCGTGAGGTATCTGAGGCATACGCAGAAGCGTCGTCCCCTGGTGTGCCGGAGGGCGTGCGTGGGGCTCGCCGCGGCAGGGCTGCTGGCCGTACCGGTGCAGAGTGTTGTGGCCCACGCCGCGCAGCCCACCCCGCAGCCGAGTGCGTCGGCGCAGCCGTCACCCGCCGGTGGCTTCCCGGTCCTCGACGACGCGACGGAGGCCCGGCTGGACGCCGCCATCCAGGACGTACTGAAGAAGACCGGTGTCCCCGGCGCCATCGTGGGGCTGTCGGCACCCGGCAAGGGCGAGTACACGCGGGCCTTCGGGGTGGCCGACAAGGCCACCGGCAAGGAGATGACGCCCAATCTGTACTCGCGCATCGGCAGCGAGACCAAGACCTTCACCGTGACGGCCCTGCTCCAGCTCGCCCAGGAAGGCAAGGTCGGCCTGGACGACCCCATCGGCAAGTACGTCGAAGGCGTCCCCAACGGCGACCGCGTGACCCTGCGGGAGCTCGCCGGGATGCGCAGCGGGCTCCTCAGCTACACCCAGACCGAACCCTTCTACAAGGCGCTCACCAGCGACCCCACGCGCTACTTCACCCCCCGACAGCTGCTCGACTTCGCCTTCGAGGCGCCCGAGCCGGTGCTCTTCGAGCCGAACGCGGAGTTCAACTACTCCAACACCAACCTGATCCTGCTCGGCCTGGTGGTCGAGAAGATGTCCGGACAGCCGCTGGGTGACTACATCCGCGACCACATCCTCAAGCCCGCCGGGATGAGCCGCACCAGCTTCCCCAGGGGGCCCGAGTTCCCGACCCCGCACGCCCAGGGCTACACCCAGCAGACGGCGTCGGGGAAGACGGAGAACGCCACCGACTGGAACCCCTCCTGGGGCTGGGCGGCCGGCGCGATGATCTCCGACCTGCGGGACATGAGGACCTGGGCCAAGACGCTGGCCACCGGCACCTTCCCGGACGGCACGCGGATGGTCAGCCCCGGGATGCAGAAGCAGCGGCTCACCACCCCGCCGACCGCGATCCCCGGTGCCGGATACGGCCTGGGCATCTTCGACGTGCAGGGCTGGATCGGCCACAACGGCTCACTGCCGGGCTACCAGTCGCTCACCATCTACCTGCCGGAAGAGCAGGCCACCCTGGTGGTGCTGCTCAACACCGACATCCCGTACGGGCCGCAGCACGAGGAGCCGAGCACCGTCTTCGGGCAGGCGATCACCCAGGTCGTGACCCCGGACCACGTCTACAACCTGCCGCCGGTCACCCAGCAGAACCCCAAGTCCTCGGCACCCGCCACCCCGGCCTCCCCCGCCTCCCCGGCCTCTCCGTCCTCCGCCTCACCCGCATCACCCACCACCCCCGCCTCCTGACCCGGCCAGCAGCATCCGCTTCAGCTCGCGCGCCGCACGCGGCGGTGCCACGTCCGTGCGGTGCGCGAGCGCGATGGTGCGCCGCAGCGGCGACCCCGCCAGCGGAGTGACGCGTACGCCCGGCCCGGTGGTCCCGGCGACCATCGCCGGGACCACCGCCAGCCCCAGGCCCGCGCGGACGAAGCCGAGCACCGCGTCCATCTCGCCGCCCTCCACGGTGAAGGCCGGCTCGAAGCCCTCCGCCCGGCAGGCCGCCACCGTCAGTTCCCGCAGGTCGTAGCCGTGCCGGAACATCACCATCGGCTCCTCGCGGAGCGCCGCGATGGTGAGCGGCCCGCCACCGCCCGGCACCGGAACGGCATCCGAGGAGATCACCACCAGGTCCTCCGTCAGCAGCTCCATCGTGGTCAGGGCGGGCGCGGCCGGCGGCAGCGGCAGCGCGATCAGCGCCAGGTCCAGCGCGCCCCGGGCCAGTTCCCGCACCAGGTCGTGCGAACCGCTCTCCTCGATCAGCAGCTGGATCCCCGGATGTGCGGCGTGGAAGTCCCGGAGCACCCCGGGGAGCAGGCCCGTGCACAGGCTGGGCGTGGCCCCCAGCCGGACCCGGCCCCGCTGCAGCCGGGCCAGCTCCTGGACCTCCAGCCGGGCGGTGTCCGCATCGGCGAGGATCCTGCGGGCCAGCGGCAGCAGCGCCTCACCGGCATCGGTCAGCGCGATGTTGCCGCGCGCCCGGCTGAACAGCTCGGCACCCAGCTCCCGCTCCAGGGCCCTGATCTGCTGCGAGAGCGAGGGCTGGGCGACATGGACCCGTTCCGCGGCCCGGGTGAAGTGCCGGGTCTCCGCGACGGCCACGAAATAGACGAGCTGCTGAAACTGCATAGATCCTTCCTATCAAGATGACCGTCATCATGTCTTGGACCTTTCGGGGGGCCGGTCCTTACCGTCAATGGCATGGCTCTGGCAACGCGCACCCGGAAGGGAACCCGGACACCCGCCCGGACGGGCTCCCCGGCCCCCTCGTTCTGGGGATCCACCCTCGGCAAGAAGGCCGTCATGGCGGTCTCCGGGCTGATCATGCTCGGCTATCTCGTCGTGCACATGCTCGGAAACCTCAAGATCTTCTTCGGGGCCGACGAGTTCAACGGCTACGCGCACTGGCTGCGCACCCTGGGCTCGCCCTTCCTGCACCACGAGTGGGCCCTGTGGATCGTCCGGGTGCTCCTGGTCGCCGCCGTCGTCGCGCACGGCGTGTCCGCCTACCAGCTCAGCCGCCGCGACATCAAGGCCCGTCCGGTGAAGTACGCGCACAAGCGCCGCCGGGCGAGCTACGCCACCCGCACCATGCGCTGGGGCGGCATCATCCTCGGCCTGTTCATCGTCTGGCACCTCCTCGACCTGACCACCCTCACGGTCAACGAGCGCGCCTGGGCCGGCCACCCGTACGAGAACGTCCTCGCGACCTTCTCCACCTGGTACGGGAACACCATCTACCTCGTCGCCATGGCAGCCCTCGGCCTGCACGTCCGCCACGGCTTCTGGGCCGCCGCCCAGACCCTCGGCGCCGGCCGCGCCCGCCGCGACAAGGTCCTCAAGACCACGGCCAATGCCCTGGCCCTCCTCCTGTTCGCCGGGTTCGTGTCCGTCCCGGTCGCCGTCATGACCGGAGTGGTGAGCTGACCATGTCCCCCGAGACCCCCTCCTACGCGCACTACACCACCGGCGAACCCCTCGCCGACACCAAGGCCCCCGAGGGCCCGATCGCCGACCGCTGGGACCGCCGCCGCTTCGAGGCGAAGCTGGTCAACCCGGCCAACCGGCGCAAACACACCGTGATCGTCGTCGGCACCGGCCTGGCGGGCGGTGCCGCCGGCGCGACCCTCGCCGAGCAGGGCTACCACGTGGTCCAGTTCTGCTACAGCGATTCGCCGCGCCGCGCCCACTCCATCGCCGCCCAGGGCGGCATCAACGCCGCGAAGAACTACCGCAACGACGGGGACTCGGTCCACCGCCTCTTCTACGACACCGTCAAGGGCGGCGACTTCCGGGCCCGCGAGTCCAACGTGCACCGCCTCGCCCAGATATCCGTCGAGATCATCGACCAGTGCGTCGCCCAGGGCGTCCCCTTCGCCCGCGAGTACGGCGGCCTGCTCGACACCCGCTCCTTCGGCGGCGTCCAGGTCTCCCGCACCTTCTACGCCCGCGGCCAGACCGGCCAGCAGCTCCTCCTCGGCGCCTACCAGGCGCTCTCCCGGCAGATCGCCGCCGGGAACGTCGAGATGCACGCCCGCACCGAGATGCTCGACCTGATCGTCACCGACGGCCGCGCCCGCGGCATCGTCGCCCGCGACCTGATCACCGGCGAGATCTCCACCCACTTCGCGGACGCCGTCGTCCTCGCCACCGGCGGCTACGGCAACGTCTTCTACCTCTCCACCAACGCCATGAACTCCAACGCGACCGCCGTCTGGCGGGCGCACCGGCGCGGCGCGTACTTCGGCAACCCCTGCTTCACCCAGATCCACCCCACCTGCATCCCGCGCACCGGCGACCACCAGTCCAAGCTGACGCTGATGAGCGAGTCCCTCCGCAACGACGGCCGGATCTGGGTCCCCAAGGCGGAGGGCGACACCCGCCCCGCCGCCGCCATCCCCGAGGAAGAGCGCGACTACTACCTGGAGCGCATCTACCCCTCCTTCGGCAACCTCGTCCCCCGCGACATCGCCTCCCGCGCCGCCAAGAACGTCTGCGACGAAGGCCGCGGCGTCGGAGCCGGCGGCCAGGGCGTCTACCTCGACTTCGCCGACGCCATCCGCCGCATGGGCAAGGACAAGGTCGCCGAGAAGTACGGCAACCTCTTCGACATGTACGAGCGGATCACCGCGGAGAACCCCTACGAGGTCCCGATGCGGATCTACCCCGCCGTGCACTACACCATGGGCGGCCTCTGGGTCGACTACGACCTCCAGACCACCGTCCCCGGCCTGTTCGCCATCGGCGAGGCCAACTTCTCCGACCACGGGGCCAACCGCCTCGGCGCCTCCGCGCTGATGCAGGGCCTCGCCGACGGCTACTTCGTCCTCCCGTCCACCATCAACGACTACCTCGCCCGCCACCCGCACCACGACACCGTCGACACCTCCCACCCCGAGGTACGGGCGGTCCTGGACGAGACCCGGACCCGCATCGAGAGGCTGCTCGCCGTCGACGGCGACCGCACCCCCGACTCCTTCCACCGCGAGATCGGCGAGCTCATGTGGGAGTACTGCGGCATGTCCCGCACCGACGCCGGACTCCGCAAGGCACTGGCCCGCATCCCCGAGATCCGCGAGGAGTTCTGGCGGCGGATCAAGGTGCCGGGCAGCGGGGAGGAGCTCAACCAGTCGCTGGAGAAGGCCAACCGGGTCGTCGACTACCTGGAGCTCGCCGAGCTGATGTGCCTCGACGCCCTCCACCGCGAGGAATCCTGCGGAGGCCACTTCCGCGAGGAGTCCCAGACCCCGGACGGCGAGGCCGCCCGCCGCGACGAGGAGTTCGGCTACGCCGCCGCCTGGGAGTTCACCGGCGACGCCAAGCCCCCCGTCCTGCACAAGGAAGACCTGGTCTTCGAGTACGTCCACCCCACCCAGCGGAGCTACGCATGAGGATCGACCTGCGCGTCTGGCGGCAGAAGAACGCCGACGCCCCCGGCAGCATGGTCACGTACGAGGTCGACGGCGTCTCGCCCGACATGTCCTTCCTGGAGATGCTCGACACGCTCAACGAGGACCTCATCCTGCGCGGCGAGGAGCCCGTCGCCTTCGACCACGACTGCCGCGAGGGCATCTGCGGCGCCTGCAGCCTGGTCATCAACGGCGACGCCCACGGACCCGAGCGCACCACCACCTGCCAGCTGCACATGCGGTCCTTCTCCGACGGCGACACCATCGACGTCGAGCCCTGGCGGGCCTCCGCCTTCCCCGTGGTCAAGGACCTGGTCGTGGACCGCAGCTCCTTCGACCGCATCATCCAGGCGGGCGGCTACATCACCGCCCCGACCGGATCCGCACCCGAGGCGCACGCCACCCCGGTGCCCAAGGCCGACGCCGACCATGCCTTCGAGAACGCCGAATGCATCGGCTGCGGCGCCTGCGTGGCGGCCTGCCCCAACGGCTCCGCGATGCTGTTCACCTCGGCCAAGATCAACCACCTCAACGTGCTGCCCCAGGGCGCCCCGGAACGCGAGACCCGGGTCCTGGACATGGTCGCGGCCATGGACGACGAGGGCTTCGGCGGCTGCACCCTCACCGGGGAGTGCGCGACCGCCTGCCCGAAGGGCATCCCGCTGCCGTCGATCGCCGCGATGAACCGCGAATGGCTGCGCGCGGTCCGCAAGGGAGGACACTGACGCACGGCCTCGCGCACGGCCTTGCGTGCGGCCTGGCACACGGCCTTGCGCTTCGCCTTGTGTGCGGGCTTCCCGGCGCTGACCTGGGCACACCGGCCGGGGGCCGCCCGCAGCCGGTGCCCTCGAACCGCGTGACGTGAAGATCTGCACAGGCGTGCTCAGGACACTTGCGTGATTCCTGAACGGCAGGAAAGGTTGGGGTGAAGACGCGGCATCCGCCCTGCCAGGTCCCGTCACCTCGGGTGCCCAGCAACAGGCATACCCATGAGGTGACTGAATTGTCTCGCTTTCCGCTGACCAAAAAGCTGCGCCGCGTGGCCCGGACGGTGCTGCACCGTTCTCCGCTCCGGCCGGGTGTCCCCACCCAGCCCACGCCGACGCAGCGCGAACGGCTCGACGCGCCGGCCGCGGCGGCAGCGCCCGCGGCTCCGGCCCGGACCCGCGACGACGAACTGCTGGAGACACTGACCGGTGTCGTCCGCCACCGCGGCCGGGTGGCCGTGGTCCGTGACGACCTGCTTCCCGCCGGCGCCCGCGACGCCAACCTCCGCACGGCCGCCGAAGCCCTGGAGGCGGCCGGGCTCCCGTACGGCCTGGTGCCCGACGGCGGCCTCCTCCACCGGATCGCGGTCGGCCCCGGTGACCGCGAGGCGGCCCTCAAGGCGCTCGCGGAGGCGTGCGCCGGCCTGCCGGTGTACGCGGTGCTGCTCGGCGACGGGGGAGAGCTGGGGGAGGTCCTGGCGGAACGGCTCCCCGAAGCGGTCGCCGAGACGGAGCACCCCGAAGTGGAGGCCCCCTCCGACGGCGGCGACGGCAGCGCCGACCCGAACGACGCCGACGCGGACGATGCCGACCCGAACGACGCCGACCCGAACGACCCCGACGCCGTCGACCCCGCCAGGCAGGTCAAGGGCATCCGCCTCCACCGGCCCGTGGTGACCTCCGGCCGCACCGTCCACTACGGCGCCGACCACGGCTGCGACCTGGAGTTCTACGACGCCGACAACGACGGCACCGGCGGCGTCGCCGCCCTCCGCGAGACCCCGTACGGCTGGTGGGTGCCCTCCCTCGCGGCGACCACGACCACCCGCGTCGGCGACCGCGACTACCCCGTGGTCGACGCCTTCGCCCGCAGTTTCGCGCCCGACGTCGACTTCCCCGTCGACGCGGTGATCACCTGGGTCGACGCCTCCGACCCCGACTGGAGCCGGCGCCGCCGGGAGACCCGCGCCGTCCTGGCCGGCACCGCCGCCCCCGTCGACGACGCCGAACACCGCTACCGCGACCGCGGCGAACTGCGCTACTGCCTGCGCTCCCTCGCCGCCCACGCGCCCTGGATCCGCCGCATCTTCCTGGTCACCGACAACCCGGTGCCGGACTGGCTGGTCACCGACCACCCGGGCCTCACCGTCGTGACCCACCAGGAGATGTTCGCCGACCCCGGCGCCCTGCCCGTCTTCAACTCGCACGCCATCGAGACCCAGCTGCACCGCATCCCCGGCCTCGCCGAGCACTTCCTCTACTTCAACGACGACATCTTCCTCGGCCGCCCGCAGCTGCCCGGCGCCTACTTCCTCCCCTCCGGACTGCCCAAGGTCTTCCACGACTGGCGGGCCATCCCGCCGGACGTCCCGGGCTCCGAGGACGACGTCTACACCGCCTCGCAGAAGGCCACCCGCCGCGCCGTCGAGGAGGCCGCGGGCCGGACGTACGTCCGCATCCTGGCGCACACTCCCTACCCGCTCAGCCGTTCCCTGTGCACCGCCGCCGAGGAACGCTTCCCCGGAGAACTGGCCGCCACCGGCCGCTCCGCCTTCCGCAGCGCCACCGACCTCGCCCCGGTCACGCTGGCCGCGCACCTCGCCCTGGCCACCGGCCGGGCCGTCGAGGGCGACCTCGCCCACGAGTACTTCGGGACGGGCTGGCAGGACACCGTCCACCGCCTGCCCGAGCTGGTCCACCACCGCTGGGCCGACGCCTTCTGCCTCGCCGACGACGACGGTGACGAGCTGTCCGCGGCCGAACAGGAGCGTGCCGTGGCCGCTTTCCTCGAGGCGTACTTCCCGGTGCCCTCGCCGTACGAGCACCGGCCGGAGCACGCCGGGCCCGCGGAGGAGTCTGAGCCGATCGGCTGACCCGCACCCTCCGGCCCGCGCCGGACGGGACCCGCGACCGGGCCATGGGCGACAGTGTCGCCCATGGCACCGAAGGCACCCATGGCACCCGGGGCACCGAAGGCCCCCACGCGCAGAACCGTCCTCGCGGCGGGGATCGCGGGCATCACGGCCGTCCCGGCGCTGGCCGGCCTCACGGGCTGCTCCGCCGAGGAGCCCCGGCCAGGCCCGGCCGCCGGGCCGCAGGCGGCCGCCGACACGCTGGTCATGCTGATCCGGCACGGGGAGCGCCCGTACCCGGGCGACGTGGGAGAGGACGACGAGGGCAACGACGACCCCGGCTCGCTGGCGGGCCGCGGCCGGCGCCGGGCCGAGGCCCTGCCGGCCCTGTTCGCCCCGTCGGCCCGGGTCCCGCTGCCCCGTCCCGCGTCCCTGTTCGTCTGCGGCGGGCCCGCCGCCCGCTCCCGGCAGACGGTGGCCCCGCTGGCCGGCGCGCTCCACCTGCCGCTCCGGGACCGGATCGCGGTCGGCAAGGAGGCCGCGCTGGCCCGTGCCGTCCTCGCCGCCCCGGCACCGGTCCTGATCTGCTGGGAACACCACGGCTTCCCCCGGCTGATCCAGGCGCTCGGCGCCGCCGGCGCGCCCGGCCTCCCCGCCGCCTGGCCGGACCGCTACGACCTGGTCTGGCTGCTCGACCGGCACCGCGGCACCTGGGCCTTCCGCGAACAGGGCCAGCACCTGCTGCCCGGCGACGTCTGACCGGACGGGCACCCCCTCCGCACACGCATGACGTCCGTAGTCGTCTGCGACGACGAAGCCTTCACGGAGCAGGCCGGAGCGCTCGACGACCCGCACGGCCGGGCCGACTTCAACGGCGGTCCGCCCCCAGTACCCGCGCCAGATACGCCGCCGTACGGCTGCCCTCCGTACGCGCCACCTCCGCCGGCGGCCCCGCCGCCACCACCCGGCCGCCCGCAGCCCCGCCGCCCGGCCCCAGGTCGACCACCCAGTCCGCGCCCGCCACCACCGCCATGTCGTGCTCCACGACCACCACCGTGTGCCCCGCGTCCACCAGCCCGTGCAGCTGCCGCAGCAGCACCTCCACATCGGCCGGGTGCAGCCCGGTCGTCGGCTCGTCCAGCAGGTACAGCGTGTGGTCCCCCCGCAGCCGCTGGAGCTCCGTCGCCAGCTTGATCCGCTGGGCCTCGCCGCCCGACAGCTCGGTCGCGGGCTGCCCCAGCCGCAGGTACCCCAGCCCGATCTCCGCCAGCGCCCCCAGGCTGCGCGCCGCCGCCGGCACGTCGGCGAAGAACCCGGCCGCCGACTCCACGGTCAGCCCCAGCACTTCGGCGATGTTCAGCCCCCGGTACCGCACCCGCAGCGTCTCCTCGTTGTAGCGGGCTCCCGTGCAGACCGGACAGGGGGCGTACGTGCTCGGCAGGAACAGCAGCTCCACCGACACGAAGCCCTCGCCCTGGCACTCCTCGCACCGCCCGCCGGCCACGTTGAACGAGAACCGCCCCGCCTTCCAGCCGCGCGCCCGCGCCTCCTCGCCCGCCGCGAACAGCCTCCGCACCACGTCGAACAGCCCGGTGTACGTCGCCAGGTTGGAGCGCGGGGTCCGGCCGATCGGCTTCTGGTCCACTTCCACCAGCCGCCGTACCGCGAACTCCTCCTCCGCCGCGATCCGTTCCCGTACGGCGTCCGCCAACGCCCCGCCGACCAGCGTGGACTTGCCCGACCCGGAGACTCCCGTCACCGCCGTGAACACCCCCAGCGGGAACTCCGCCGACAGGTCCCGCAGATTGTTCCGGCTGACCCCGGACAACCGCACCGACGGACCCGTCCCGCCCCGCACCGGCCGCGGCTCGCGCGCCGACCCGTCCGCAGCGAAGAGGTACCGGGCCGTCGCCGACTCCGGTACGCCGGCCAGTGCGGCCGGCGGCCCGCTGTGCAGCACCCGCCCCCCGTGTTCCCCGGCCAGCGGGCCGACGTCCACCAGCCAGTCGGCGTGCCGCACCACGTCCAGGTGGTGCTCCACCACGAACACGGTGTTCCCGGCGGCCTTCAGCCCGTCCAGCACGCCCAGCAGCGCCTCGGTGTCGGCCGGGTGCAGACCGGCGGAGGGCTCGTCCAGCACGTACACCACCCCGAACAGCCCGGACCGCAGCTGCGTGGCCAGCCGCAGCCGCTGCAGCTCGCCCGCGGACAGGCTGGGCGCGGTCCGGTCCAGGCTGAGGTACCCCAGCCCCAGCTCGACCACGGCTCCGATCCGCGACCGCAGGTCCGCCGCGAGGACCCGGGCCGCCTCGTGTCCGCCGGACACCGCGGACGCCCCGCCGGCACCCGGCGGTTCGTCACCCGCCCCCTCGGCCAGTACGCCGTCCAGGTCGGTCAGCGGCAGCGCGGCCAGCTCGGCGATGGTGCGCCCGGCGAAGGTGACGGCGAGTGCCTCCGGCCGCAGCCGCGCACCCCGGCAGGCCGGACAGGGCGCATCGGTGAGGAACTTCTCCGCCCGGGCCCGCAGGGTGGCGCTCTTGCTGTCGGCGAAGGTCCGCATCACCCAGCGGTGCGCACTCATGTACGTGCCCTGGTAGGGGCGTTGGATCCGGTCCGCGTCACGCACCGGGTGCACGGTGACCACGGGCTGTTCCTCGGTGAACAGGATCCACTCCCGTTCCGCGGCCGGCAGCTCCCGCCAGGGCCGGTCGACGTCGTGCCCCAGCGCCTCCAGGACGTCCCGGAGGTTCTTCCCCTGCCAGGCACCCGGCCAGGCGGCGATCGCTCCCTGACGGATCGACAGATTCGGATCCGGCACCAGCAGTTCCTCGCCGGTCCGGTGGATCCTGCCGATCCCCTGACAGGACGGGCAGGCCCCGGCGGCCGTGTTCGGCGAGAAGGCGTCCGAATCCAGCCGCCCGGCCCCGGGCGGATGGCTGCCGGCGCGGGAGAACAGCATGCGGAGCGAATTGGACAGCAGGGTGACCGTCCCCACCGACGACCGCGCCCCGGGAGCGGACCGCCGCTGTTCCAGGGAGACGGCGGGCGGCAGCCCACTGATCGAGTCCACCTTCGGCGCGCCGATCTGGTGGATCAGCCGCCGGGCGTAGGGGGCCACCGATTCGAAGTAGCGGCGCTGCGCCTCGGCGTAGACCGTACCGAAGGCGAGTGAGGACTTCCCCGATCCGGAGACCCCGGTGAACACCGTGAGTGCGTTACGCGGGATGTCCACATTCACCGCGCGCAGATTGTGCTCCCGGGCTCCCCGCACCCGAATGCAGGAGTCGGGGGTGGCGTACGAGTCGGCGTTCTGCTCCATTCGCCCCAGTTTAGGGGGCGTGCATCAACCCGCCCCGGGCGGGGGCACTCGTACGGACGAGTCACCTGCCCGGGGCGGCTGACCGCGCCCGTCCCCCCATGCGGCCTTCCGGTTCCGCAGGTGGGGCGGCCGGATCGTCGGCGGCGTCCGTGGCGCCGGGGAGTCCGGCCAGCCGGGCGAGCCGGGTGAAGGATTCCACCAGTGCCTCGCGATCGTAGGAGGAGGTGGTCACCAGGAGCTCGTCGGGGGCGATCGACTCCGCCACCGCCGCGAGTTCGGCCGTGACCCGGTCCTCCGTCCCGTGGATGTGTCCGGCCAGCGCCCGCTCGTGGAACTCCCGCTCCTTCGGCGACATCTCCAGGGCCGCCACCTCCTCCGCGGGCACGAGCGGAGGGAAGCTGCCGTGGGTCCGCGAGTACGCCGCCGACCACGCCTCAGGGACCAGCAGCCGCCGGGCGTCCTCCTCGGTGGCCGCTACGGCGACCGTGCCCGAGACGATCACGTACGGCCGCTCGCAGCGGGCCGAAGGACGGAACTCGCGGCGGTAGCCGTCGACGATCTTCAGCACCCGGTCCCGGTCCCGCAGGTCGCCCACGACCAGCGGCAGCCCGGACCGCGCGGCGATGCCCGCCCCCTCACCGGTGGCCAGCACGAACGCCGGGATGCGCAGCCCCTCGGCCGGCCGGGCGTGCACCTGGGGGTGGGCCGTCTGGGTGCCGTCGATCCAGCCGAGCAGCTCCGCCAGCTGCTCCTCGAACCCGTCGGCGTCGGCCCGGTCCCGCCCGAGGGCCCGCCGGATGCCACCGGTGAAGCCCACCGACCGGCCCAGCCCCATGTCGATCCGGCCCGGGAACAGGGACTCCAGCACCCCGAACTGCTCGGCCACCACCATCGGCTGGTGGTTCGGCAGCATCACCCCGCCCGTGCCGACCCGGATCCGCCCGGTGGCCGCGGCCACCGCGGCGGCCAGCACGGTCGGCGCCGACCCCGCCACGCCCGGCACGCTGTGGTGCTCGGAGACCCAGAACCGGTGGTACCCGAGTGCCTCGGCCCGCCGGGCCAGGTCCACCGTGTCGCGCAGCGCAGCGGGCCCGTCCGAGCCCTGGCGGATACGGGACCGGTCGAGGATCGAGAGCTTCGGTATCGGGGGCGTCTGCGGTGCGGTGGTCATACGCATCTCAACACCGGGCGGCTGCCGGGATTCCCGCCGGTGCCCGTGTCCGGGTGCGCGTGCCCGTGGACCCGGACACGGGCGGCCGGCGTCACCCCCAGGCCCTACGCTGCACACATGAGCGATTCCAGCCGCAGCCGGCGTCCGCTGGCCGTCTTCGACATCGACAACACCCTGGCCGACACCGCGCACCGGCAGCACTGCCTGGAGCGGCGTCCGCGGGACTGGAAGGGCTTCTTCCGTGCGGCCCCGGCAGACCCGCCGCTGGACCGCGGAGTGGCCCTGGCCCTGGAGGCGGACGCCGAGTGCGAGGTCGTGTACCTGACCGGGCGCCCCGAGCACTGCCGGGCCGACACCCTGGACTGGCTCACCCGGCACGGGCTGCCGGAGGGGCAGTTGTGGATGCGCGGGAACTCGGACCGCAGGCCCGCCCGCATGACCAAGGTGGAGACGTTGCAGCGGATCGCCCGCGGGCGCGAGGTGAAGGTGCTCGTCGACGATGACGAGCTGGTCTGCCAGGCGGTCCGGGCGGCCGGATTCCCGGTCCTGCTCGCCGACTGGGCCGCCAAGGCCCCGGAACTGAGGCTGGCGCAGGAGGGCGCGGGCCGCACCTGACGAGGCGCGGCCCCGTGCCCGGCCCGCGGGGTCGCTCAGTCCTCGCCCTCCAGACGGAAGCCGACCTTCAGTCCCACCTGGTAGTGCGCGATCTGGCCGTTCTCGATGTGCCCGCGCACCTGAACCACCTCGAACCAGTCGAGATTCCTCAGCGTCTGCCCCGCCCGGGTGACCCCGTTGCGGATGGCCTGGTCGATGCCCTCGGTCGAGGTCCCGACGATCTCGGTCACGCGGTAGGTGTGGTTCGACATGTGTTCTCCACGGTGTGAGCGATGCCTTGTTCCACCGTGCCCCAGTAAGGGCGGCTCCGCGATATTTGCGAAGAGAATCCCCGGCGTCAGGCCCTTGATCCGGCCACATGGTCTATGCCAATTTCGAGCCAGCTTTGGTACAGACCAGAAGGTGACCTTCGTGAAGAGACGCTTCCTCGCCGTGTGCGCAGCCATCGTCGTGGCGACTGCCGTGACCGCATGCGGAGCCCTGCCCGGATCGGACGAGGAGTCCGGAGGGGTGACGCTCTGGCTGATGAAGGGCAGCGCCTCGGACTCGTTCATCAAGAAGTTCACCGACAGCTTCGAGGCCGAGCATCCGGGCGTGGACCTGGAGGTGAAGATCCAGGAGTGGACCGGCATCGGGGACAAGGTCAACGGCGTCCTCAAGGGCACCGCCACCGAGCGCGCCGACGTCATCGAGGTCGGCAACACCCAGGTCGCCCAGTACATCGAGACGGGCGGACTCTCCGAGCTCACCCTCGAAGGGCTGCGCGAATGGGGCAGCCGGGACTGGCTCAAGGGCCTCGCCGACCCCGGCAGCATCAACGGCGCCCAGTACGGGATCCCCTGGTACGCCGCAAACCGGGTGGTCATCTACAACAAGGACCTGTTCGAGAAGGCGGGGATCAAGAACCCGCCGAAGAACCGCCAGGAATGGCTGGCCGCCACCCAGAAGCTGGACAAGGGCGACCGCCAGGGCATCTACCTCCCCGGCCAGAACTGGTACGTCCTCGCCGGGTTCATCTGGGACGAGGGCGGCGAACTCGCCGTCGAGGGCAACGGCGTGTGGACCGGGAGCCTCGGCACCCCGCAGGCGCTGGCCGCCATGGACTTCTACAAGGAACTGCACGCCCTCGGCGACGGCCCGGCCGGTGCCGACGAGGAGACGCCCCCGCAGGCCGAGGTCTTCGCCCGCGGCCAGGTGGCCCAGATCATCGCCCCGCCCGGCCAGGCCGCCCAGATCGAATCCCTCAACCCCGCGCTCAAGGGCCGGCTCGGCTACTTCCCGATCCCCGGGAAGACCTCCGACAAGCCCGGTGCCGTACTCACCGGCGGCTCCGACCTGATCATCCCGGAGAACACCGCGAACCGGAAGCTAGCCGTGGACGTGATCACCGCCCTGGTCAGCGAGAGGTGGCAGACCGAGCTCGCCCGGACGATGAGCTACGTGCCGAACAAACCCTCCCTCGCCCACGCCGTCCAGGGCAACGAGGGGGCCGCCGCCATGACCGCCGGAGCCGCGCAGGGCCGGGCCACCCCGAAGTCCGGCCGCTGGGCCGAGGTCGAGGCCAAGAACCCGATCAAGCCGTACATGAGCGCCGTACTCTCGGGACAGGACGCGAAGCAGGCCGCCGGGGCGGCGTCCGACACGATCAGCAAGGTCCTCAGCTCCGACCGCTGACGCCCGCTGACCCCGCCGACGCTGCGGCCCGACGCTGCCCCGGGCCACCGATTCCCGGCATTCAGCGTCCGCACATCCAACTGCCGCTGCGAGGTCACGTCGAATCCAGCCGGTCACGGAAAAAGTAAGGAGAGCCAGGCCAGACCGCCGGCCTGGCTCTCCGCGTCCGGACCAGGAGCCCCCATGACCATCGCCCCCCTGTCCCCAGTCCAGCCGCTCGCCCCCACGACCCCCGGCTACACCGTGCGCCTCGCCCGCGACGAGTCCGAGGTGCGCGCCGCCCAGCGGCTGCGCCACCAGGTCTTCGCCGGCGAGCTCGGCGCCCGGCTCGACGGCCCCGAGCCGGGCCTCGACATCGATGCCTTCGACGCCTACTGCGACCACCTGCTCGTCATCGAGCAGGAGACCGAGCAGGTCGTCGGCACCTACCGGCTGCTGCCGCCGGAACGCGCCGCCATCGCCGGCCGCCTCTACTCCGACGGCGAATTCGACCTCTCGGCACTCGACCCCATCCGCCCCGACCTGGTCGAGGTCGGCCGCTCCTGCGTCCACCCCGCCCACCGCAACGGCGCCGTCATCGCCCTGATCTGGGCCGGACTGGCCCGCTACATGGACCGCACCGGCCACAACTGGCTGGCCGGCTGCTGCTCCGTACCGCTCGACGACGGAGGCGTGCTCGCCGCCGCCACCCGCGACACCGTCCTGGCCCGCAACCTCGCCCCCGAGGAGTACCGGGTATCCCCGCACCGTCCCTGGACCCCCGAAGGGATCACCTTCCCCGACCGGGTCGAGCTGCCCCCGCTGCTCCGCGGCTACCTCCGGCTCGGCGCCTGGGTCTGCGGTGAACCCGCCCTCGACGTCGACTTCGGCTGCGCCGACCTCTACGTCCTGCTCTCCCTGCGCCGGACCAACCCCCGCTACCTCAAGCACTTCCTCTCCCTCGTGCCCTCCGCATGAGCGTCTGGCTCCCCACCGCCCCCTGCACCCCCGCGGCCTGCGCCACGCACACCGGCCGGGCCGCGGCCGTACCGCGCGCCCTGCTCAGGCTCGCCGCGGCCCTCGCCCTGGTCCTGCTCGGGATACTCGGCGGCCCGCCGGTCCGGATGCTCCCGCCCCGCACCCGCCACGCGGTCACCCGCACCTGGTGCACCGCACTCATCCGGGCCTTCGGCATCCGCGTCACCGTCCACGGCAGCACCGGGCCCGAGGGCGCCCGGCTGCTCGTCGCCAACCACATCTCCTGGCTGGACATCCCGCTGGTCGCCGCCGCCGTGCCCAGCCGGATGCTCGCCAAGAGCGAGATCGGCCGCTGGCCCGTCATGGGCCGCCTCGCCGCGCAGGCCGGCACCCTGTTCATCGAACGCGACCGGATCCGCTCCCTCCCCGACACCGTCGCCACCCTCGGCCGCGCCCTCCTCGCCGGCGACCGGGTCACCGTGTTCCCCGAGGGCAGCACCTGGTGCGGCCGCGCCCAGGGACACTTCCGCCGGGCCGCCTTCCAGGCCGCCCTCGACGCCCGGGCCCCCGTACAGCCCCTCCACCTCGCCTACACGCTGCCCGACGGACGCCCGGCCACCGCACCCGCCTTCGTCGGGGACGACCCGCTCACCGCATCCCTCTGGCGCATCCTGCGGGCCCGCGGGATCCGCGCCGAGGTCACCCTCCTGCCCCGGATCCCACCCGGACGGCACCCCGACCGGCGGTCCCTGGCCGCGGCCGCACAGGCCGCGGTGGGGACCGCCGCGGGGGTGCCCTTCGTCCCCTATCCCGCTCCGGAGCCGACCGGTCCCGCGCCGTGGGCCACCGACAGCGACAGCGCGAACCTGCCCGCCGCATCCGTCCACCACTGGACCAACTCCAGCCCGGCAGTGGCAAGTTCCTTCTGAACGCCCTCGCGGCGGAACTTCGCCGAGACCTCCGTCAGGATCTCCTCACCCGCCTCGAACGGCACCACCAGGTCCAGGGCCCGGATCTTCACCGCCAGCTCGGACCGGGCCCGCAACCGCATCTCGATCCACTCCTCCTCCCGGTTCCACACCGCCACGTGGTCGAAGTCGCCCGGCCGGAAGTCCGCGTCCAGCTCCCGGTCGATCACCGCCAGCACGTTCCGGTTGAACTCGGCCGTCACCCCCTGGGCGTCGTCGTACGCCGCCACCAGCACGGACCCCTCCTTCACCAGGTCCGTACCCATCAGCAGCGCGTCACCGGGCGAGAGCATCGCCCGTACCGCCTTCAGGAACACCGCCCGCTCCGGCGGCAGCAGATTGCCGATCGTGCCCCCCAGGAACACCACCAGCCGCGGAGCGGGGGTGTCCGGCAACCGCAGCGGCTTGGTGAAGTCCGCCAGCAGCGCGTGCACCCGCAGCCCCGGATGCTCCGCCAGCAGCGCGTGGGCCGCCCCGGTCAGGGCGCTCTCGCTCACGTCCACCGGTACGTACGCCTCCAGCGCGGGCAGCGCGTCGATGAGGTGCCGGGTCTTCTCCGAAGACCCCGATCCCAGCTCCACCAGCGTCCGCGCACCGGTCACCGCGGCGATCTCCTGGGCCCGCTCCAGCAGGATCTCCCGCTCCGCACGCGTCGGGTAGTACTCCGGCAACCGGGTGATCTCCTCGAAGAGTTCACTGCCCCGGGCGTCGTAGAACCACTTGGGCGGCAGCACCTTGGGGAAACGCGTGAGACCGTGCAGCACGTCCTCGCGCAACGCCCGGTCCGCGGCGTGCTCGTCCAGCGTGCGGGTCAACTCGAAGTCGTTCACAGGCCGTTCTCCTCGTGCTCCTGGATGGACTCGTGCGGCTGGACGGGCTCCTGCGGCCGGAGGCGCTCCTGCGGTTCGGTGGGCTCGCGAGACTGCACGGGCTCGTGCCGTCGGACGGGCTCGCGCTGCCGCGTGGACTCGTGCTCCTGGAGCGGTACG
Source organism: Streptomyces sp. NPDC089799 (assembly GCF_040684755.1). Taxonomy (NCBI): domain Bacteria; kingdom Bacillati; phylum Actinomycetota; class Actinomycetes; order Kitasatosporales; family Streptomycetaceae; genus Streptomyces; species Streptomyces sp. NPDC089799. Next base: position 187,239 of record NZ_JBFBGR010000003.1, on the reverse strand, counting down.
AGCGGAGCCACCGGCAGCGGGACCGTCACCACCCGGGTCCGGGTGGCGGTCAGCACGCTCCGCTCCGGCACCTCGACCCAGCGCGGATCGTCGTCGTACGGTTCGGACGCCACCACCGTCCGGCCGCCCCCCACTGCCTCCGGCTCGGCCAGGTACCACAGGGAGTCCCCGCAGGCCGTGGCCGCGATCGACGTCCCGTCGGTCAGCAGCAGGTTCAGCCGAGAACCGGGCGCGGCCGCCCACAGCTCGCCCACCGCGCCCGCCAGTGCGTCGCCCAGGCCCTCACCCGCCCGCAGCCGGCGCAGCACCAGCGCCCACACGAACGCCGAATCCGACCGCGCCGCCAGCGACAACAACTCGCCCGGCGGCAGCCCGGCAGCCGGACCCGCCGGGCGTGCGAGCGCCTCCGGCCAGTCCCGCAGCACCCCGTTGTGGCTGAACAGCCACGGGCCGTCCGCGAAAGGCGCCGCGGCCGCCTCCCCGTCCGAGGAAGGGTGCGTGGCATCGCGTACGGCGGCCAGCACGGCCTGGCTGCGCACCACCCGGACCAGGTCGGCGAAGGCCGCGTCGCCCCACACGGGTTTCCCGCGCCGGTAGCGGGCCGGCACCGGATCGCCGTCCGCGTACCAGCCGAGCCCGAACCCGTCGGCGTTGACGGTGCCGTGCTGCTGCCGGCGCGGCTCCCACGCCTGCCGCACCAGTGAGTGCTCGGGGTCGGTGAGCAGCTTTCCGAGGCGCACGGCCGGTCCGACGTAGGCCAGATGACGGCACATCAGACGTCCCTCGCGGTGCGGAAGCCGGAGAAGATCTGCCGCCGGACCGGCAGGTCCCAGTTGCGGAACGTGCCCCGGCAGGCCACCGGGGCCACGGCGAAGGAACCCCCGCGCAGCACCTTGTGCGCGGACCCGAAGAACACCTCCGAGTACTCCCGGTACGGGAACGCCCGGAAACCGGGGTACGGCAGGAAGTCGCTCGACGTCCACTCCCACACGTCACCGATCAGCTGCCGCACCCCGAGCGGGGACGAACCCGCCGGGTAGCTGCCCACCGGGGCCGGACGCAGGTGCCGTTGGCCCAGATTGGCGTGCTCGGGGGTGGGCGGGGAATCCCCCCACGGATAGCGGGTGGACCGCCCGCTCACCGGGTCGTAGCGGGCCGCCTTCTCCCACTCGGCCTCGGTGGGCAGCCGCCGCCCGGCCCACCGGGCCCAGGCGTCCGCCTCGTACCAGCTGACGTGCAGCACCGGCTCGTCCGGCGGAACCGGCTCGGTCACCCCGAACCGTCGCCGCAGCCACTGCCCGGCCTCCTGGTGCCAGAACAGCGGGGCGCCGATGTCGTTCCTGCGGATCTGTTCCCAGCCCTCGGGGGCCCACCAGCGGGGCTCGCCGTACCCGCCGTCCTCGATGAACGCCTGGAACGCGGCATTGGTGACCGGGACGGTGTCGATGTGGAACGCGCCGGTCTGCCGCCGGTGCGCCGGCCGCTCGTTGTCCAGCGACCAGGGCTCGGCGGTCGCCGACGTGCCCATGCTGAACGGGCCCGACGGTACGAGGACTTCGGGAACCGGCGGGGGCTCGTACGGTGCCTCGGAGGCGGGGTCGGGCGCCGTGAGGACGGCCGGGCCCTTGCGGAGCTGATGGGTGATCAGCATCGTTTCGTCGTGCTGCTGTTCGTGCTGCGCGATCATCCCGAACGCGAACCCGTCGGCGAGCAGCCCGGTTCCGGCGCCCCCGTCCAGCGGGGTCCGCTCCAGCAGGTCGAAGACCCGGCCGCGCACCTCGGCGGCGTACGAGCGGGCGTCGGCGGGACCGAGCAGGGGCAGGTTCGGGCGGTCGGCACGGGGGTGTGCGAAGGCGTCGTAGAGCGGGTCGATCTCGGGCCGTATGGGCTCCCGGCCGCCCACCCGGCGCAGCAGCCAGAGCTCCTCCTGGTTGCCGATGTGGGCGAGGTCCCAGACGAGGGGGGACATCAGGGGCGAGTGCTGTGCGGTCAGCTCGGCGTCGGTGACGGCATCGGTGAGCTCGGCGGTCCGGGCCCGGGCGGCGGTGAGCTCGGCGAGGGCTTGGTCGCGGAGGGGGGTGAGGTCGGGGGTGGGGGGCGTGGGGGTGGGCGCGGGGGCGGTGGGGGCTATCGGTGCTGTGGGGGGGTTGGGATGGTTCCTCGTGCTCACTGGTGCGGATCCTTCCCGGGAAGCGGGGCCGGTGCTGTCTGTGCCGTCTCTGCCGTCTCTGCCGTCTGCGCAGTTTGCGCCGTCTGCGCTCGCGCGCGCCTTGCCGGTCGCTGCGGATCGTCGGCGGGGCAGCGGCCCCGGAGGACGTACCGCTCGTTGAACCCGCCTACGGCGTCCAGCACCTCGCGGGAGGCGCCGAGCCGGGGCAGCGCTTCGGCCGCGGCGCGGAAGCAGGTGACGGCCGCGTTCCGCAGCTCGGGGGCGGCAGCGGGGCCGCGGCGGGCCGCCGCTGTCCAGAGTGGATTGCAGGGCGCGGGGTGTGGTCCGTACTCGTCGGCCAGCCCCTTCACCGCACGGTAAGCCGTCTCGGCGGCCTCCGGGTCGTCGAACAGCGCGTGCACCACCGCTGTCGGGACCACCCAGCCGTCGTCCCCGGGCTGCGCGTCGATCATGCGCAGCTCCAGGTGTCCGCGCGGCCTGACCGGGGGGAACAACGTGGTCAGGTGGTAGTGCAGGTCCTCCGCCGTGGGCGGGCGCGGTCCGCCGCCGCGCAGCCATTCGCGGAAGGTGAGGCCCTTCGGGACGGTCCAGGGGGCGGTGTCGGCCCTGTGTCCGTCGTGGTCGTCATCGTCGTGGTCACGGTGCTCGCCGGTGGGTCGTACGCACATCACGTCGGTGTCCAGCGCGTGCGCGGTCCAGGCCGTACGGGGCTCCGGGTCCAGCGGAGGGGCCAGGGTGCGGCGCGGGTCCAGATCGCCCCACACGCCCTGGCGGGAGCACCGCCAGCCGGCGTACCGGCCTTCGGGGGCGGGGGAGTTGGCGAACGCGGCCACCAGGACCGCGCCGAGCAGGTGCGCCATCCGCCAGCGCCGCCCGTAACCGAGCGGGCCCGGTTCGTCGTATCCCGCGTCCACGCAGACCTGTACGGAGGCGGAGCCGCACATCATGGCGCGGCCACCCGGGCCGGTGCGGTCGAGGTAGGCCTCCATGGCGTCGTAGCGCGGAGCCCCGCGGAGCAGCCGGCGGAGGGGGCGGCGGGCGTCGCGGCCGCTGCCGTGGAGGAAGAGCCCCCGTTCGCCGAGCAGGGACCGGACGGCGGCCAGATCGGCCTGGAGGCCGTCCACGCATTCGGTGAGCGAGGCGGCGGGGGCGGAGCTGAGTTCGAGCTGGCCGCCGGGCTCCACGGTGAAGCGGGAGCGGAGCGGCAGTGCGCGCCCGGCGTCCAGAGCCTCGCCGAGCAGGTCCGGGTCCACCGGGCTCCCGGGGCGCTCGGCATCGAGGACGAGCCATTCGAGCTCGGCACCCAGGAGGCGGGGCGGCCCGGTCTTGAAGCAGATGCCGTGGACCAGGTCCTCGGCCTCGGGTTCGGAGATGGTGTGCCGGGGGGCCGGCGGTGCGGCGTGCGGCTGCGGGTTCGTCTCTGGCTGTGGGTGTGGGTGCGGCTTGGGCTGCGGGTGCGGGTGCGGGTGCAGCTCAGTGTGGGGTGCGGGTGAGTCCTGTGGCATGACCGGATCCTTGTCTCCCGTCGTACACCGTGAGGTCACCCGTGCCTACCCGCCCGTGTCGGGGAGCGAATCGTGTGATGTGACGATCGGACAAATAAGCGCGAGCAAATTGCGTTGCCGAGCAGTCCGTTCTGATCACAAGATTCATCACATGAGCAGCAGATTGCGTGCCATTGCGCAGGAGAACACGGAGATCGTGGCGGCCGGCCGGTACCGGACGCGATCGGGACGGGAGGTCTCCCTCGCCGCCGCCGTGGCGGAAGCCAAGGCCGGAACCAGGATATATGGGCCCGAGTCGGTCATTCCAGGCGAGAGGGCTCCGGCTGCTCCCTTCGAAACATCGGTGGAGGTCACGGGGGAGAGCAGCACGGTCGCCGCCCGGAGGCTGGCCGCCTCGGGCCCGGTGGCCGTCCTGAACTTCGCCTCGGCCCGGAATCCGGGCGGCGGCTACGTGCGCGGGGCCAAGGCCCAGGAGGAGGCGCTGTGCCGGGCGTCGGCGCTGTACGAGACGCTGCTGGAGGCCCCGGAGTACTACGAGACCCACCGCGCGGAACGCAGCACCTTCTACACCGACCGGGTGATCCACTCGCCCGGAGTCCCCGTGTTCCGGGACGATCGGGGTGAGCTGCTGGAGACCCCCTTCCGGGCGTCCTTCCTCACCTCGCCCGCTCCGAACGCGGGCACCATCCGCCGCCAGGAGCCCGGCCGTGCCGGCGAGATCCCGGCCGCCCTGTCCCGACGCGCGGAGCGCGTCCTGGAGGTGGCCGCCCTGCACGGCTACCCGCAGCTGGTGCTGGGGGCCTGGGGATGCGGGGTGTTCCGGAACGATCCGGCCGAGGTGGCCGGCGCATTCGCGGGCCTGCTGCGAGGGGAGGGGCGGTTCGCGGGCGTGTTCGAGCGGGTGGTCTTCGGGATCCTGGACCGGGATCCGGGGGTGCAGCAGGTGTTCAAACGCGCATTCGAATAGATCCGGTGAGTCCTCGGCGGCGTCGAGAGCCTCGGCATCGGCCGGCAGGCCGGCGGCCGCCGCTTCAAGGCCGGCGATCTCGGCTTCGAGGCGTTCTCCCTTTGAAGATCGCGAACAGGAGGCGGCGTCGGGCTCAACCGCCTGATCGACTGCCAAGATCCGCGGAGAGCGCCGCGTAGATGTACTCGCTGCCCCAGCGATCCCCGTCGAGGTCGTTCTCGACCAGGTGCGCCTCCCGGCGCATCCCGAGGCGCTCGCAGACCCGCACGGACCCGGTGTTCTCCACATCCAGCCGTGCGTAGAGCCGGTGCACGCCCAGCGTGTCGAAGGCAAACCCGGCGAGCGCCGCGGCCGCCTCGGTCGCGTAACCGTGCCCCTGGTGACCTGGGTCGAGGGTCCAGCCGATCTCGGCCTGGGCGGCGCGGGCATCGGCCAGGGCGAGGCTCACCTCGCCAAGGAGGCCGGGCTCATCGCGTCGGCAGACAGCGAGCGCCAGCTTGTCCCCGTCGGCGCGCCAGGCCGTCTGCGCCGCGCGCTCGGCCGCAACCTGCTCGCTGCGCTCACGCGTGTGCGCCGGCCGGTACAAGTAGCGCGCCACGCTCGGCAGGCTCTGGTAGGCGTACAGGTCGTCGGTGTCGCCGGGAGTGAACAGACGCAGCGACAACCGGGCCGTGGTCAACGGCAGCAGCGAGGCGACGTCCATGCGGACCTCCGGGACGTGGATGTGGACCGAGTCGCGGACTGATTTTCGCACCACGACTGCCCGGCAGCCACGCCTTTTCAAGAGCGCTCGGCAGCGGCACTTCACCGCGAGGCGCGGCATTCCGGCAGCGGTCCGGGTCGCACGTCCACGAGCGCGGGACGTACGGCTCGCGGTCGATCGCCGCATGTCCGCGGCGGCCTGCGTAGACGAGGTGGACAGCGACTTGCGCGTTCTCGATCCTCCCGGCCGTGGCGGTGTACTGGCGCTGGACACCGACGGTGTGCGTGCCGAGTGCTGCGGTTCGCGTTCCCGCGTCCGGGCTCTACTCCGTGCACATGGCTGACCACCGTGGCCCGGGACGACCTGATCGAGCCGGCGGGTGTGTTGTCCCCCGTGAAGCTCAGCGAGGTTGGAGAAGCCCTCCGTGCCGCTGGACAGAGGAGGGAGTGGACCCCGATGACGGCTGCCGGGTTCCACGAGATCAAAGATGCCCGCAGTCTCGAAGGACTCGAGTAGTGTCCGTTGGATGGACAGCACGATGCGTTTATCGGAAGAAGTTCTGGAGCCGGTCGAGTTCGCCCGGCGCGTTGTCGAGACGTCCGACCGGGAGCTGGGCTCGACTGCGATGCAAGCCCTGCATTTCCATCGCGCCTATCTCGATGCTGTACGCACCGGGCGGAAGACGTCCACGGTGCGGTTCCGCGACCCGGTGGAGACGGGCCCGGTGAACATGGTGTTCGAGTTGGATGACGAGGTGGTGCTGTCCGGTGTGGTCACTCGGATCACTTCCAAGAGCGTTGCCGAGCTGACCGAGGCGGACGCCATCGCCGACGGGTTCCGCGATCTTGCCGAGCTGCAAGACAGGCTGCGGTTCCACTACCCCGACATCACGTCAATCGATGACGTCAGCGTCGTTCACTTCCGTCTGGTGCTGTGACCGTCCGGGTTCGCCGCGTTGCGGCGCCGGTTGACGCCCCCCAGCCGGTCGTCGCCGACGTAGTGGCTGTGTGGTCACAGCGGTCACAGCGGTCACTGCGGTCACAGCACTGGCCGGAAGGCTGGTGCTACCGCCACCCGTAGAGCTCGCGGAGCCGGTCGACGACCAGCCCGAAACGACGGCGGTCCAACGCGCAAGCCTCCCGGCGCATGCCCGTCTCGTGGACACGCAGGACGCGATCCACGTCCACCCATGACTCCCGTCCGGCGCTGTCCCAAGGCCCGGAGCCGATGGGCACCCACTCCCGGTCGTGATCGTGCCGCTTGCTCGACAGCTGTACGGCGAGCAGCGTCGACCCGCTCGCTTCCCGGGCCACGACCAGCACGGGCCGGTCCTTGCCGCGCCCGTCGTTCTCTTCAAAGGGAACCCAGGTCCAGACGATCTCACCGGGGTCGGGATCACCGTCGTGAGCGGGAGCGTAGGAGGTCTGGACGGGCCCGATGGCCCGCGGATCGGCCTCGGTGGTGGCGTCGCGGCCGTGCCGTCCGGGAAATTCGCCGGTGGAGGGGGTGTAGGGCGTCACCCGGGCCACAGTACGCCGAAAGGGGGGGGCGGGGGTGGGGTTGCGCGGGGTGGACGGGCGGTGTGTTTCGGGCAGGGAATCGGTAGGGATTCGGGCAGGGATTCGGGCAGGGAACGGGAGCTGGGCGAGGCCGGGCATGGGTGGCCTGCTCCGCCTGGACGGCGTCACGGGGGTGCCCGGGGGCTGCCCGTCAGTCCTGATTGTCCTTCCGTGCCGGCCGTCGGCGTCAAGGGCGCTCCTTCGTCGCGTCGCCCGTTGGGCGATGGCCCGTTGGGCCACCCTTGACCCCAACGTCCGTCACGGAACGACAAGGACTGTCGGGCGGCCCCCGGGGGAATGGCATGGGGCACCGAGGATCCATCGGCTTTGGCTTCGGCGGGCACGGGCAGCGGCTGTCGCTCGGCCAGCCGCCCTCCGGGCGGGAGCCAAATCACAGTCGACGGGATGACTGCACGCCAGGACCTCCAGGGCGCGTCAAATCGCTACGTGCTCCTGCTGATCAGCGAATACGGGCCGTCAGGGGCCGGACATAGACCGCCATCGATCGCTACGTGCTCCGGCCGGACGGCGAGTGGCAGTCCGTGGCGACTGGGCGTCGTCGTGCACCACATGTTCCATCCTTCGCGTGACGACTATGACGAAATCGACTACCGGAAGCTGTGTCCGTCGGGCGCCGAGCTGATGATGTTCGTTCCCAACCCCTTTATGGTCAGGGTCCAAAGATCCCAGGCATATCACTGCAGGGACGGCCGTACATCGTGCTGAATCGACCATGGCGGTCCCGACTGCGTAGGGGAATTCCGGCCGAACGGGATGATGCCTCTCTTCGCGGCGGCCGAACTTACGGGGTCCGTGTTCATGCCCGCTCGGGCGGGCATGAACACGGGGTGCCGCTAGGACTCCAGGGCGGAGAGGACCTCTTGTACGGCGAGAACGTCCTGCTGTCGAATCATTGACCGCAGCTTCTGGTGCATTTCGAGGGTGAGCAGGTGGGCCCGTTCGGGGTTCAGGTCGAGCACCCTTCGTGCGGCGGTGACGGACTCGGCCCGCAGGGCCATTGCGATGTCGGGCTGATCGGCGAATTCCTGACGGCTGTAGTCGATGAGTGCCTCTATGAGACGAGGCAGATAAGCCAGCGGGCTTACCTGAGCGAGAACGCGGTACGCCGCAACCCGCTGACGGATCGGAAGTTCCGTCGATCCGAGAAGGGCGACCCGTGCTCGAAGAACCGCGTCGTGATTGATGTTCGCCGAGTGATCCATGACGGAGATTCTGGAATCCGGACAGGCCCCGAACAAGGCCAAACGACTGTGCCGTTCGCCCTACGAAAACGTCGCCGAACCTGTCATGATGGATACGTCATAACCCCGGTCCGTCACGGAAGGACCGGAGGCCGGCGCAGCAGCCACTGCCCGAACGACCGCCGTGGGGGCCGCACCACAACACGGCCGAAGCTCTTTCTGCCGACCAGCTCCACGCGCAAGGTGACCGGCGTACCCCAGGACGGCGCCCGGCGGACCTTCACCTTGCAGAACTCCAACTTCAGGTCATCGGTGTCGACCACGATGCCCGGCGGGGTGATCAGCGTGAGGGTTTTGCCGGACGCGTCCATGTCGATCCGCAAGGTGTCCTGAGTGATGACGGCCTGAGTGAAGTCGAGCGTCACCTCACACCACTCCGCCGCAAGCTCCAGCCTTCGCGGCACCACCCAGCGCCCCCCACGCTTGACCGTGCTGAACTTCTGCTCGATCCGGACGACGTCCTTGACCTCGGAGTCCACCGAGACGGACGGCAGATCGACAGTGAGAGGCGTGAGCTGACTGAGGGTCCGTGCCGACAGAGCAGCTTCCAGCCGCTCGTCCAACTCGTCTGCCGTCAGCAGCCCATCCCCAGCAGCGACCCGCAATACCTCCACCACCCGGTCCCGGTCCGCATGCGAGGCGCGCAACTCGGGAGATGAGGGGCCGATGGACTTCCCGATGGGCGAGATCTCTCCCGACATGCTTCCGTCCCGGTGCCGTCGACGTCTTCGCGCGATGCAGTCACCCACGCGACTGGAGCACTAACGCTATATCGCGACATGCATCCCAGCCAGTCCCACCACCCGCCCCGAAGCTCCCTTCCGAGCCCCGGACCCCCAATGGCGCCCGACGGCCCGCATCCGCCGACAGGTCGAAGCGCGTAGCGATCGGTGGCGGCTCATGTTCGGCCCCTGACGGCCCGTATTCGCTGAGAAACAGGAGCACGTAGCGATCTGGCGCGCCCTGGGCGCCCTGGCGTGCAGTCATCCCGTCGACTGCACTCCTGCTTCCGCCCGGAGGGCGGCTGGCCGAGCGACAGCCGCTGCCCGTGCCCGCCGAAGCCGATGACGGCTGGCCTCGGTCCCTCCCATGCCGTTCCCCCGGGGGCGGCCCGACAGTCCTTGTCGTTGCGGGGCCGGCAGGTCTGTCAAGGGTGGCCCAACGGGCCATCGCCCTCCGGGCGACGCGACGAAGGAGCGCCCTTGACAGGGCTGACGGGCCCGTAATGACACTGGGACTGACGGGCAGCCCCCGGGCACCTCCCTGATTCCGTCCAGGCGAAGCCTCCCGCCGGGAGCCCCCGCCAAGAGGCCCGCGCAGGGTCGAATGACACTTCGAATACGACGAGTTGAGGCATGGTCAGGCATGATCGGAATCGAGCTAGAGTAGGAGCGTTTCCAGCCAACGCATCTTCCCTGGGGGATTCTTGCGCCTCAAGAGCAGCCTCGTCGCCACCGCCGCGGCTCTGGCCACCGTCATGATTCCGCTCGTCGCCAGCCCGGCGGCCGCGGCGTCCGGCACCGAGCAATGGGTCTCGACCAACTCGTACTACGGGCGGATGGTCCTCAACTGGCGGGTCAACCCCTACCGCCTCGACCCGATCCAGATCACCGCCCAGGACCGTGCGACCGACGGCTACGTCGTCGGCATCCGCCTCGTCACCAACGGCGAAAGCGGTCACAGGGTTTGGAAGATGCGGACCGTGCCCAGTGGTCAGACGACCGCCTCGTGGACCACGTCCCTGGAAGCCGGCTGGATCGACAACGCCTACTTCGAGGTGTGCAAGATCGGCGCCAGCAGCGGTGTGATCGCGAGCTGCGAGGCCTCGACCGTGATGGTCAACCCGTTCGACGACTCCTCCATGTAGGACGTACGACGAGAGGGGGGTGTCACCCGCACGTGGGTGGCACCCCCCCTCCGCTGTCTCCGGAAATCCGGAAGGGCTGCCTAGACCCAGCCCTCCAGGGACTCCATGAACCCTTCGAAGTCGTCGCGGTGGATCGTGTGGCCCGTGCCCGCCACCGTGCGGACCTCGAAGCCGCGCTCTCGCAGGGTCGCGGCCGCTGCCTCCGGGATCAGGAAGCTCGGGTCGGCGAGCTGTACCAGTGACGGCACCACCGGTGCGGACGGCAGCAGGTCCGCGCCGAACAGCGGGGCCAGGGTCAGTGCGGTGGTCTCGTCCCATGCCGCCAGCGTGGCCAGCTCGACGTCGATGTCCGCCTCCTCCCAACGCGGGTTCATCGAACGGATCTGCTCCCGCGGGGCGGACTTCAGGTCGGCGAACACCTCGGGGCCGAAGCCCTCCGGGGACGAGGCCAGGTGCCAGGCGGGATCGGAGAACACCGCCCGCCGCGGGTTCAGGCGGTCCACGGCCAGGGACAGGGCCAGGCCGCCCAGGGAGTGCCCGATGGCGAGCTCGGCGCCCGCAGGCAGAGTCTCCACCAAGTCGTCGGCGAACAGCTGCGGGCCGTACTCGCCCCGGCCGCTGGCGCCGTGCCCGCGGAGGTCGACGGCCACCACGCGGTAGCCGCGGGCGGCGAGGGCCGGGCCGACCCGGCGCCAGGTGCGGTGGTCGGCCATGATGCCGTGGACGAGCAGGGCGAGACGGTCGCCCTCGCCCCAGGTGTGGGTGTTCAACTGCATGGTGATGTGGTGCCCTTCGGTGCGTATGTGGACGACGGTCGGGAGAAAGAGGCCGGAGAAAGAGGCCGGAGGGAGGGGGTCGCTCGGCGAGCACGCTCAGCGGACCCCGCGGATCGGTCTGACCGCGAGCGCTCCCGCTACGGAGAGGGCGGCCGCGACGACGAACAGCGGCGCGTACCCACTGCCCACGGAGACGACCAACGATGCGATGAAGGGCGCGACGATCTGCGGGCCGGCATTGGCGATGTTCAGGATGCCCATGTCGCGTGCCGCATCCTCCGCCGTCGGCAGCACCATCGTCACCAGGGCCGTGTCCACGGCCATGTAGCAGCCGAAGCCGAGGCCGTTCACCGCGGAGTAGGCCAGCATCGCCGCCCAGCTCGTGGACCCGGCCGGGATCACCAGCGCCACGGCGGAGAGCAGCGCGGACGAGCCGACGAACAGCTTGCGTCGGTCGTAGCGGTCGGACAGCCAGCCGCCGACCACCGTCGCCACTGCCATGGCCACGCTGTTCAGCGGCATCAGCAGGGCCACGGCCTCCTCCGGCTCCAGGCCTGCCGGGAGATCGGTGTGGTCCTGGAGGATGTACAGCTGGTACGCGCTGACCGCGAAGTAGCCGAGGACCAGCAGCGCCCGGCCGATGAAGGCCCAGCGGAAGTCGTGATTCCGCAAGGCGCCGGCGAACGCGGCGAGTTGTTGCCTGAGCGGCATCGGCGCACGGCTCGGCATCCGGTGCTCCCGGGTGCAGGCGGTGAACAGTACGGCGGCGCCCGCGACGATCGCACCGAACAACAGGTATCCGGTGCGGTAGCCCTCCGAGAACGCCGCGCCGAGCAGTGCGCCCAGGGTCGAGCCGAACGGCAGCCCGAGGCCCACGGCCGCGGACGCCTTGCCGCGCGCGGCCATCGGCACGCGGTCGGGGACCACCGAGGTGATGGCCGCCTGGTAGACGTTCATGACGGCCTGCCCCAGACACCAGGCGATCGTGATCAGCAGCACCGTGTCGGCGAAGCCGAGCAGCACCATGGCCGGGATCGCGGCCAGTCCGCCGCCCAGGATCCACGGATTGCGCTGGCCGCTGCGGTCGGACAGGGCGCCGGCGACTGGGTTGAAGACCGTGGCGAATATCGCGGAAAACCCCGCGATCAAGCCGAAATTGGCGACCTTGCGGGCGGGATCGATCTCCTCGACCTGGAGGGCGAGGAGTACGCCCGCCACGCCGATGTACAGGGCGTACATCGCGGTGTTGCCGACCAGCAGCAGTGCGAGCAGGCCGCGTCCGGGCAGGTCACCGGCTGCCGCGTCGGCGCTGCCGGAGGGGGAGGGGCTGCCGGACGGGGAGGGGGCGTCGGAGGAGGAGGGGGAGGACGAGGAGGAAACAGCCACGGTGCCCTCCTGGGCGGGGCTGGACGCAGGCGAACTGCGGGCGGGTGGATGAGGGGTCGTGCGTGCACGCCGCGGAGCGCCGTGGCGGAGCGGCGGCAGAGCGCGGCGAAGCGGTGGATCGGCACAGCGGTGGCGGCAAGGCGGCGGAGCAGCAGGGCAACGAGCCAGACGCCGTCCCTGGCGTCCACACACGCTGGTTACATAACGCTGGTTACACGTGTCAGTGGCTCGTGTAACCACTGTCTAGCACCTGTTTCCGGCCATCCGCCAGCCCCAGGCAGCAACCGCTCTGGAAAGATGCGACGGCAATGACCGACTCACCGAAGCCGCCGGCACCGGCCACGGCGCCCGCCCCCACCAGCGCCGACGTGGCCCGACTGGCGGGCGTCTCGCGCGCGACCGTGTCGTACGTCCTGAACAACGCGGAAGCCGTCCGCATCAGCGAGCCGACCCGCCGCAAGGTGCGCGAGGCGGCCGAGGAGCTGGGGTACGTCCCGCACGCCGCCGCGCGCAGCCTGCGGGCGGGGCACACCCGGATCGTGCTGCTCCCCACCTCGCACGTGCCGGTGGGCCGGCTCTACAGCGGCTTCCTGAACGAGCTGGAGTGGGCGCTGCGCCGGCTCGACTACACGGTGGTCCAGTACGGCAGCCTGGGCCTGGCCGGGGACGAGGCGGCGCGCGCCTGGGCCGAGCTCAGGCCGGTCGCGGTGATCTCGCTCGGCGAGATCACGCTCAGCGCGCGCAACGTGGACACGCTCAAGCGGGCCGGTACCCGTGCCGTGATCACGGTCGGGCCCGTCGGCGTGCCCGGCGCGCTCCCGCTGGTCATGGACCAGCGGGAGGTCGGTGCACGGGCCGCCGAGCACCTCGTCGAGCGGGGCCGCCGCAGGCTCGGTGTGATCGTCCCCGAGGAGCCGGGGCTCGACCTGTTCTCGACGCCCCGGCTGGAGGGGGCGACGGAGGCGGCCGCGGCCGCGGGGGCGGCCGGGGTGAGGGCCGTACCGATGGCCTACACGGAGGAGTCGGCGGCGGCGCTGGCCGCGCGGTGGGGCGGGCTCGGGCTCGACGGCGTGTACGCGTACAACGACGAGTACGCGATGCTGCTGATGCGGGCACTGCAGGACGCCGGGCTGCGGATCCCCGAGGACGTGGCGGTCGTCGGGGCCGACGACCTGCTGCTCGGGCGGCTGCTGCGGCCGCGGCTGAGCACCGTACGGATCGAGCTGCCCGGCGGCGACCGGCTGGCGGAGCTGGTGGACCGGATGGTGCGGTCGCCCGCGGACGCGGAGTCGCACCACGACCTGCTGTCCGCCTCCGTGGTGCACCGAGAGTCGACCTGACGGCCCTGGCCGGTCCCCCCGGTCCCCCTGGTCACCCCCGGCCTCCCCGCCGTCCTCTCCCCGTCCCCCCGCCCTCCACCCCCGCAGCCCACCGTTGACAGGCCCTGACGGCCCGGCGGAGACTGCGCTCGCACACGCCCGCACCCGTGTGCCCGACTCAGGAGAGAGCCATGCACATCCGCGACGTGTACGTCGTCGACGCCGTCCGCACCCCCATCGGCAAGTTCGGCGGCGCGCTCGCCGGCGCCCGCCCCGACGACCTCGCCGCCCACGTCGTCCGCGCCCTCGTCGACCGGACCCCGCAGCTCGACCCGGCCCGTATCGACGACGTCGTCCTGGGCGATGCGAACGGCGCCGGTGAGGACAACCGCGACGTCGCCCGCATGGCCGTGCTGCTCGCCGGGCTGCCGGTCACCGTGCCCGGCGTCACCGTCAACCGCCTCTGCGGCTCCGGCCTGGAGGCGGTGATCCAGGCCGCCCGTGCCATCGCCCTGGGCGACGCCTCCATCGCCATCGCCGGCGGCGTCGAGTCGATGAGCCGCGCCCCGTGGGTGGTCCAGAAGCCCGAGCGAGCCCTGCCCGCCGGGCACCAGCAGATGTGGTCCACCACGCTCGGCTGGCGCATGACCAACCCGAGGATGCCCGCCGAGTGGACGGTGTCCCTCGGCGAGGGCGCCGAGCTGATCGCCGACAAGCACGGCATCACCCGCGAGGCCCAGGACGCCTTCGCCCTGGAAAGCCACCGCAAGGCAGCTGCCGCGTGGGCGGCGGGGCAGTACGAGGGCGAGGTCGTGCCGTACCCGGACGCTCCGGACCTGGTCCGCGACGAGTGCATCCGCGAGGGCTCCACCCCGGAGGCGCTCGCCCGGCTCAAGCCCGCCTTCCGTACCGACGGCACCGGCACGGTGACCGCGGGCAACGCCTCCCCGCTGAACGACGGCGCCGCGGCCCTCCTGCTCACCGACGAGGCGGGGCTCGCCGAGACCGGCCGCGAGCCGCTGGCGCGGATCCGGGCGTCCGCCGTGACGGGCATCGAGCCGCACCTGTTCGGCCTCGGCCCGGTCGAGGCGGTGGAGCGGGCGCTCGCGAAGGCGGGCCGCGGTTTCGCCGACCTGACGGCCTTCGAGCTCAACGAGGCGTTCGCGGCGCAGGCGTTGGGCTGCCTGGCGGCCTGGCCCGAGCTGGATCCGGCGGTGGTCAACCCGCGCGGCGGTGCCATCGCCATCGGCCATCCGCTCGGTGCCTCCGGGGCCCGGCTCGCCGGTTCCGTGGCGCACCAGCTCGCCGCGGCCGGCTCGGGCACCGGTCTCGCCGCGCTGTGCATCGGTGTGGGGCAGGGGATCGCCCTCGTCCTGGAGCGCTGACGGCCGGCAGGCCGGGCGGGCCCTCCCTCCGGGGTCCTTCCCGTGGGCGGCCGGTCCCACCGGCTGCCCCGGCCCACCGGCTGCCCCGGCCCACGGGCGGCCCCGGCCCACCGGTGGGCTGCCCCAGTCCACCGCCCCAGCCCGCCGCCCCGCCCCACCCCGCCGGCCAAGCGATCATTTCCAGTCACCACGCGCCCCGACTGCCCTATAACTGAACAGATTTGGCCTTCCCGGCTGGCTACGATGACCCCCGCCAGCCCGCCCGCCGCGCCCCGGAGGCCCTGCCATGCCGCTCCTCGACCCGACCATCTGGCAGGACGGACCGACGCTGACCGGCGGTCCGGCCCCCGTGATCGAGCCCGCGACCGGCCGGGTCCTCGCCACGATCGAGCTCGCCGCACCGGCCGACGTCGCCGACGCGGCGGTACGGGCGCGGGCTGCGCAGCCCGACTGGGCGCGGTCCACCCACCTGGAGCGTGCCGCGGTCCTCCGCCGGGCCGGGGACCTGTTCGCCGAGCACGCCGAGGAGCTGAGCGGCTGGCTGGTGCGGGAGTCCGGGTCCATACCCGGCAAGGCCGCCTTCGAGCTGCACGTGGCGGCCCAGGAGTGCTACGAGGCGGCCGCCCTGGCCTCCCGTCCCACCGGGCAGGTGCTGCGGAGCGAGGCGCCCCGGCTCTCCTACACCACCAGGGTGCCCGCCGGCACGGTCGGGGTGATCGCCCCCTTCAACGCCCCGCTGATCCTGGCGATCCGCTCCGTGGCCCCCGCGCTGGCCCTCGGCAACGCGGTGCTGCTCAAGCCGGACCGGCGTACGGCCGTCTGCGGGGGCCTCGCCCTCGCCGCCGTGTTCGCCGCGGCCGGGCTGCCGGACGGGCTGCTCCACGTGCTCCCCGGCGGGGCGGAGACCGGATCGGCCGTGGTCACCGAACCCGGCGTCCGGGTCGTCTCGTTCACCGGGGCCACCGCCACCGGCCGGACCGTCGGCGAACTGGCGGGTCGCCACCTCAAGCGCGTGCACCTGGAGTTGGGCGGCAACTCGGCCCTCCTGGTGCTCGCCGACGCCGACGTCGAGGCCGCCGTCGCCCAGGCGACCTGGGGCTCGTTCTTCCACCAGGGCCAGATCTGCATGACGGCCGGCCGCCACCTGGTGCACGCCTCCCTCTACGACGAGTACGTCGAACGGCTCGCCGCCCGGGCCGAGTCCCTCGCGGTCGGTGACCCGTACCGCGAACAGGTCCACCTCGGTCCGGTCATCGACCGGACCCAGCGGGACCGGATCCACGCGCTGGTCGAGGCGAGCACCTCGCAGGGGGCGAAACTGGTCGCCGGGGGCACCCACCAGGACCTGTTCTACCGGCCGACGGTGCTCGCGGGCGTCGCCGACGACACCCCCGCCTACGCGGAGGAGGTCTTCGGGCCGGTCGCGCCCGTACGCTCCTTCGTCACCGAGGACGAGGCGGTGGCCCTGGCCTCCGACGGCCCGTACGGGCTCGCGCTGGGGATCGTCACCGCCGACACCGCGCGCGGGCTGGAGCTGGCGGAACGGATACCTACCGGGATCGCGCACATCAACGACCAGACGGTCAACGACGAGGCGGTGGCCCCCTTCGGCGGCACCGGGGTCTCCGGAACCGGGGCCCGCTTCGGGGGCGAGGCGAACCTGGACGCCTTCACCGAGCTCCGCTGGACCACGGCCCGCCGCACCGCGGCCGGACACCCGTTCTGACCGCCGGGGGCCCGGCGGGCGGGCCGACCCGAGCGGCCCCGGGGCGGGCCGGCGCGGCGCGGGGGCCGGCCGCCGCCGCGCGCCGGGCGGTGCCCCGTTCAGTACGTGCGCGGGCCCAGCGGGTCCCCGTCGCGCCCGAGCGCCACCGGATGCGCCAGGGCGTCCTCGTACCGGGCGCGGCCGAAGACGTACGGGCCGATGGCCAGCTCGCCCCACTCCGGCCGGTACGGCTGGCGGAAGAGCGACCAGGTGACGGTGCGAGGGGTGACCGTGACCCGGGCGAGCAGCGGCCAGCACTGCCAGACGGTGCAGCAGCAGCCCAGCAGCGGCACCATGCCGGCCAGGTCCTCCCGGCCCTGTTCCCACAGGTCCTGCCGGACCTCCCGGCTGACCTCGCCGAGGAAGTGCCGGGCCGGGTCGCCGAGGTCGTCCGCCGGCATGCCGGCGTGCTGCCGGAGCACGCGTTCCTCCAGGGCCTCCGGGCCGGGCGGTTCCTCGCCCTCGGCGGCGGCCACGGCGGCCTCCCGCTCCAGATCGGGCAGCCAGAGGGCCCGGGTCGCCTCCGCGACGCGTACGCGCAGGTCGGTTCCGTCCACCCGTACGCCCCAGAGCGGGCCGTGGCCGTAGGTGTAGAACCCGACGCGCGCCCCTGCGGTCACAGCGGCCTCGGCAGTACCGGGAGAATCGGCGGTCACACCGTTCATCCTGCCCCTCCGGGCAGGCGGAATGCGGGCGGCACCCCGTCCGTTCCATCAGCAGACGCGCAACGGGCGCACCCCCTACGGAGGTCGGAAGACAGTGGCCACAGTCGAGCTCACCAAGGACAACTTCGACAGCACGGTCCGTGACAACGGATTCGTCCTGATCGACTTCTGGGCGGAGTGGTGCGGCCCCTGCCGCCAGTTCGCGCCCGTCTACGAGCGGGTCTCGGAGGCCAACCCGGACCTGGTCTTCGCCAAGGTCGACACCGAGGCGCAGCCTGAGCTCGCCGCCGCCTTCGACATCCGGTCCATCCCGACCCTGATGATCGTCCGCGACCAGGTCGCCGTGTTCGCCCAGCCCGGCGCGCTGCCCGAGCCTGCCCTCGCCGACATCATCGGCCAGGCCCGGGCCCTCGACATGGACGAGATCAAGGCGAAGATCGCCGAAGCGCAGGCGGAGTCCCAGGGGCAGTCCCCGGCCGGCGGGGACGGCGGCGCGCCGGACGCCTGACAGGCGTGCGGGCCGGGGCCGCGGCCGAGAGACTGGGCCCCATGACCGAAGCCGAGGAGTACGACGTCGTGGTGCTGGGCGCGGGGCCGGCCGGCGAGAACGTCGCGGACCGGACCCGCGCCGCCGGGCTCACCACCGCAGTGGTGGAGAGCGAACTGGTGGGCGGGGAGTGCTCGTACTGGGCCTGCGTCCCCAGCAAGGCCCTGCTGCGCCCCGCCCTCGCCAGGGCCGACGCCCGCCGCGTCCCGGGGCTCGCGGCGGCCGTCCGGGGGCCGCTCGACGCGGAGGCCGTCTTCGCCCACCGCGACTACTGGACCGGGCACTGGAAGGACGACGGCCAGCTCGACTGGCTCGCATCGATCGGCGCCCACTTCCACCGCGGCCACGGCCGCCTGGACGGGCCGCGGAGGGTGGTCGTCACCTCCGCCGAGGGCGAGCGCCACGTCCTCGCCGCCCGGCACGCGGTGGTCGTCGCCACCGGCAGCCGCGCCGTCGTCCCCGATCTGCCCGGTCTGGCCGGGGCCGGGGCGTGGACCAGCCGGGAGGCCACCTCCGCCCGGCAGGTGCCGCCCCGACTCCTGATCGTCGGAGGGTCGGTGGTGGCCGCGGAGATGGCCACCGCGTGGCAGGCCCTGGGCTCGAAGGTCACCGTGCTGGCGCGCGGGGACGGGCTGCTGCCGCGGATGGAGCCGTTCGCCGGGGAGCTGGTCGCCGACGCGCTGCGGGAGGCCGGAGCTGACGTCCGTACCGGAGTGAACGTCGAGGCCGTCGTGCGGAACGGCCACACCGGGCCGGTCACCGTCGTCCTGGAGGGCGGGGAGCTGGTCGAGGGCGACGAACTGCTGATGGCGACCGGGAGGTCGCCGCGGACCGAGGACATCGGCCTGGAGACGGTCGGACTGACGCCCGGGGACTGGATCCCGGTGGACGACAGCCTGCGCTCCACCACGCACGACTGGCTGTACGCCGTCGGGGACGTCAACCACCGCGTGCTCCTGACCCACCAGGGGAAGTACCAGGCCCGGATCGCGGGCGCCGCGATCGCGGCACGCACCGGGGCGGGCAGCGGCAGCGGGGCCTCCGGGGCGCTCGACTCCGCCCGCTGGGGCGCCCACGTGGCCACGGCCGACACGGCGGCCGTGCCGCAGGTGGTGTTCACCGATCCGGAGGCCGCCGCGGTGGGCCCGACCCTGGCAGCCGCGGAACGCGCCGGGCACCGGGTGCGGGCCGTGGACCACGACCTGGGCAAGGTCTCGGGCGCAGGGCTGTACGCGGACGGCTACCGCGGGCGGGCCCGGATGCTGGTCGACCTGGACCGCGGGGTCCTCCTCGGGGCCACGTTCGTCGGACCGGGCGCGGCCGAGCTGCTGCACGCGGCGACGGTCGCGGTGGCCGCCGAGGTGCCGGTGGAGCGGCTCTGGCACGCCGTGCCGTCGTTCCCGACGATGAGCGAGATCTGGCTCCGGCTGCTGGAGGCATACCGCGACGCGGAGGAGTGAACGCCGGGCCGGGCGGAGTCAGGGCCGGGCGGAGGCAGACCCGGGCGGAGGCAGACCCGGGCGGAGGCAGGGGTCGGCAAGCGGACGGGGCCGCCCGGTGGAGGCAAGCCCGGGTGGAGGCAAGCCCGGGTGGAGGCAGGCCCCCGGAGGCGGCCCGCTGCCACGCGGCGCCCGCCGTGCTCCGTCAGGCCGCGGCCGCCATGCCCGTCAGGTGGCCGAGGAACCAGCCCCGGGCGAGGTCGGAGACCTCGTCCAGGGCGCCGGCCTCCTCGAACAGGTGCGTGGCGCCGGGGATGACCTCCAGCCGGTTCTCGCAGCGCAGCTGCCGCTGCGCCTGCTCGTTGAGGTCCAGCACGGTCGTGTCCCGGCCGCCCACGATCAGCAGGGTGGGTGCCCGTACGGCGGCCAGGTGCGGCCCCGCCAGGTCCGGGCGCCCGCCCCGGGAGACGACCGCGCCCACGCCCGAACCGGCGGGCGCCGCGGCCGCGGCCTGCAGGGCCGCGGCGGCCCCGGTGCTCGCCCCGAAGTAGCCGAGCGGGAGCGCCGTGCGGGACCGCAGCCAGCGGGTGGTGTCCAGCAGGCGCCCGGCCAGGGTCTCGATGTCGAACACGTTGGCCCGGCGGGCCTCCTCGGCCGGGGTGAGCAGGTCGAAGAGGAGGGTGCCCAGCCCCGACCCGTTCAGGGCGGCCGCCACCGCCCGGTTGCGGGGACTGTGCCGGCTGCTGCCGGAGCCGTGGGCGAAGAGCACCAGCGCCCGGGCGCCGCCCGGCAGGGTGAGGTCCCCGGCCAGGGAGACGCCGCCCGCGTCCACCACGACCGGCCCGGAGGCGAGCGCCCCCGGCGCGGGCCGACCGGTCCGGGGCTCGTCCCCGGCCCCTCCGGCCGCCCCCTGCGGACCGCCTTCCGGCCCGGTGGCCCTGGCCAGCAGCGAGACGACCTCCTCGTCGGGGGTCTGGGAGAAGTCCCGGTACCATTCGCCGACCGCGCGGAAAGCGGGCGGCGCGTACAGGCACACCACCTCGTCGGCCTCGGTGCGCAGCCACGCCACCGCCTCCGGCGGCGCGACCGGCGCCGCCAGCACCACCCGGGCCGCGCCCTGCGCCCGTACGACCTCGCAGGCGGCGGCCGCCGTGGCGCCGGTGGCGATCCCGTCGTCCACCACGATCACCGTGCGGCCCCGCACGGGGACCCGCGAGCGGCCCTCGCGGAACCGGTGGGCCTGCCGCACCAGGTTCTCCTGTTCGGCCTGCTCCACCGCCGCGAGCTCCTGCTCCCCGGCCCGGCTGCTGCGCACGATGTCCTCGCTGATGATGCGCACGCCGCCCTCGCCTATCGCGCCGAACCCCAGCTCACGGTGGTAGGGCACGCCCAGTTTGCGGACCACGATCACGTCGAGCGGCGCGCCCAGGGCACGCGCCACCTCGAAGGCCACCGGGACCCCGCCGCGGGGCAGTCCCAGGACGACGGGCGCCTCGCGCTCCAGGTGCCGCAGGGCATCGGCGAGGCGCACGCCCGCGTCCGTACGGTCGGTGAAGAACATCGTCTCCACCCCCAATCCCGCCCCCTGTCCGGAGCTGGTTCCCCGGCCGGTTCCCCCGCCGGTTCCCCGACTGGTTCCCCGGCCGATTCCTCTGGGACCGGCGTCTACCCGTACGGGTCGAAGGGGATGCCCGCCGGCTTGGCCTCCGCGAGGTGGGACTGGAAGGAGCCGTCCTTCAGCCCGAAGTGCGCGCTGCCGAAATCGGCCTGGCTGAGCTTGTCGCGGAGGGTGGGGGGATAGCCGTCCCAGCCGACGAGCGTGGGGAACTGCCAGGTGCGCTTGTGGTTCTCCGGCGGTTCGTCGTTGTTGTTCGCGGCGCGGAAGCAGTGCGTGCCGATGCCGTCCTTGTGGTAGACGATCTTGGGGTGGTTGCCGTCCCAGCGGATCTGGTCCCGCGTGTGGATGTTGAAGTCGCCGTGGGCGGAGGTCGCGACGTACTTCGCCTCGTTGTTCTGGATCCACACCACCACGTGCTCCCAGTCGTGGCGGTGGCCGCCGAGGCTGATGCCGGGCAGCGCCTGGTCCTTCTCGAAGTACAGCCCGTAGATGACCGCACACCACCCGTTGTTGCAGGTGGCGCGGGAGTAGCCGTTGGTGTTGTCGAGGTCGGAGGCGTCCCGGCAGCTGCCGTCGAGGGCTCCGGTGGGCTTGAGGCCGCCGTTGAGGACCCCGGTCGGGCCGATGGCCGGCGTCGGATAGCAGCCGTCGGTGTCGTAGTCGTACGCCGGCTGGAACGCCAGCTCCATCGCGCCGGCGTTGCCGGGGAGGGCCGGCGGTGGCGCGGCGAAGGCCACCTGGGGGACTGCGACGACCAGGGTGAGGGCGGCGCCGACGACCACGCCCGTCCTCCGTATGTGACGTCTGCGTATGTGACGACTCGTCCGCACGGCATGCCTCCGGCCGGATGGGGTTGGGGGGTGGCGCGCGGGGACCGGCGGCGGCCGGGCTCCGCGCCCGCAGCATCATTGGCGAACCGGGTCCGCGGGACAAGGGTTTGCGCAGCAATTGGCTGTGTGGGAAGGCGAGTCGGCGATGGAGAAGCGCATCCGCCCGCCCCCGCCCGGGGACCCCCACCGCCCGGGGTTCCACCCGTGGTTCCACCCGGGTTCAGCCCGGGGCCCCCGGTGTCCGAGCCCCCCGCTAGACTCCCCGCGCACGACGCCCCACCGCTAATTCACTGTCGGCGGCCCCCTCCCGCACGAGAGGATGAAGCCTCACGAACCGGGAGGAACCCCATGAGCCAGGTGACCCTGACTCTCCATGACCTGATGCCCGCGCAGGACCTGGCGGACGCGATCGAGGCCGGACACGTCATCCGCAAGTCGCACCCCGAGCTGCCGCTGTCCATCTACACCTACTCGCGCACCTGCCAGTACGAGCGGAACTGGACCCGGGTGACCATGCGCTGCCGGGGGCTCGTCGCCGACGACGCCACCGGCGAGGTCGTCGCCCTGCCGCTGCCGAAGTTCTTCAACGTCGGCGAGCACGAGTCCGGTCAGCCGTACGCGCCCGCCCTGCCGGACGAGCCGTTCGAGGTGTACGAGAAGGTCGACGGCAGCCTCGGCGTGGTGTTCCACTACGCCGGCAGCTGGCGGGTCGCCTCCAAGGGCTCCTTCGGCAGCACCCAGGCCCTCTGGGCGCAGCGCCGCCTCGACCGCGCGGACACCTCCGCGCTCGTCCCCGGCGTGACCTACCTCGCCGAGATCCTCTACCCGCAGAACCGCATCGTCGTCGACTACGGCGACCGCCGGGACCTGGTGCTGCTCGCCGCCTTCGGCCGGGACGGGACCGAGATACCGCTGGCCGGCGCGGCCGCGCACTGGGCGGGCATCGGTTCCGTGGTGACCGTGCACCCGGCCATGCCCCTCGACGACCTGCTCAAGCTGACCGAGACCAACACGCTGCCCGGCGGCGGCGCGGCCACCGGCACGGACGCGGAGGGCTTCGTCCTGCGGTTCGCCTCCGGCGTGCGCGCCAAGGCGAAGATCGCCGAGTACGTACGCCTGCACAAGGTCCTGACCGGTGTCACCGAACGCGACATCTGGCGCAGCCACGGCATCCAGCGGTTCGCGGGAACCTCGGCGAAGCGGCTTGCGCAGGGGCTCGGCCTGTCCGTCGCCGAACTGGGCGGCATCACCTCCCAGGGGGGCCGTCCGCTGGACGCCCTGCTGGAGCAGGTGCCCGACGAGTTCGACGCCTGGGTGCGCGGTGTGATCGCGCGCCTGGAGGACGCGGCGGCGGCCCGGCAGCGGGCCATCGACGAGGCGTACGGGACCGTCGCCCACCTGGGCGCCGACCGCGGCGCGTTCGCCCGCGCCGTGAAGGCGTTGCCGGTCGAGCCCGGCATCAGGTCCGCGATGTTCCTGCGGCTCGACGGCCGCCCGACGGACCTGCTGGTCTGGCGCGCCGTACGGCCGGAGACGGCCGACCCCTTCACCACCGACGAGGAGAACTGAACCAGTGCCCGTAGTACACGTCATGACGGGACTCCCCGCCTCGGGGAAGACCACGGCCGCGCGCCGGCTGCAGGCGGAGTCCGAGGGCAGGATGCGCCGCGTCAACCTCGACGACCTGCGCACCATGCTCGACATACCGGCGCCCGAGCGCGGCCGTTCGCACGCGCACGAGCAGACCGTGCTGGCCGTCCAGGACGCCGCCGTCCGCACGGCGGTCGAGGGCGGCTTCGACGTGGTCGTCGACAACACGCACCTCACCCCGCACATCCCCAAGCGCCTCAAGGCCGCGCTGACCGGCCACGACGCGTCCTTCGTGGTGCACGACTTCACCGGCGTACCGGTGGAGGAGTGCGTACGGCGCGACGCCGGGCGGGAGCGGCCGGTGGGCGAGGAGATCATCCACATCCTCGCCGACAAGCACCGCAAGGCCACCAAGGGAGGATGGCGGCTCACCGCCGAATGGCTGGGCTCGCAGCCGTCCGCCGAGCCCTACGCCGCCGACCCGGCGCTGCCGTCCGCGGTGATGTGCGACATCGACGGCACGCTGGCGCTGCGCGGCGACCGCGGCCCGTACGACTTCACGCGCTGCGACCTGGACCTGCTCAACGTGTCGGTGCGCCAGGCACTGCGCGCGTTCCGCAGTGCCGAGGGGGACCGCATCGTCCTGCTGTCCGGGCGCAGCGAGGACCACCGGACGATCACCGAGGAATGGCTCGCCCGGCACGAAGTCCCGTACGACGAGCTGTGGATGAGGGCGTCCGGGGACGGCCGCAGCGACGACATCGTGAAGGCGGAACTCTTCGACGCCCACGTCCGGTACCGCTACTCGGTCCGGGTCTCGCTGGACGACCGGGACCGCGTCGTCGCCCTGTGGCGCCGGATGGGCCTGCCGACCTGGCAGGTCAACTACGGCAACTTCTAGGTCCTGTCCCCTCGGTCAGATCGTGACCGGGCCGTGGGCGGTGGCGAACTCCACCGAGACCAGGCCCGGTTCCTCGTCCTCGACCCAGGTGACGTCGATCTGGTCGAGGGGGTGGTCGGCCGGTTCGCCGAGGAATTCGGCGATGGAGGCGGCGTCGCCGGCGATGGAGACCCCGTGGATGGTGGTGGAGGTGCGCGGTTCGGCGCTCGGGCGCTCCTCGACGGGGACCAGCCACTGCAGGAAGTAGGGCAGTTGCGGGTCCTCCAGCAGTTCCAGCACGCCGATCTGCTTCCACCTCAGGTCGAACCCGTCGGGGCGGACACGGTGGCCCTCGGCCGAGGTGCGGCCGAGGCGGGCCTCGACCGGGGCGATGTCGTCGACGGAGACCACCCAGCCGAGCCAGCCGCCGCCCTCGGCGGCACGGCGCGCGACCGCCTGGCCGAAGGGTGCGCGGTCGGCGGCGGGGTGGTCGAGTGTGGTGACGACCTCGACGTAGGTGCCGCCGCTGAGCGGGAGGATGAAATTGCGGGTACCGAACCGCGGGTGCACGCCCCCGTCGACGAACCCGGCGCCGAGGGCCGATCCGATCCACTGGATGGTTGAGACGAAGCTGTCGCGGGCCACCGCATAGGACACGTGATCAAGTCGCACTGCGCCATCATCACCCGACAACCCGCACAAATCCCCACGCCACGCCCGCCGCCCCGGCCCGATCCGCCCTGCAGCACCATGCGCACCGCACGTCCGGGGGACGGGCTCTAGGCGGCCGCGGCCTCCGGAGCCCGCCGGTAGCTGCTCCCGTCGCGGGTCCGGACGAGGTGGCCGGCGATGACGAGGTAGCGGCGCAGGGCCGCACTGTCCTCGTGGACGGTGCGGATCGCGTCGTTCACCTCGGCCTCGGTGTACGCCCGCTCCGGCGCGAACAGGGTCTCGGTGAGGTGTGCGAGCAGCTGTGCGCGGCGGGCGGGCTTGCGGGGGATCGCCTTCAGGCGCCCGTCGGCGGCGAACAGGTCGGACACGGAGCGGGCGGCGCTCGCCGGACGGGCGGCGGTCGTGGACTGCTTCTCGATCATGCCCGGAGCCTCGCCCAGGGGCACGGCCCCGGGCAATCCGTTTTCCCCGTCCGGGCCGGCCCGCTCACCCCAGCCCGAGCCGCCTGCGCCACGCCGGGTCGAGCCCGGGGCGTACGAGGGCGAGTCCTTGCTGGGTGCCGATCGCCATGTCCAGGGTGGGGCTGCCCGGGAACAGGGCGAGGCAGGTGACCAGTGCGGGCAGGGGCATCGACCAGACCTGCTCGCCTTCCGGAAGGTGGCAGAGGGTCACTCCACGGGTGTCACCGACCGCCACGAGGGCCTCGCCGTTCGGAGCGGGACCGGCCCACAGGATGGCGGTGGCGGAGACCGGGAGCCGGCGGACGGTCAGCGGTGCGGCGGAGTCCCATACGGACACCGGAGTGGGATGGGTGTCGTCCGTGACCCGGTGGTCCAGTGTCACCAGCACCGGGGCGCCCCGGGCCGTCCTGAGCCAGCGCAGATGGAACGCGTGACCGGCGATCGCGTTCCGCGGTTCGCTCCTGACGCCGGAGCCGGGCTGCCTGGCACCTCGGACCGGGAAGCGCGCACCGGTGGTGACGTCGGTCACCGAGGTCGCCCCGTCCGTGCCCTGCTGGGCGATCCAGCGCGTTCCCGCCGGGCCGTTGTCCGGTACGAGCAGGGTGGTGCCGGGCAGCAGGGCGATGCCGTCCGCCCCCACCGGGCGTCCCGTGTCGCAGTCCCAGAGCCGGCCGGTCACGGGGGCGGTCGGTGTGCGCTCCCGCCGGACGGCCGTCATCAGGACGGCCGTTCCCGCCTCCGTGGTGAACGCGGCCGAGACCAGGTGCTCCCCGGCCGGCGCGACCCGGAAGGGCAGACGCAGCCTGCGCGTGCCGGACCCGTCCGGGTCGTGCAGGCTCAGCGTGCCGGACGCGGGGTCGAACGCGACGACCCGGACGGAGGGCCGCTGCACGGTCGGCGGGAGCAGCCGGTACTCCGGGCCGTCCTGCTGGTACCCGCCGACCGTGGTGCGGTGCTCCTGGTTCCCCTCCGGACCCCATCGGCGGAGGGAGTACTCGGCCACGTAGGCGCCGCGACCGTCCGCCGCCTCGGCGGCCCGCTCCTCGCCGCGGAATTCCGAGGTCAGCGAGTACAGCCTGCCGTCGGCCCCCTCCACACGGTCCCGGAAGGAGAAGGGCTCCGTGCCGGTCGGCCACCGGGCCGGCGGCGCCGCCGACCGGTCCAGGGCGGACGCGTCGAGGCGGGCCAGGTACGCCCACGCGTCGAGCAGGACGACTCCGCGGGCACCGCCCCAGGTCACCATCCGATCGGGATTCCTCGCCGTCTGCTCCGGAATCGGCGAATCCACCACGTCCGTCCAGGTCCACAGGCGTGCCGTGCCGTCGTTGCCCACGACGAGGAGTTCGGGACCGGAGCCGCCACGGCCGGAGAGGACGTGGAGCGCGCACACCGAGCTCTCGTGGCCGTGCAGGGACACGCCGACGGCCGCCCCGCTGAGGGTGTCCACCACGGTCGGCTGCGGTTCGAACCCGGTGGTCACCGCGTAGGTGCGGCCGTCGTGCCGGAAGGGCGCCAGGGTGAGGAAACTGCCGCGCAGCCGCGGCGGGACCGCAGGCCCGGTGCGCAGGGACAGGGTCAGCAGCGACGACTTGTCGGTGACGACCAGGGTGGGGTCGTCGGGGGCGGGGTCGTCCGGGGCGTCGGCCGTGAATCCACCCACGAGGTACTCGGCGGTGGTCCGGACCGGGGCTTCGGCCGTCCGCCCCGTGTCCGCGTCCAACAGGGTCAGCCGGGTGCCCGGTTCGCACAGGGCGACTGCGGCCCGGCCGCTCCTGCCGCGCGTCTGACGCGCGATGGCCGCCCCGGGCCGTCCCGTGAGCAGGACCTGTGCACCGCCGGACCCCTCCAGGGGGTACGCGGTGACCGTTCCCCGTACGGGATCGCAGACCAGGAGCCGGGCCCGGCCGTCGCGGTCGTGGCACACACAGGCGGTGGCAGGCGTCGTGGCCCCCCGGGCCACTCGGGCCTCCCGGGTGGGCCGGGCCTCTTGGGCGTCCCGGGCGGCCCCGGTGGGTACCTGCGCCACCCGCCTCCCCGTGGCCAGATCGACCACCACGACCACCGCCCCGGTCCGGCACACCGCGACGTGCGTTCCGTCGTGGAAGGCGCCGGTGCCGAGCAGGGCGGCGAAACCGGTGGACCGCATGGTCAGGACGGCGGTCTGGTCGCGCAGGTCCCAGACCCGCAGAGTGCCGTCCGCGTCCAGCGTGACCGCTTTCGAGGGCGCGCGCGGGTCGTGCACCAGAGCACAGCCGGTCACCCGGGAGGGGTGCGGCAGCAGCCCGGACCGCGACGGCGAATCGAGCATCCAGAGGTGTACGAGCCGGCTGTCGGGGGGCTTGGCCACCACCGCCCTGCCGCCGGGCAGGACCGTGTCGTCGACCGACCACCGATGGTCGATCACATGGGTCGAGTACGCGGCGCCGGCGTGCCGTCCCACCACGCGGTGCGGTGTCACCGGCCGCGGGTCCACGGCCAGCCGGCGGACGGAGGCGGCCCGTTCCTCCGCCCCGGCCGCGAGCCCGTGCTCCCCGTACGTCCGGGCCACGTACGCCAGCAGGGCCGGCCGGTCCGTTCCGGGCTCGGCGTCGGCCAGCAGGTACGCCGCCCGTTCCACCGCCATCGACAGCAGCGGACGGCGCGTCGCGTGCCGCAGTGCCGCGAGCAGCGGCACCGGGTCCGCGGCCAGGACGAAGCCGGCGTCGTCGAGCAGGTCGTCGAGCCGGCCGGCCGCGGCGGCGTGCGTGGCCAGGTGCGAGCGTACGTAGGCGGGCGCCCGGGCCCACTCCCCGTCCGGGACCAGGCCGCGCAGGACCCGGACGAAGCAGTCCTGGACGTCGGGGAGGTCGCGGAACCTCAGGGTGCGGGCCTTGATGTGGTCCGTCAGTTCCTGGTGGTACGGGCGGAAGTAGGTCGTGCCGTCCACCGGCGCGTGCGAGAGGTACGAGCCGTCGCCCTCCAGCAGCAGGTCGACGTCCGCCTCGGCCAGCGGGATGCCGGACAGCTCGGTCGCGGCCCGCAGCCAGGTCCGGCGCGGCAGCCCGTTGCCCTCGCCGAACGCAGCCGCGGTCAGCAGCGCCATCGTCGCCGTGTGCCGTTCGCGCGGCAGCCGCCGCAGGTACGTCTCGAAGGCGCCGCCCACGTCGGAGGGCAGCTGCTCCGCCCAGCCGGGTGCCGACGTGTCCACCAGCGGTCCGCGCAGCAGGGCGGTCGCGGTCATCCGGGCCACCAGGAAGCACCGGTCCGCACGCCGGGCGGCCTCGGCCGCGATCCGGCGGGCGGCCTCCGGGGCGCCGGCGTACGGGGCGCCCGTGTCCGTCAGGACCTTCGCCACGTACGCGGCGGTGCTGGTGTCCTCGGCGTACGCCGGCTCGTCGAGGTCGACGACCGAGACCCGCTCCCCGATGTGCGGCAGCATCTCGCGCCGGGCACCGACGACCAGGCGTACGCAGGGCACCGCGCCCAGCGGACGCAGCAGGTCCCAGGCGATCCGGCGGGCCTCCGCCCTGTCGCCGCCGGGACCGGCCTCGTCGAGGGAGTCGACGACGATGCGGAGCGGCCGGGTGCGGCGGGCCAGCGCGGCCAGCAGGGCCTCCGGGCAGGAGGCCCGGGCATCGGCCGTCGCGGCCAGCCGGGCGAGCACGGCCTCCATGGTCTGGTGACGGGCGTTGACCGAGGCGTCGGCGTGCCCGTCCAGGACCAGCCGGCCCAGGACCGCGGACTTTCCCGAGCCCGGGTCGGCCGTCACCACCAGCGGCGCCCGTCCGCCCCCGCCGGCCAGGTGGGCCCGTACGGCGGCGAGCGCGCGTTCCCGGCCGGTGAAGTACGAGCCGGGGTCGTGGACGTGTTCCACGCCGCGGCCGCGCGGGTCGAAGTGGGCGGCGAGGTCGGAGTCGGCGGCGGCGGGCCGGCCGTCCGGGCCGATCTCCGCCTGCGGGTCGAAGGCCGGGTTGGGGAAGAACGGCGGCCGCCGGGACTGGTCGAGGGAGGAGCAGGCGGCCCGCTGCGGGAGCCCGTCGGCGGCGAACGAGGCGGTGATCCGCTCGGCCAGCGCGGCGGGGGACAGGTGGCGCTGGGAGGGGCCGTCGCCCTGCCGCCAGGCTGCGGCCAGGCGGCCGGTGAACGCGCCGTCCTCCGAGGTCTCGCGCTGCCGGGCGGAGGCCAGCAGCCAGGTGCCGGAGCCGGGCTCGTCGCCGCGCGGGCGGAGGGACACGATCGCCTCGGTCACGCCGGCGATCTCCGGGCCGGCGGCAGCGGCGTGGCAGGCGTCCACGACGAACAGCACGTTGCGGACGGGGGATTCGGCCAGGATCTCGGCGAGCGCGGACAGCGAGAGCCATGATCCGGGCCGGCCGTGCCGGGAGTCGGCGCAGGCCAGCCGGTAGCCGCCGGGCGCGCGGTGGCCGTGGCCGGCGTAGTAGAGGACGACGGCGTCCTCCGGCTCCAGGGCGGCCGTCTCGCACCAGTCGGCGAGGGCCTCCTCGAAGCGGGCCGCGGCCGGGTCCAGCGAGACCCCGGCCAGCACCCGCTCGTATCCGGCGGCCGTGAACAGTTCTGCCACCGCCGTCACGTCCTCGTGCGCCCGCGGCAGCTCCGGGTCCTGGAGGTAGTGGCGGGTGCCGGCGGCGACGAGGAACCGCCTCACCGGTCCGCCGTGCGGACGGTGCCGTCCGCGCGCAGCCCGGCCGCCACGGCCCGGCCGGTCTCCGCCGCGGTCAGGTAGCGGGTCGCGTCGTGCATGTGGCTGCCGTTGTGCACGAGGAGGTCGGTCACCCCGTCGCCGTAGGAGGGCCGCAGCTCGCGCACCAGGGCGACGATGTCCGTGGAGTCGGCGATGTTGGTCCAGGTCCGGACCGGCCCGGGCCAGACCGCCCGCCGGTTCCCGTCCGGCGCGGGGTCCAACCGGTCCAGCACCAGCGAGCGCATGCCCAGCGGCGAGCCGATGGTGACGAACGCGGGAACGTCCCAGCCGGTGTGGTGCGTCCGGTCGCACAGGGTCTCGTAGGCGACCACCGAGCCCAGCGAGTGCCCGACGACCACCTTCGTGGCCGGGGTGATGCGCGCGGCCACCCGGGCCCGGGCCGCGCTCCGGACCGCCTGGTCGGAGAGGTAGGCGGTGAGCTGCTTCAGGTCGCCGATCAGTGCCCGGTCGAGCACCCCGCGCAGGAAGGCCGCGCCGGTCAGGGCGTCCAGGGCCGACCGTACGGAGTTCAGTCGCAGGGCCCGGGACGCCGCCCACCCCGCCGTGCCGCGGCTTCCGGGGGCGTTGGGTGCGGGCACGGCCGGGTCGGTGCGGGCGGCTTCCGCCCACCACTCCATCAGCAGCCGGAACTCGTCCTCGGTCTCGATGTCGGCTGCCTCGTACGGGAATTCGCCTCCGGCACGGGTGCCGTGCGGGCGGAACAGGTCCCCGTAGAAGGCGACGGACACGTCGTCGGAGGCGGGCACCGGGCCGTCGGACAGTCTTGCGCCGCCCACCAGTTCGGGCACCACGTCCCGGGCCAGGGAATCCTCGCTCAAGTACTGCTTGCCGACACCGTGGACGAAGACGACCGCGCTCAAGGACCCTCCCGGGACGAGGAATCCAGACTAGGGCCCGGCGGTGGCGAGAGGGGTGATTACGGCACCGAAGCGCTGCTCCGCGGGGGCCGGGGTCCGGGGTCCCGGCCAGCCGGAGTCACTCAGAACGACGCCCCGCTCGACAGACATGCCCATCCCCTCGGTCGTGCTCGACTCCGCACGCCACCGGTCCGTGACAGCGGTTTTCCGTTCAACTGCACTGTGCGCAGGCATACTTGTGCCCACACGTGCACTTGAACTGTGTTCAGATGTGACCTTAGGTCAGCCGTTGAACGCAGTGCAAGTCGGGTCCCGGGAGGTGTCTGGCAGACTGGGCGAGTCACCACAAGGCGGTGCGGACCAGGAAATCCGGTGTGACTCCGGTGCGGTCCCGCCACTGTGACCGGAACTCCCCCGTGGATTCCGGGAGTCAGACCCTGACGCGCCGCCTCAGCAACCCGCTTGACGAGGGGACGAGGATCCCCCGGAGAGGCCCGCTTCCGTGAATTCCCGCTCCCGTAAGGCCGTTCTGCGCGCCGCGCTGTCCGCCGCGCTGCTCGTACCCCTGATATCCCTCACCGCGTGCAGCGGTTCCGGTTCCGGCACCGACGACGGCGCCGCGTCGGCCGGCTCCGCGTCCGGATTCCCGTACACCGTCACCAACTGCGGTGTGGAGACCACCTACAAGGCGCCGCCGCGCCGTGCCGTGACGATGAACCAGCACGCCACCGAGCTGATGCTCGCCCTCGGCCTGCAGGACCGGATGGCCGGGACCGCCTACCTCGACGACTCCGTACTGCCCCGCTACCGGACGGCGTACGACGGCATCAAGGTGCTGGCCAAGGAGTACCCCTCCAAGGAGGTCCTGCTCTCGGCCAACCCCGACTTCGTCTACGGCGGATACTCCTCCGCCTTCGACAAGGCGGCGGGCCGCGACCGGGCGGGCCTGGAGAAGACCGGCATCCGCACGCGGCTGAGCATCGAGTACTGCACCCGCGGCCCGGTCGGCATCGAGCAGCTGAACTCCGAGATCACCGAGGTGGCCCGCACGTTCGGGGTCCCCGGGCGCGGACAGGACCTGATCGCCGACCAGCAGCGGCGGCTCGACGCGGTGGCCGCGAAGGTCGCCACCCGGCAGAAGCCGACCGTCTTCGTCTACGACTCCGGCGAGGGCTCCGCCTTCACCTCCGGCGGACACGGCATCGCCAACGAGATCGTGACCCGGGCCGGCGGCACCAACGTCTTCGCCGACCTCAAGGACAGCTTCGGCGACGTCCCCTGGGAGGAGGTCATCCAGCGGAAGCCCGAGGTCGTCCTCATCTACGACTACGGCGGCACCAGCGTCGAGGAGAAGAAGCGGCGGCTGCTGGACGACCCGGCGCTGGCCCAGGTCCCGGCGATCAGGGACAAGCGGTTCGTCGTGCTGCCGCTGTCGTCCGCCGTGCTCGGCGTGCGCGTGGCCGACGCAGTGGAATCGCTGGCGGGCCGGCTGCACCCCGGGGCGTCGTGAACCGCCTCACGGGCAGCGGGCGTTCCGACTTCCGGCCGAGGGCGAAACCTGGTCCGAGGCCGGGTCTCCGGTCGGGCCCGACACCGGCTCTCCGGCCGGGCCCCGGGTCGAGGAGGTCCGGGCTCGTCCTCGGGCTGCTCGCCGCCGCCCTGCTCGCCTCCGCCCTCGCCGGGCTCGCCCTCGGGCCGGTCCGGATCGCCCCGGGCGAGGTGCTGGACCTGGTGCTCGCCGGCCCCGGCCGGCCGGACGGCGCGTTCGCAGCGATCGTCTGGGACGTCCGGATGCCGCGGGTGCTGCTGGGCGCGATGGTGGGAGCCGGGCTCGCCGTCACCGGAGCCGTCCTGCAGGCGCTGGTCCGCAACCAGCTCGCCGACCCCTTCCTGCTGGGCGCCTCCTCCGGGGCCTCGGCCGGTGCGGTGCTGGTCATCGTGCTCGGAGTCGGCGCCTCGCTGAGCCTGTCCCTGCCCATCGCCGCGTTCGCCGGCTCCATGACCGCCCTGATCGCCGTCTACGCCCTGGCCCGCCGCGGCGGCACCATGACCACCGGCCGGCTGATCCTCGCGGGTGTCGCCGTGCAGTACGTACTGGCCGCCCTGACCAGCCTGGTCCTGGTGCTCTCCGCCCAGCCCGACCAGGTGCGCTCCGTACTGTTCTGGACCCTGGGTGGACTCGGCGGCGCGCGCTGGGACGAACTGGCGCTCCCCGCCGCGGTGCTGCTCAGCGGCACCGCCCTGCTGTCGGCCCTGGCCAGGCCGCTGGACCTGCTGCTCGCGGGAGAGGAGGGCGCGCGCACGCTCGGCCTGGACACCGGTCGGTTCCGGGCCGCCGTGTTCGTGCTCACCTCCCTGGTCATCGGGGTGCTGGTGGCGTACAGCGGGGCGATCGGATTCGTCGGGCTGATGGTGCCGCACGCCGCCCGGATGGCCGTCGGCGCCGGACACCGGTCGCTGCTCCCGGTGTCCGCGCTCGGCGGGGCGGTGTTCCTGACGCTGGCCGACCTGGTCGCCCGTACCGCCGCGGCACCCGAGGAGATACCCGTCGGCGTGGTCACCGCCCTGCTCGGCGGCCCCTTCTTCCTGTGGCTGCTGCGGCGGTCCTCCCGGGCGGAAGGAATCGCCGGATGACCGGGACGGAACTGCGCGTCGAGGGACTGCGGTTCGAGACCGGCGGGCACACCGTGCTGCACGGTGTGGACCTGACCGCCCGCCCCGGTGAGACCGTCGGCCTGGCGGGCCCCAACGGCAGCGGGAAGACCACCCTGCTGCGCTGCGTGTACGGCACCCTGACGCCCACTGCCGGGCGGATCGCGCTCGACGGCACGGACGTCGCCTCGCTGGGGGTGAAGGAGCGGGCCCGCCGGGTGGCGGTGGTCCCGCAGGACGCGACCGGCACCCTGGGCCTGACCGTCCGGGAAGTGGTCGCCATGGGGCGGAGCCCGCACAAGCGGTTCTGGGAACAGGACGGCCCCGAGGACGCGCGGCGCGTCGCCGGGGCACTGCGGACGGTCGGGGCGGAGGGGTTCGCCGACCGGCGCTTCGAGGAGTTGTCCGGAGGCGAGCGGCAGCGCGCGCTGCTGGCCCGCGCGCTGGTCCAGGAACCCGGTCTGCTGGCCCTGGACGAACCGACCAACCACCTCGACATCCGCTACCAGCTGGAGATGCTCGGGCTGGTCCGGGGACTGCCCGCGACCGGCCTGCTGGTGCTGCACGACCTCAACCTGGCCGCGTCGTTCTGCGACCGGCTGTACCTGCTCGCCGAGGGGCGGGTGGTGGCCGCCGGGACGCCGGGGGAGGTGCTGACGGAGGAGATGCTGGACGCGGTGTACGGCGTACGGACCCGGATCGGCGTCCATCCGACGACGGGCGCGCCCAGCATCGTCTACCTGCCGTGAGCTGCCGCGGCCGCCTTGGCCGCAGTGGGCTTCCGCGGGCTGCCGTCGGTGCTGACGGCGGTCAGGGCGCCACGGTGATCTGCTGCGCCGGGTCGGTGGTGTCGGAGACCTGGTAGACCGCGTTGAAGACGGAGGCGGTCGCACTGGTCGGGCAGCCGAACCCGCCGGTCACCTTGACCGGCACCGAGGCGTTGACGAAGGTCAGCGTGGGCGGGGCGCCGTTCGCCCAGGTGGCGGTGACGGGCGCCGGGGCGGTGGGGGCGGCGACGACGGTGCAGGTGGCCAGGCCGCTCGTACGGACCACCAGCCCGCCGGTCGGGACGGTCATGGTGCCGGTGCTCGGGCTTCCGTTCTGCATGGCGACCGTCCACGCGCCGCTGGTCGTCACGGTGGGGGTGACGCCGGGCATGCTCGACGTACAGGAGCTGTACGTGGGCGCGGAGATGGGGGAGGAGACGGCGCCGGCCGGGTTGTGGTTGCCGGGCGCGGCGGGGACGGTGCCGGTGGCCACGGAGACCGAGCAGGTCACGGTGACGGAACCGGCCTTCAGGGTGGCCTTGCCGGTGAGCTGGGCCTTGAAGGCGTGGCCGGCCGGGGTGACGGTGGTCGACCCGGCGGCGGGTAACACGGGTGCCGGGGCGGCGGTCGCGGTGGCGGCCGAACCCAGGATCAGGCTGCCGGCGGCGGCCAGACCGAGGGCGAGCGCGGTGGGCGTGCGGGTCATGGCTGGGCTCCTTGGGGATCGGAGTGCGCGGGGGCGGCGGTGCCCGGCGCGGGGGAGCGGGTGGGGACGGGTGCGGCGTTCGGGGTGGGGGTGCGTGCGGTGCGCGGCTGCCAGCCGAACATCAGGCCGCCGCCGAGGATGCCGAGGAGGGTGCCGATCAGGAATCCGCCGAGGTTGGACAGCACCAGGGCGGCGGTGGCGATGAGCGTGGTGAGGACCCCGGCGAGTCCGCGGTAGTGCGGGGCGAACCATGCGGACAGGCCGAGCACGATCATCACCAGGCCCATCAGGACGGACGGGATGCCCGCCACGCCCTGGGTGAGCATCACCTTGAGCGGGGCGAGGGGGAGTGCGCAGATCTCCGCCCCGGCGAGGACGGCGGCGAGTCCGCCCCAGAAGGGGCGGCTGCGCCGCCACCGCCGGAAGCCGGCGGCGCCGCGGCTCAGAAGCATTCCTTCTTGCCCTTGCTGATGTTCATGCTGAGCCCGGAGAGTTTGAAGGTGCCCGCGTTGGTCGCCCACGCGGTCTGCCGCAGATCGGTGATGGTGACGGAGTCGGCCTGCTGGGCGAAGAGGTCCTGCATGCCCTGGGCCTCGGTGGGTCCCTTGTCCAGGGTGGAGGCGTCGCGGCCGATCTCGATGTTGGTGAAGGTGGCGTTGCCGGAGAGCTGGGTGGCGTCCACGAACAGGTTCTTCGCCTCCACCGGGGTCTTCTTGCCCGCGGTCAGACCGAGAGAGATGTCCCCGATCACCGGGAGCGAAGTGACCACCGACTGGCAGAGGTCGGTGAGCTTGGCCTCCCGGATGGCGGTGACCGCGACCGGGATGAGTTCCTCGCGGGCGTTGACGTCCACGCTGCCGTACTGGGCGAAGCCCTCGCCCGTCAGGCTCTGCGCGGAGACCTTGAACTGCTGGCCCGAGACGGCGAAGGAGGCGGCGAGGGCCCCTTGGGCCAGGGCCACGCCGAGACCGGCGGTGACCGCGACGGCCGGGACGGTCAGGACGGCGAACCGCCGCCATTTCACCCGGCCGTCGCCTAAGTGATGTTCCACGACATGTCCCCCTTGTGATCGTTACTGACCGGTATGGGTTGTGTCGTTGAATGTAAGAGTGCCAATGGCGGTTGGCAAGGTTGTTCGACAGCCGCTTTTCGGCCAACTCCTACCGGCGGGTCGCCTGCGGCCCGACTGCACGCCACCCCTGGCCGACGTGCTCGCGGCCTGCGGTTCTACGGCTCCGTACGTCCGGATTCCGGACCGCCGGCACGGCCGGTACGCAGCAGCGCGGCGGCCTCCGCGTCCACCCTGCGGGCCATGGCCCGGGAGAACTCCGCGGCCACCACATCGCCCGCCACCGGCCGCAGCGCCGCCACCGCCGCCGTGATGTGCTCCAGCTGCGCGGCCGAAAGCCGCCCCAGCCCCGCCGGCCCGACCACATGCCGCCGGAACAGGCCCACGAACCGGTCCGCCAGCGCCGCCGCCTGGCTCTGCACGAACTCGCCGGCGTCCAGGATCTCGGTGAGCGGCACCCCCTGCCGCACCAGCGCGGCCGTCGCGTCCAGCAGCCGCCGGCTCGGGAAGGTCACCGCGTCCCCGTCGATGCGTACGTACTCCAGCTCGGCGGCGCGCCGCGTGTGCTCGGGCCCGGCTGCCGGGCCGAACAGCTCCCGCAGCTCGGCCAGGCTCATGGTGACCGGCTCCTCGTGCACCCAGTCGCGGGTCATCTCCCGCTCCAGGCCGAGGAGCCGGGCGATCCCGCCGCCCTGCTCCCACGCCTCCAGCAGCTCGGCGATCCCGTTCACCGTGTAGCCGCGGCCCAGCAGACCGTCGATCAGCCGCAGCCGGACCAGGTGCTCCTCGGAGTACCAGGCGATCCGGCCCTCCCGGCGCGGCGGTGGCAGCAGACCGCGCTCCTGGTAGTAGCGCAGGTTGCGCACCTTCACACCGGCCGCCCGGGCCACGTCCTCCCGGCGGTAGCGCACCCCGCCACCTGCGCCCCCGCCCGGGCCCCCGCCTGTGCCCCGATCCGTGCCCTCACCCGCTCCCTCGCTGCTCACGGGGGCGAGCCTAGCCCCGGGACCAGGGGTTACCGGTGAGTGCCGGAAGATCGGCCGGTGCCCTGCTTCACGGCCTTGAGCACCACGAACTTCGGGTCGCTCGCCACCAGTTCGCAGTTCCCGAAGAGGCGGCGCAGCCGCGCGTGGTACCCGAGGTGTCGGTTGCCGACCACCCAGAGCTCGCCGCCCGGCCGCAGGGCGCGGCGGGCCTGTGCGAACATCCGCAGCGCGGTGGCGTCGGTCGTCGCCTGGTGGGAGTGGAACGGCGGGTTGTTCAGCACCAGGTCCACCGAACCGGCCGACACCCCGGCGAGCCCGTCGCCGACCCGGAACACGGCGCCGTCGCTCCCCTGGCCCGTACCGCTCCGGACGCCGGGGACGTTGGCCCGGTACGTCGCCTCGGCCGAGGCCACGGCCTGGTACGACTCGTCGGTGAACAGCACCTCGGCCTCGGGGTGGGCGAGCGCGGCGGCGGTGCCGACGATCCCGTTCCCGCACCCCAGGTCGACGATCCGGCCGGGCCCCATCGGTTCGCCGACCGGCAGGTGTCGGAGGAAGAAACGAGTGCCGATGTCCAGCCGGTCGGCGCAGAACACCCCGGCGTGGTTGACCACGGTCAGCCCGGCGGCCGCCCCGGCGTCCGCGTCCGCGGTGTACGTGAGCGGCCACGGGTTCGGACCGGCGTCCTGATCCGATCGGGTGCCGTGACTGCCGTGACTGCCGTGACCCGCCTGCTCCGCTCCCGGCGAGCAGAAGATCAGCCGGGCCTTGCGCTCGGCCAGCGAGGTCCGCGTCGGCCCGAGGATCCGCTCGAACAGGTTCAGCGTGGAGGTGTGGATCTCCTTGACCATGCCGGTGCCCACCACCACCGACCCGGCGTGCAGCGCGGGCGCCAGCCGGTGCAGCTGGTCCTCCAGCAGCGCGAGGCTCTTGGGCACCCGCACCAGCAGTACGTCGATCCGCTCGGGCGGGGTGTCCCGCGTGGAGAGCAGCCGTACGGCCCCCTCGGCCACACCGGCCCGCGCCAGGTTCGCAGAGGTGGCCTCCCGGCCCAGGAACGAGTCGGTGATCTGCGTGATCCGCCCGGCGGCCGGCCCGGCGAGCGCGGTCACCAGCGCCCCCCAGCGGTCCCCGAGCACGGTGATCTCGCCGGCACCCAGCGCCACCGGGTCCCGGTCCCCGGTCCCGGTGGTGAGGTGCCGCAACAGGTACTCGTCGGCGGCGTCCCAGGCGCGCAGCCGGTCGCGGGGGTCCTCAGGGAAGCGGGTGAGCTCGTACGAGCCGAAAGGCGTGGTCAAACGGTTCATCGTGCCCCCAGGCTATCCGAGCGGGACGCCAGGGGTCGGACCCCGGGCTCCGCACCGGGCGTGGGCAGGCGTTCGCACGGCTACGGAGATCCCTCCGGACGAAGTCCGGGGGAGGCTCGCACGCCGGAGCGCCTCCCCACAGGGCACTCCCGCCCGGCCGAAGCCACTGCGGGGCCGGCCCCGGAGGTTCGGCCCCGCCGCCCCGCCGCTCGGCGCCCCGGCCTCGGCGCGCGTCACTCCTGAGGGAACTCCCCGCTCATCGCCGCGGCGATCCGCAGGTACGGCGCGGCCTCCGCGGCCCGCCCCTGCCGCTCCAGGGTCCGCCCGAGCATCAGCTGCGCGTAGTGCTCCACCGGCCAGCGCTCCAGGATCCCGCGGGGCTCCGCCTCGGCCCGGCCGAGCTGGGCCGAGTGGTAGTAGGCGCGGGCCAGCAGCAGTCGGGTCGCCAGCTGCTCCGGCGCCTCGCCGGCCAGCGGGTCCAGGATGCGTGCTGCCGTCGCGTACTCCTTCGCCTCGAAGAAGAGCTGTGCCCGCTCCCACCGCTCGGCCGCCGTCCCGTGGCCCAGGTAACCCGTCGACTCGCTCATCCCGTGCACCGCCTTCCTCCCGTTCCGGTCCGATGGCTCCAACACGTGCCGAAACTTGAACATTCCACCTAACGCGACCCCGGCGACGCGGCTACGTTGTGCTCATGAGCAATCTCGATCGCCAGCCCGCTCTCTCGACCTGTGGTGGCCGCGGCTTCGTCGTCGCCGAACCCGTACGCGAACTCCTCAGCCCGCGACGGGTCGTGCTCGGCGAGTCATCCCACGAGGTCCGCCGACTGCTGCCCAACCTGGGCCGCCGGATGGTCGGCGCCTGGTGCTTCGTGGACCACTACGGCCCGGACGACATTGCCGACGAGCCCGGAATGCAGATCCCCCCGCATCCGCACGCCGGCCTCCAGACCGTGAGCTGGCTGCACGAGGGCGAGGTGCTCCACCGCGACAGCGTGGGCAGCCTGCAGACGGTGCGCCCGCGCGAGCTCGGCCTGATGACCTCAGGCCGGGGCATCAGCCACTCCGAGGAGAGCCCCCGCAAGCACGCCCGCTACCTGCACGGCGCCCAGCTCTGGGTCGCCCTCCCCGACGCCCACCGGCACGTCGAACCGCACTTCCAGCACCACGCAGAGCTCCCGCACGTCACGGCCCCCGGCCTGACGGCCACCGTCATCCTGGGTACCCTCGACACGGCGACCTCGCCCGGCACCGCCTACACCCCGATCGTCGGCGCCGACCTCGCCCTGGCCGCCGGCACCGAAACCCGCCTCCCCCTGGAACCGGACTTCGAGTACGCCGTCCTCTCCATGTCCGGCGAGGCACACGTCGACGACGTCCCGGTCCTTCCCGGCTCGATGCTCTACCTCGGCTGCGGCCGCACCGAACTCCCCCTCCGCGCAACCTCGGACGCCTCCCTGATGCTCCTCGGCGGCGAACCGTTCGAGGAGGAGATCGTCATGTTCTGGAACTGGATTGGCCGGTCCCATGAGGATATCGCACAGGCCCGCGAGGACTGGATGAATGGGTCGAGATTCGGCGAGGTGAAGGGGTATGACGGCCCTCCGCTTCCGGCTCCCGACCTGCCCCCGACCCACCTCAAACCACGCGGCCGAGTGCGCTGACCTGCGGTAACTGGAGAGAGGTGGCTCTGCGGGGCGCGAGTCATACGCCTTCCGGTTGCTGAAGCTTCGGCGCCTCCGATCGCGCCCCGCGCTTGCCCTTCGATGGTGCGGGGCCGTCCCCTTCTGTGGGCGTCCGTGGGCGGGTGTGTGTCTACGAATGCTGACCCAATGCTGACTTTCCTGACGCTGCATCAGGTGGGACTCCGGGCAGGTACAGACGTCGAAGCGGCTTCGTCGGCGATCGGCGCTTGTCTGGAAGTTGTTCCCGGCTGCGTGCCTCTCGGCTTCCCCACTGCGCTCCGCAAGGGCCGGACCGAGAGTCTGATCGCTTGGGTGTTACTGCTTGTAGGAAGCCGACAACCCCTGCAGCGGTCGTCGCAGCGGCGTCCTGTCCCGAAGGACATCGACCTCGTTCCTGGCTTCACTCGGGATGTCGGCATGGGCGGCCTGGAGCCGCTTGCGAACGGAGCGGCATCTCGGGTGGTGCCAAGGCGAGGCGTGAGGGTCAAGGAGCCTTACCGCCAGCGTGGAGTCCGATCTCTCGGTGGCAACGCGCATGCGAGTCAGCAGCCCGACCGGCGCCCGAAATGGGAACCCGGTCGGGCTGCGTCGTGCCGACTGCGGCCGCCGCATGTCACCTGGCCCACACTCCGCGTGAGCACATATGTGCAATGTGGTCGCGCAGTTGGACTCCGTTGGTGCATCGTCTTGGGGATGCCTTCACCGCGCGTCGGAGGGGCAAGGTCGTGAGAACCCCTCTGAGGGCTCGGCGTTGAGCGTGCGGCTTACCGGAGGGCTGACCGAGCGGAGTGTGTGCTCGGCGTCCGTTGCGAACTTGGGGGTCGGATGGACAGGTTTGATGAAGGTCTGCGCTGCCAGGATGTTCACGCTGGCTTGCGCAACGTGGACCCAAACTCGGGCACGCTGACGCCTCTCGCGGACACCCAGCTGATCGGCATGGCAGCAAGCCTCGCCGCTCTTATCCGCGGCCAGGAGGTCATCGCTGATGCGCAGGCGCTCCGCGCCTTGGCTGCTGAGCAGCTTGACGTGAGTCATTTCGCTTTCGACTCCGTCGTCATGGCGCTTGACGAGCTGGGCTTCGTCGAAGGCGTCCAGCGGTCTGGCGGCAAGATCGTGAAGTTCACTGAAAATGTTCCGTACTACGACAACCTGTACGCCAAGCTGGGCGAGGCATGGAGGGACAGGCAGCCGTCCGAGGCGGAAGAGCAGATGATCCTCCTCGTTGACTCCCTTGCCGAAGGACCCATCCCTCAGGAGGAGACCGCCAAGCTCGTAGGGCTGGATGCAGCAGCCCTTCCTGGCCTGCTTGAGCTGGGTGAGCACTCCCAACTCGTCAAGCGCATCCAGGTGCCGGACGGAGACGTGCTCTACTCGCCGTTCTTCGGTTTCGAGAACCCTGAAGTCATGGCTGAGCTGATCCGTAACCACGGGGCCGGAGAGCTTGCGGATGCGTTTGCCGACGTTCGCGCTGAGCAGGGGCTCCCGGTGGGGAACGAGCAGCCTCTCCTTCAGGACGCCATTGCCCGTGGCCTCCTCATGGCCCCCGCTGTCGAGCGTCCGAACGGCGTTCTGCAACCGTTCGCGACGATGCCGTACATCCTGGATCACGAGCTCCTGCGGGGCCGGAAGCCGATTCTGGATAAGGCTCTCGCCCTGTTGGCATGCCTGCGGTGCGGACAGCACTTCGGTGGCAGCACCGACCTGCCGCCGAATGCTCTCATTGCCGTCATCGACAAGCTTCTCGACAAGAACCGCGGGTTCCTAAACCCGCACTCGTCACACCAACGTCAGTACCGGCTCGTCCATGCAGCCGGCCTGATCAAATTCGCCCCGGACTCGCGGCCGGGCGGGTCCTGGGTGACGCCGCAGTTCATCGACACCCGAGACAATCGGGAGGCTCTGCGGATCGCACGGGACCTGATCACCTACGGTGAGCAGCTCAAGGGCCGCGTGGGTGATGAGCAGGCCCGACGAACGCTTTCTCTGGGGCAGTCCTTTACGGCGCCCATGCAGACGATGCACCGGACCCGACCCAAGGCGCGCACGTCAGTGAAGCAATGGCAGAAGGTCATTGATGCAGCTCTCGGAAGGGGACGTGCGCGATGACCGAACTGGACCTTGGTCTCAAGGTCGCCTCTCGGCGGCTCCTCTGGCGGATGGGCTATACAACCCGCCTGGACGTGCAGCTTCGGGGAGTCGGCCTCACTAGCGATACGCTGGCGAACGGACCTCGTGGGCGGAGAACAAGTGCCCCAGAGGGGTTCACGGACCTGGACGTACTCGGTTACTCCATCGGAGGCGGCTTTCGCGTTCAGACCGCCATCGTCGACTGCAAGACGTCGAGTAAGGGTTCCACCAACCGCATGTTCTGGGTGCGTGGAGTGGCCGATTTCTTTACCGCCGATGCCGCCTACATGGTGCGCGAGAAGGACCTCACCACGGCCGCAAGGCAGCTCACCTCCCGCCTGAGAATCTCAGCACTGAACAGCAGCGAGGTCGGAAGCCTGGAGCAGCTGCATCCGATCGACCTCGACCTGGAAGCTGAGCCGCTCGCCTGGCTATTCCAGGAAGAGAGGGCAGTGAAGGTGCTCCGCGCCTTCGGAGGGCTGGACAAGCGACTCAAGTCCCTCCTCGAGTACCGCGAGTTCACGTACTGGATCAACGAGCAGTACCGCAACCCACTGCAGATGGTCGACGAGCTTGCGGCGGTCGCTGAGCACCTCGATCCCCGCAACCCCACCCACCTGGCACTCGTACTCGACTGCTCTTGGCTCTACCTGATTTCACTGAGCCACGCGGTGGAGAGCATGCGGGCGACCCACGTAGCTGATCACGATCTCGGCCTACAGGAACATCTCTTTGGGGGACCTGTTGGACTCCGTGAAAAGCAAGGGCTCTCCCAACTGCTAGAGACGATCAAGCAGAGTGGTGCCCTGCCCGAGCGGGTGCACGTTGGCCTGCTTCCCGATTACTACCCCCGTCTGCGTGAGCTTGCTGTACGGGTTCTCACACGACCCGACGCCGTGATGCCGGCCTTGCGTATGCTGGAGCTGGCAACGTCGGTGACAGCCCTGGGGCACCGCATCGAGAAGGCCGAGGACATGGGAGGG
This sequence comes from Streptomyces sp. NPDC089799, assembly GCF_040684755.1. Taxonomy (NCBI): domain Bacteria; kingdom Bacillati; phylum Actinomycetota; class Actinomycetes; order Kitasatosporales; family Streptomycetaceae; genus Streptomyces; species Streptomyces sp. NPDC089799. Next base: position 144,036 of record NZ_JBFBGR010000003.1, on the reverse strand, counting down.
CTGTACGACGAGGTCGCTGCCAAGCGCGCAGCGGATGTCGTGGGCTTCCTGGTAGGTAGCGCCAACCTGAGCCCTGGTTTCCGTGCACGCGCTCGATCCCTTCTCCTGGGGGAGCCTGTACCGGAGGGGTCTTGAGTAATCGAAGAGGACACTGAGGTTTTCTCACACCAAATGATCTTCGTCGTGTCGAGGCGGGAACGGGGCTTGACTGGCTGCCGAGCCCTGGTTGCGGACAGGCCTGACGCCGAGCTGCGGGCGAGGGTTGCCGAGTTTACGGGGGATTGACACTTCTGCGACCAGGTTGCGCGTGGCGTACAAGCCACTCAGCAGTGTGACTGCCACCATGGCGACGGCAGCCGTATCGGCCCTCCTCCGGTGCGGTAGCAGCCACCGTCCATGGAATTCGTGTCCCGCAACGGAAGGCGATCTCGTCGTGTACATGATGCGCGAGGTGTACAGAGCCGAACGAGGGAAAGCGCCGGAGATCGTGGCAGCGTTCAAGACCCTCACCAAGGTCTTTGAAGAAGCCGGGTACACGAATCGGCGCATCTACGTCGACTACGCCGGCCCCATGGACACGGTCGTCTGCCAATGGGAATTCGACAGCCTCGACCAGTACTTCACCATGGAACGAGGGTCCTTCACGGACGAGAACGCGCAGTCGCTGATCAACACGCTGAACAGCAACGCGACATCCGGCTACAAGGAGATCTACGAGGTCATCCAGTAGCGGATCATCGAGGCAGGCCCCGACACTTTCAGCCGGGGCCGCCCACCCGTGAATGGACACACGTGAAGCCCCTGGTAGGACAGGTCTCCCTCACAAGATCGTCCGCTGAACCAGAGGCTTCATGTTGGTCACCTGTAGTGCCACGCTCGACGTCCCGCGCCACGTTGTCGAGTTTCTCGCCCGCCACCTGGCCGCTCACCGGCGCCGGATCGGCACCCCGAGAAGGTCCCGCGCGCTCGGGCCGTTCCGCCAGGCGGTGCTCGTGCTGCGCTGGTTCCGTGAGCGTGGTTGCGTGCACTGCCTGGCCCGTGACGCGGGTGTCTCCCAGGCCACCGGCTACCGCTACCTACACGAGGGCATCGACGTCCTCGCCGAGCAGGCCCCGGATCTGCACGACGTCCTCGCCCGCTGCCGGCGCGAGGGCACGACGCACGTGATCCTCGACGGCACGCTGATCGAATCGGACCGCCTCGCCGGCGTCCGCGACAACGGCAACGACCTGTGGTTCAGCCAGAAACACAAGGCGTTCGGCGGCAACATCCAGTTCCTCGCCGCGCCGGACGGCACCCCGCTGTGGGTCTCCGAGGTCGAACCCGGCAGCGTCCCCGACATCACCGCTGCCCGGATCCACGCCCTTCCCGCGCTGTACAAGGCGGCGGCCGACGGCCTGCCCACCCTGGCAGACAAGGGCTACATCGGCGCGGGCATCGGCATCCGCATCCCCGTCCGACGACCAAGAGGCAAGTCCGAACAAGCACTTCACGTGGACACCCGCATGTTCAACACCCTGCTGCGACACGTGCGGGCTCTGGGCGAGCGGACCGCCGCCGAGCTCAAGCAGCGGTGGCGAACTCTGCAGCACGTCACGCTCAGCCCCAGCCGGATCGGCGATATCGCGCGCGCCGCCCTCGCCCTCAACGGAATCTGGAAGTGATCATCGTTGAGAAAACCTCACTGAGCCTTAGCGCGACCGGCAAATGGATCACTTGAGGCGTCGGGTGGTGGGCCGACCGTCCCAGCGGTAGCGGATCGTCGAGCGTCGGATGAGCATGCGGAGCGTGACGAAGGTGGCGGCGAGGTAGAGGTAGAAGTCCACGACCGCGCCGCTCCTCTCGGTGCAGCGCCGGAGCTTGCCGTAGTCGTTCATCCACGAGTGAGTGCGTTCGACCACCCAGCGTTTGCCGGCCTGGATCGGGGCCGGCACTCCCTTGCGTGCGATCTTGGCCGTGAAACCCACCTCGGCTATCAGTGCACGCGACTTGGCACTGTCGTAGCCGCGGTCGAGGTTGACGTTGACGGTCTCCGGCATCGCGCCGACCTGCTCCTTCGCCGCGTCCAGGGTGGGCCCGAGCAGAGGGGAGTCGTGCCGGTTGGCCCCGTCGGAGACGATCCCGAGCGGGACACCGCAGGCATCGGAGGCTACGGATCGTTTCAGCCCCTGCTTGCCCCGGTCCACCGGTGACCGCCCGGCCTTGTCGCCGCCGGACGGGGCCTTGGTTATGCAGCCGTCCACCGAGATCTCGCTCAGCCCGAGGCCGATTATCCGGTCGTAGGCCTCAAGCGCCAGGGCGTGGACCTTCTCGGATATCCCCAGTTCAGCCCACTGTTTGACGCGCCGTCGGATCGTACGGTCGGAGCATCCGGGAGTGGAGATGCGCTCGTAGCCTGAGCCGTGGACCAGCGCGAGCACGACGTGCTCGAAGACTGTCCGGTCGGCGATCCGGCGCCGGCGGCAGCCCAGCGGGTGGTTCGCAGCGAACTCTCCCCGGGCGGGCAGGAGCGCAACGAACTGGTCCCAGAGGGGTTCGAGCATGCAAGATGGCAGCGCGGGCACGGCCGTCCTTCGTGATCACTGAGCGTAGAGAACTCCATGATCACGCGGACCCGTGCCCGCTCTGCATCCACCCCGCTCGATCACTCGCCAACGGCTGCCTATTGCCGGTCGGTCTTAGCCTCGGGCTTTCACGTGGCTGGGTGTCCGATGCATGACCGGAAACGCGAAGAGTGCTCCTGACCTGCAACGATGGGACTTGTCTAGGGTCCAGGTCGTCGCGTGGAAAGAAGCACTCCTCAGGTGAAGAAGCGTATCGGGTCCTATCCGCGTGTCCGCATCGAGGGCGGTGGCCGGGCGGTGGTCCCAGGCCGGAGGGGTGCTGCTGGTCGAGACGGTCCGCAAAAGCGGCCTGGACACCGCGATATCGGCGGCGCTCGCGCCGTGGCGGCGGCCTCGGGCGGTGCATGATCCGGGGAAGATCCTGCTGGATGTGGCCCTGGCGGTCGCGCTGGGCGGGGACTGCCTGGCGGATGTCGCGATGCTGCGGGCCGCGCCGGCCGTGTTCGGTCCGGTGGCTTCCGACCCGACGGTCTCCCGGCTCATCGACAAGCTCGCCGCGGACGGACCGAAGACTCTGACCGCGATCCGGTCGGCGCGGGCCGAAGTACGCGAGCGAGCCTGGAAGTTGGCTGGCACCTTGTCACCGGACGCCACCGGACGGGTGACCGTGGACCTGGACGGGGTGCTGGTCCTTGCCCACTCCGACAAGCAGGACGCGGCCGCGACCTGGAAGAAGACCTACGGACATCATCCGCTGATGGGCTTCGTCGACCATGGACGCGGCGGCACCGGAGAGCCGGTGGCCGCGCTGTTGCGGCCCGGGAACGCGGGCAGCAACACCGCCGCCGATCACATCACCGCCACCCGGCTCGCCCTGGCCCAGCTTCCCAAGCGATATCGACGAGGCCGCTCCACCTTGATTCCGCACCGACTCCGGCGGCGGCACCCACGAGTTCGTGGCCTGGCTCGCGAAACGGGGGAGGTGGCTGTCGTACTCGGTCGGGATGACCATCACCGACGCCATCCACCAGGCCGTCCTGAAGGTTCCCGCCTCCGCCTGGACGCCCGCCGTCGAACCGGGTGGAGAGATCCGCGAAGGCGCCTGGACCGCCGAACTCGACGGTGACGTCCTGAAGGGCTGGCCGAGGGGGATGCGGCTGATCGTCCGCAAGGAACGTCCCCACCCAGGCGCCCAGTTGCGCTTCACCGACGCCGACGGACTGCGGCTGACCTGCTTCGCCACCAACACCACCGACGTCCCGATCGCCGCACTCGAACTACGGCACCGCCAGCGAGCCCGCGCCGAGGACCGGATCCGCAATGCGCGCGCCACCGGCCTGCGGAACCTGCCTCTCCACGACACCGCGCAGAACCGGATCTGGCTGGAGATCGTCCAGCTCGCCCTCGACCTGCTGGCCTGGCTGCCGATGCTCGCCCTGACCGGCAACCCGAGGCTCTGGGAGCCCCGCCGCCTGCGACTGCGGCTGTTCTCCGCCGCCGCCCAGCTCGTCACCACCGGCCGCCGCCGGCACCTGAGATTCACCCACCACTGGCCCTGGACGGATGTGATCACCAGCGCGATCCAGCGGCTCGACGCACTCCCGAACCCTGGCTGACCAGCAACAACGGCCCACCCCGACGAACTCGAACCGCCCACCGGAGCCGTGGAACCCGGCGCACACCCGACGCGACAGCCGGGCCCTCGGCCTACCCGTCACTGACCCGACAAGCCGAAACGGACCGCCGGAGAATCCGACGGTCCGTCACGAAAGATCGAGGTTAGTGGCTGTTGTCGTTCCGAACCTGAGGGCGGTGTTTTCGCTGGTCAGGCATAGGGTCGGTGATTCGGTGGGAGTGGTGGCGTGTCGTGTCGTCGCTCCCCGGGAGGTTGCGGATGCCGTCAGTCGTCGGACTGCTGGAACAGCACGAGCTCGCCGCTCGCCGTCGAGTCGACGGGTTGCGTGAGGAAGCCGATCGCATCCAGGCCGAGCTGGCCGCGGCCGAGCAGGAATGGCAGGAGTGGGCGATCGCCCGCAGGCGAGTGGGCACGGTCCTGGCTCCGGACGGCGGCAACATCGCTGATGAGGAGGCAGCCCCGGCCCACGGGACGCGGACGCGGGCTCGGCGCCCAGGCAGGCGGCGAAACCGAAGTCGCAGGTGCCGGTGTGGCGTGAGGGGCTGGCCTGGTCGGTGCTGTCGGTGGACCATCAGCGCATCCTCGAGGCCGCCGCGGACCGGCACCGGCTCCATCACGGGCCGCTGCCCTGCCAGGAGTTGGCCGTGATGTTCGGCCTGGACGCGGTGCCGGCCAAGGTGGAGGCGCTGCGGTCGAAGGTGAAACGCCTGGTCGCGCGGGGCTGGCTGGCCGAACGACAGCCGGGCCAGTTCACCCTCGCCCATGGCCCGGCCGGGCAAGGCCGCGCGTCATGAGCAGGGTCATCGACCAGTAGACCATCGCCTCGGCGCTGGCGGTGCGGCGTTCGAAGTCGCGCACCAGACGGCGGGTGCGCATCAGGGGGGCGAAGAACCGCTCGACGATCCACCGCTTGGGCAGCACCACGAAGCCGCGCATGTCGTCGCTGCGCTTGACGATCGCCAGGACCAGCGCGAGCGTGGTGAGGCAGTAGGCGACGAGGCTGCCGGTGTAGCCGCCGTCGGCCCAGACCAGTTCCAGCCGATGGTGCACGTCGGCGACCTGCCCGAGCAGCACGCGGGCGGCGGTGCGGTCGCCCGTGTCCGCGGCGGTGACCATCACGCCCAGCAGCAGGCCGAGCGTGTCGACCACGACGTGCCGCTTGCGCCCGTTGACCAGTTTGCCGCGGTCGAAGCCGCGACTGTCCGATCCGGCGTCCGCCTTGACGGACTGCGAGTCGATCACACCGGCCGTCGGTGCCGCGTCCCGCCCTTCTCTCTCGCGGATCCTCGCGCGCAGCCGGTCGTGGAACTCCTTCAACCAGGCCGTGGTCGCGCCAGCGGCGGAAGAACGCATACAATCGGTCCCATGGCGGGAAGTCCCCGGGCATCGCCCGCCACTTGATGCCGTTGTCCACGAGGTAGCGGATCGCGTCCAGCATCGCGCGGTGGCAGTACGCCTCCGGCTGCCCGCCCCGGCCGCGCAGCCAGGCCGGCACCGGCAGCAGCGGCCGGACCTTCTCCCACTCCGCATCCGTCATGTCCGACGGATACCGCCGAACACGTTCCGGGTGATCGGCTGCGTTTCCGAACCGGTGGGCGACACAATCACACCCCGGAGACGCCGAGTTGAACTCCACCGGCGCGAGCACATAGAACTGCGGCAACAGGGTCTCCTGGATCGCGGTTGGCTTCGCAACCCCGAGCTACCAAGAGGCCCTGCCTTCATGCCCGCGGCCAGCGGCGATCACCCGATCGAGACTCCCGTTCGACGCACACCCCTCAAGATCGGAACGACAACAGCTTCTAAGGCCGGGGAGCATGCGTTGGCGACACAAGTGGTGTCCTGGATCATTGCCACGCAGGCCCAGCTCGGATTCCTCGAGCAGGCACATGTGGGGCTCGCGATGCCCACCGACCAGCACCGGGCCAGGGGCGAGCTCTGCAGTGTCCTCGCGGTGTTCCGCCTTGCCGAGCACGACCCCGTTGCAGCCTGGGCCGCGCTCGAACCCGTGCTGGAACGAGCCGCGCCCGTCACCCGCACCTCGCCTTCACGCCGGTCGCCCTCACCGTGACGGCTGCGGTGAGTGCGGCGGCTTCTTGAACTTGGCGGGTAGGTGGCGATGGAGCCGCGTCGCAGGCTCATAAACATCAACGGAAGATGGCTGGAATCTGGCACTGCATCAAACATTGAACGCAGCCGGACGACGGCTCAGAGCACTCCTGGGCACGCTGCCTCATCGTACGGAGGCGCGCACATGTTTGCACTTGCAGATAAATCAGCGGTGGCGGCCGCCTCTCGATCCCCCGCAACCCCAACCCACTTCCCTGTCCCAGCGGTTTGCGGTGTCCGGCATGTGATCGGCCTCCGCCCCGCTCTGGGCTGAGGTGGCAGGGCGAAGAGAAGGGAGAACGGTCGGGAGCGGGCCCGAGCGCCTGGGACCTCGCCCGGATGAGGCAGGGTGGAAGATGGCCGGAATTACGCCCCCAGGGCGGAAAAAATTGCAGCTCATGTGCCGGATGGATGTGTCAGACTTCCATCCGATGCGGGCTCGGACGCGCCGTTCCCCACAGCCGTAACGCAGGACCGGGGAGGGCGGCGTGTCCGAGCCCGCATCGTGACGGCCCCTCGGCATGGCCTGTGGACCAACTGGCCATGCCGAACCTGCTTCGTGGTGACGACCTTCATCGGTCGGGTCGCGGCAGGACGGGGGCCGCGACATGTGAGGCTAATCACGCTACGTAACGTGTTGCTCGTGCTAACTTCCTGTTCGTAGATCGTTAATGATCTTCAGGTCGGCCGAGCTGGACCTTGCCGGCGCCAACCATGAAGGCGCGGCAACCCACTTGAGGTGGGGTCACGGAGTGCTGACGCAACGGGGAACGGGGACTGTCATGCGAATTCTGGGTGAGCGGGTCGTGAGACCGGCCGACGTCGCGCTGAGTGCGCGACGGAACTGAAGCACGTTCAGGCCCGGTGCCGCATGCCCTGCGGATGCCGGTGCGCGCATCGGTGCCGATTCGTGGTGCCCGATGCCTACTGGAGCAGCCCAACCCCGCGATGGCGAGGGTGTGGACGGCTGCCGTCGAAGCGGACATAGGTCATGTCGCCATGCCCGGCGACCATCGAGGTCCTCCGTCCGCGCTGGGACGAAGCTTTGGGAGTGAACTAGTTGAAGCAGCTTGGACTTCAGCCGACTCAGCAAGTGGATTTGTGCCGAATGGTCGAGTTTGAGACCGAGCCCCACACTCGCTGCTGGCTGGGCGAGACGGGTGAGCACTGGCACCGTCGATCCATCTCCGATGAAACCCAGGAGCACCTCACGGCCATGCTGGACGGGGCCGCAGTCATTGGCTTCGTCGTCCTTGCCGGACTGGGCCGCGTTCCGTCGGTCATCGAGATCCGCCGAGTGGTCATCGGAGCCGAATGGCAGGGCGCCGGCCACGGCCGTGCACTGCTCCGAGCGGCCATCGAACGCGCCCGTACGCTGCACGGCGCGACGATGGTGTGGCTTGATGTCAAGCCAGGAAATCAACGAGCCCGCGCCCTGTATATGCAGGAGGGATTCCGAGAGGAAAGGCTCATTTCCGATGCGATGGAAGAGCCCGATGGCACTTTCTCGGACCTGATCATCATGACGCTGGACCTCCCACTGACTGAAAGCAGTCAGTGAGCTTGAAACGAGGGTGTCGTGCAGGATTCAATGACGGCCACATACAATGCGGCTTGCCGCGAGAGTGAAAGAGGAGCGTTCGACCTCACACGGGGTATCGTCGAGCGCCTTCCCTGGGTGGAGGAGAATCGACTCCTGCCCCGCCCGTTCTTCGTATCGCAGAACGAGATGCTCCGGTGCGTATCGGATCTGACGGATCTGTTCCACATCATGACTCAGCTTCCTGACCGCCTGTTCGGCGGTGACCGGGACGCGTACTGCAAGGCGCTTGGGCTGGAACCTGAAAAGATGGCCATGTTTCAGCGATTCGCCGGCCCTCCGGATCTGTACGGCCGCGCTGACCTGTACCACGATGGCCAGTCGTTCAAGTTGCTGGAGTTCAATATTCACAGTGCGTTGGGTGGTGTGATCACCTCCGAGGTATCTATCGACCACCTGCGTAACGAGCGCTTCCGCGAATTCTCCGTTGAACGAGAACTGACGCATGTCCATACCGGGGAAAATCTTGCACGGTGCCTTCTCTTGGCAGCCTCTACGATTGTCACGGGCGGCAGCGCTACCATAGCCTTGATAGAGGGAAACGGGGAGATCGAAAAATATCTTCACGAGTACCGCTCTCTTCAGGATTGCCTCCGTAAATTTGGAGTGGACCTGATCCTGGGCACTCTCGAAGAAATTGAGAACAGAAACGGAAAACTGTTTCTCCGGGGTCAACGGGTCCACGTAGTTCTTCGTTACTTCAGTGATCCCGATGTATTTTGTGATTCCCGCAGCGTGCGAGCCGTGGAAGAGATAATTCGATCGCATGAGCTGGGCAACGTGGTCCTTTGGACGACACCCCAGAGCGGCCTGTTCCATAACAAACGTTGTCTCGCAATGCTGTCCGGGAGCGCCGACGGCCCTGCCTTCTCGCATGCCGAGCGCCTGCTCATCGATCGGATGATTCCCTGGACGAGGATTCTCGATTCCAATTCCATCGGGGTGCACGAAGCCTGCATGGAAGACCAGGAAAACCTCATCGTCAAACCTGGTTCCAGTCATGGAGGCCAGGGGTGCGTCGCCGGATGGGAAGTCTCACGGGACGAGTGGCGTCAGGTCCTCTCGGCAGGAGCGGCGGCCGGTCACGTCGTCCAGCGTCGAGTGATTCCAAGGCCCGAGGAAGTCATTGATCCCGTGTCGGGTGCTGCCACGTCTTGGGATGCGGTGTGGAGTCCGTTTCTCATGCCGCATGGGTACGCAGGAGCATTTGTTCGCGCTGTTCCCACGGGCGTGAACGGTGTGATCAACATGGGGTCGTCCGGGGGTACCAGAACTGCAGGAGTGTTCGAGTATCCAGTTAATTCGTGAACAGGCGTTGGAGTGATGAAGCAACTGAAAATCGATGAGTTGAGTCGATCCGTCACCGCACCCATGAGCGAGTCCATCAACTTCCTCAACGAAGTGGCGCTCGACTTTCCTGACGCGATTTCATTCGCGGCCGGCAGGCCGTACGAAGGAAACTTCGACCTGGATCTCATCCATCACTATCTGGATACCTACTACGCACACTCGGTCGACCGCCAGGGCGGTGATGAGGCTGCCGCACGTCGAGAGATCCTCCAGTACGGGCGAACGAAGGGCATCATCAACGAGCTGGTCGCGGAGAACCTCCGAGTCGATGAGGGTATTTCCGTCGGTCCCGAGTCGATCGTCGTCACGGTCGGATGTCAAGAGGCCCTCACGACGACCCTCATGACGCTCCGTCGTGAGGAATCCGATGCGGTTCTCGCAGTCGCCCCATGCTACGTCGGACTGTACGGTGCTGCCGAGCTGGCCGGAATCAAGGTCCTGGAAGTCGGATCCGGCCCCCACGGAGTGGACCTCGACGATCTGGCCACGACGGTGCGGGAAGCGAGGGGGGCGGGTGTGCGCCCCAAGGTGCTCTATCTCATTCCTGACTTTTCCAACCCGAGCGGCATACGCATGAGCCGTTCTGACCGCGAGTCCCTCATGCGGCTGGCCCGTGAGCTGGAAATCTTGATCATCGAGGACAATCCGTATGGAATTTTTGACGATGGCGAGACTCTGCCGACCCTCAAGTCGATCGACCGCCACCAACAGGTCATCTACCTTGGTACTTACGCCAAAACAGGGATCCCCGGCGCACGAGTCGGGTTTGTGGTCGCGGATCAGGAACTTGTGCTTCCCGAGGGACGCCGAGGACTCCTGGCGGACCAGATAGCAAAGATCAAAGGGATGGTGACTGTCAACACCTCTCCGATCGCCCAGGCGATCATCGGTGGGAGGCTGTTGACGGACGGATTCGACCTCCGTCGGTCCAACCGTGCGGAAGTGGATGTCTATCGGCGTAACCGGAAACACCTCTTGGGTTGCCTCGCCGAGCGATTCCCCTCCTCAGGTACCTCTGGCGTCACTTGGAACGAGCCGACCGGTGGATTGTTTTGTCTGGTCACTCTTCCCTTTCCTGCGGGAGATGATCTGCTGCGCGTCAGTGCGGAAGAATTCGGTGTCCTATGGACCCCACTCCACCACTTCTATGCAGACGGCCGTCCGCGCCGGGAGATCCGTCTGTCCTTCAGTAACCTGACCGAGTGTCAGATCACTGAAGGGATAGCCAGACTGGCTGCCTTTGTGGCGGACCAGAATCAGCCCTGAAGCACTGCAGTCTTCCCGACTCACATCGAGGAGGAGCCAGGATTGGATACTCGGATGACCTACGCGAACACGCTGCCGCATGCCGGCGTGCTGGCCGATGCCCCACCCACGGCAATCGACACCCCGGATTTGGCGACCATCGCTGGGGTGGGAACCGCGGTACCGCCCACCGCCTACTCCCAACGCGAAATCCTGGACATATTCCAGATCGAGGATGCGAAGATCAGGTCCGTATTCCTGAACGGGGCCATCGAGCGGCGGAATCTGACGTTGCCCCCCGAGGGGCCGGACGGCTCCAGGGTCCTGGAGGAGCAGGGTGAACTGCTGGCCAAGCACAAGAGCCAGGGCGTCGCCATGGGGGCGGCCGCCTTGCAGAAGTGCCTGGAAGCGGCAAACGCGACGGTGGCCGACGTCAAATACCTGTGTTGTGTCACATCGACAGGTTTCCTTACGCCGGGCTTGAGTGCATTGCTGATCGAGGAGACGGGCATCGATCCGAGCTGCAGCAGGCTCGACGTCGTCGGCATGGGATGCAACGCCGGCCTCAACGCCTTGAATGCGGTAAATGGCTGGGCCAGGGCGAACCCGGGCGAGCTGGCTGTCATGCTGTGTGACGAATCGTGCTCGGCTGCCTACGTATTTGACGGTACGCTTCGGACATCTGTGGTGAACAGTCTCTTTGGCGACGGTGCCGCCGCAATCGCTGTGGTCGCCGGAGAGGGGTCTTCGCGAGGTCCCCGTATTCTTAAATTCTCCAGCTACATAATCACCGACGCGATCGATGCGATGCGCTACGATTGGGACTCTTCCCAGGATCGCTTCAGCTTCTATCTCGATCCGCATATCCCCTATGTCGTAGGCGGGCATGCCGAACGAGTGGTTGATCGACTCCTGGCCGGTACCGGGCTGGGGCGGACCGATATCGCTCACTGGCTGGTGCATTCCGGCGGCAAGAAGGTCATCGACTCGGTCGCCGTCAATCTCGGTCTGACCCGGCACGATGTCCGTCACACGGTCAGCGTCCTCCGCGACTACGGAAACCTGTCGAGCGGGTCCTTCCTTTTCTCCTACGAACGGCTGGCTCAGGAGAAGGTCGTGAACCCCGGCGAATATGGCGTGCTCATGACTATGGGCCCAGGATCGACCATCGAATGCGCGCTCGTTCGCTGGTGAGCCGTCACTGAACCGAACCGAACCGAAACGAATCGAGAGGCGTAACAACTGCTATGACCATGCCTAGCCCGGACCAGGCGGAATCTTTTCGGATCCTCAGCGTCGACGGATGCCAGCCGTTGAACGCCAAGGCCGTTGCGGCGGTCGCTGAGTTCTGTCAGCAGATCGAGGACGGACCGCGCCCGGTCGCGGGGATCGTGCAGCTGACGGGATCTCCGTCGGACAACGCATCGGACGATGTGACGCTCGCCCTGGTCAACAAGTGGGAGCGGGCTCTGCGGAGGCTGGAGCGACTGCCCGTACCCACGGTCAGCGTGCTCGCCGGCGACTGCGGGGGCACGGCATTCGAGTCGCTGATGGCCACCGATTACCGCATCGCCGTGCGCACCGCCAGCCTCGTCCCGCAGCGGGACTCCGAGGGCATGTGGCCCGGCATGTCGCTGTACCGCATCGCCAACCAGGTCGGTGTCGTCGCCGCACGACGAGTTTCCGTGAGTGAGGGCCCGATCGAGGCCACCCGCGCCCTGGAGCTGAATCTGATCGATGAAGTCGTCGAAGACATGACCGCGGCCCTCGACCGAGCCCGGGAAGTGTCGGGTTCGGCATCGCGCGAATACGGAGTGCGCCGACAGCTGATCTTCGACGCTGCCCATACGTCCTTCGAGAACGCGCTGGGCAGTCATCTCGCCGCCTGTGACCGAGTACTGCGACACGCTGCCGAGCCGCTGCGTGGATAGGCGCAGCCGGACCGAGGCCTCGCGCGTGGTCCTGGAGGCGGCGCAGCGGGAACAGGCGGTGCTGGCAGCGCTTCCGGACAGGCCGAAGCGGACCGCCGCCCAACAGGAAGAGGCCATCGAGGCGAAGAGCTGGGCACGCATGGCTCGACAAGCCTTCCTACAGGAGCATGCGGAGACCCTCTACGAGGATCTGACCGAGGGACGTCGCCTCGATCTGCGCCTGCCCGAACTGATGGAGGCCGCAGCGGACGCGGTACCGGGTCTCGTTCCCTCGCGCGAGCACATGGCTCTGGAAAAGGCCAGGCTGCAGGGCGAGAAGGAGGGGCGCGAAATCGATCAGGGCCTCCTGATCCGTGCGTTTCTCGCATCGCCCACTGCCGGGACCCACCTGGCGGAATCGATGCTGAGGCCGACCGAACGGGCCCTCAGCCTGCTACCGGAATTCCAGGCCAATGGGACGGTGGAGTTGCCCTCCGTCCACTTGGAGCGCCGGGGTACCGCCGCCCACCTGACGATGTGCAGGACGGATTGCCTCAACGCCGAGGACAACCAGCAGGTCGCTGACATGGAGACGGCCGTGGACCTCGTGCTGCTGGACAGCCAGGTCCACGTGGCTCTCGTACGGGGCGGCCCGATGACCCATCCGCGGTACCGCGACCGCCGTGTGTTCAGCTCCGGAATCAACCTGAAGAGCCTGCATGCGGGCGAGATCTCGCTCGTCGACTTCCTGCTCAAGCGGGAGCTCGGCTACATCAGCAAGATCATCCGTGGTGTTCTGGTCGAGCACGATCGGTCGTGGCAGTCCCGGACGATCGAGAAGCCCTGGGTGGCCGCTGTGGACACCTTTGCGATAGGTGGCGGTACCCAACTTCTGTTCGCCTTCGACCAGGTGCTGGCCGGTGCGGACTCGTACCTCTCACTGCCGGCGGCGCAGGAGGGCATCATCCCGGGGGCCGGCAACTTCCGGTTGGGCAGGCTGGCGGGGAGCCGTACGTCACGTCAGGTCATTCTCTCCGGCAGGAGGATATGGGCCACGGAGCCGGACGCCAGGTTGCTGATTGACGAAGTGGTGGACCCGGCGGAGCTGGGCGCTGCTGCTGAAAGGGCGCTGGATCGCCTGGACAATCCTGCGGTCTTGACCAACCGCAGAATGGTCAACTTGTCCGAGGAGCCGCCGGACTCGTTCCGCGCCTACATGGCGGAGTTTTCATTGCAACAGGCCGTCCGGCTGTACAGCGAAGACGTCATCGGGAAGGTCGGGCGATTCGCCGAAGCCGGACGCTCTCGGTAGCCAGAGTTCGGCAAAGTATTTTGGAGTGCGAAGTGACCCTCTCCGGGCGCGATTCAGATGAAATTATCAGGCGAATACTCGCGAGGAACGAGCGAGCTTTCGAGGGCGATCGCATCGTTCGTCAGAGCCGTCGCACGGGTGTGCCGGCTTCCGCCGCCCAGCGGCGCATCTGGTTCCTCCACCAGCTGGACGGAGACACCCCGTCCTACAACACGCCCTTGATGGTCCGGCTGGAGGGGAAGCTGTGTCGGGATGCTCTGCGACAGGCCCTCAATGCGGTCATCGACCGGCATGAAGGACTTCGTACGACGTTCGCGACCGTGGACGACGAAGTCGTCCAAGTCATCGCTCCGAGGCTCGAGATAGCCCTGCCGTACGTCGACCTGAGCGGCATTCCGGCCTCAGAACGGGAGGCCGAGCTCCAGAAGCAGGTCGAGGCAGAGGCGAACAGGCCGTTCTCGCTCGAATCGGAGCCGCTCGTCCGCGCAGCGGTCTGGGGCCTCACTCCTTCGGAGACCTGTCTCCTCATCAATATCCACCACATCGTCAGCGACGGCTGGTCGGAGGACATATTCCTCAAGGAGCTCGGCGACCTCTACTCCTCGCACAGCGTGGAGTCCGAAGGATGTGGGACGGCTCCCCGGGGCGCGAAGGACGAGGACTCTCTCGGCTACCTGGACTTCGCGGTGTGGGAGTCGGAGCGCATGCGGTCCGGTGCGTACGAGAGTCAGCTCTCGTACTGGTCTTCCGAACTGAGTTCCCTGCCCGGTGAGCTCGTACTGCCCTTCGACCGGTCACGGCAGGCCGGCGGCTCCACGAGGCTCGGCGGATGGGTCGACGTCGACGTGCCGCCGCAGCTACCGGCACGTCTGTTGGAGTGGCGGGCTCACACGTCCACCTTCGACGTGCTCACCGCGGCCTTCGCGGCGATGCTCCACCGGTGGTCAGGAGCGGATGACATCGTTATCGGGACACCCCTGGCCAACCGCGCCCGACCGGAGTGGGAGTCGGTCGTCGGCCTGTTCGTGAACACCGCCGCGATCCGGCTCAGCGTCTCTGCCGCGGATACGTTGTCGGAGGTACTGGCCCAGGTCAAGGAAAAGACCGTGCAGGCCCTGGCCCGGCAGGAAGCGCCGTTCGACCAGGTCGTCGACCTTCTGGGAGTGGATCGCCGGGCCTCGGTGAATCCGGTCTACCAGGTCATGTGCACGGTGAACCGGGCGCCGGCGAAGCCAGTTCTGCGCGGACTCGAAATAACGGAGCTGCAAGAACTGCGGACGCGAACGGCCAAGTTCGATCTCGAACTCAAGTCGTCCCATTGGGACGGGGGACTGAGGGTCTGGTTCGAGTATCCAGCGTCCCTCTTCGACCGGTCCACGGTGGAAGGGCTGGCCCGGGACTACTCGGCTGCCCTCTCGGCAATCCTCTCGCCTACCCAAGTCTCGGTCGGGGAGCTCAGGGCGACACACCGCCGACCGGTGTCCATGAGTGGCGAACACCTGTCGTCCGTTCCGGAGTCCGTGTCGTCGGCGGCGGAGGCAGATCCCGAAACCCTTGCTCGGCTCCTTTCCCTCTGGCACGAGGTCCTGGGAAATATCCCCATCGACAGGACCTCGCACTTCTTCGATTCGGGCGGGAACTCCCTCTTGGCCACGAGGCTCGTCCTGCGGGTTCGCCGGGAGTGGGACATCGAACCCACCGTAAGCGTGGTCTTCGACAAGCCAGTTCTGAGCGACCTGGCTGCTCACATCGATGTGTTGGTGCGGGAGGCAGGGGAAGAAGCCGCTTCCATTGAGGCAGAAATCGCTGAACTCAGCGAGGAGGAGCTCGACCTGCTCCTCGCAGCCGATGACCTGTAGGAACCGGGCACGGTGCAGACGTACGCATGACTGAAAGTGCGGAAAGGGCAGAAGTATGAGTGACGACCGTTCGGGCCAGATCTTCGAAGTCGTGACGAACCACGAAGAGCAGTATTCGATCTGGCCGGCGTCGAAGGAAGTCCCCGAAGGCTGGCGACTTGTCGGGAAGCGGGGCACCCGTGAGGAATGCCTGTCCCATGTGAGCACGGTCTGGTCGGACATGCGTCCGCTGAGCGCCCGCCTCGATCGATCCTGATCACAGTCACGATTCCTCTGAGGGGTTCGATATGTCATTCATGAAGACCCTCGTCGCCGCGATAGAGAACCACGGATCTTCCGTGGCGGTGGTCGAGCAGGACCAGCGCTTCACGTACAGGGAGCTCGATCGGGAATCCGCAGCCATCGCAGCAGGCCTTCGTAGCCAGGGAGTAGGGACGGGAGACATCGTCGGTGTCTTCGCCACCCGCAGCTGGAGACGGTGCACGGCGGTGCTGGGGGCCTGGCGGGCTGGTGCGGGCGTGCTTTCCCTGGACCCGACGATGCCTCCCGCACGGATCGAGCGGATCCTTCGAGGCGCCGTTCCCGCGGTGCTCGTCCACGAGCACCCGTCCACGGAGCTTGACACCCACATCCCGCAGCGGACGTGGGAGGACCTCAGGAAGGCTCCCGCGGATCACCGCCTGGTCGAGGGGGAAGTCGCCTATGCCATTGCGACATCGGGTTCTACGGGTACTCCCAAGACGGTGGTCGTTCCGTGGGTGACCCTCGCGGATCTCGGACGCTGGCACCTCGATCACTGGCGGCACGAGGACCTGCCGCACACGCTGCACTCCGCGTCGATCGGCTTCGACGTCATATACGAGGACATGGTCGCCACATGGCTGGCCGGCGCCGAACTCGTCATGGTGAGCGAGAGCGAGCGGCGGGATCCGTTCGCTCTGGTCGACCTCGTGAACTTCCATCGCACGGCACGGCTGTTCTCCCCTGTGGGTTCGCTGCACAGCCTTGCAATGGTGGCCGAAGCCCTGCCGGCGAAACTCCCCACACTGCGCGAGATCGCCGTGGCCGGGGAGCGTCTGGTGATCAACGAGGAGGTTCGGGCATTCTGCCGGACCTCCGGGATCGAGCTGGTCAACCAGTACGGACCCAGCGAGACGCACGTCGTCACCCAGTACCGGCTCGACGGAGATCCGGTGCGGTGGCCCGACCACCCGCCGATCGGGCATGCCGTGGTGGGAGCCGAACTGCTCTGTCTTGACCAGGGACAGCTCCGTCCGTTCCGGCAGTCCGAGACCGCAGAGCTCGTGGTCGCGGGCGACTGCGTGGGCCTCGGCTACCTCGGGGACGAAGTGCTCACCGCCGAGCGGTTCAGGACGCTCGAGCACCGTGACGGGCGAAGCCTTCGTTGCTACATCACGGGGGACCAGGTCTCCTTCGACGGAACGGACTTCCACTTCGTGGGGCGCCTGGACGATCAGCTGAAGGTGAACGGGTACCGCGTCGAGCCGGGTGAGGTCGAGGCGGCGATCCTCTCCGTAGCGGGGGTGCGGCGAGCCGCTGTCGTAGGCATCAAGAGCAACGGCGGCCTGAGCCTCGCCGCCTATTACACGCAGGAGCCGGAAACCCGGGTATCGGCGACGGACATTCGCCGTGCCTGTTCCTCACTCCTCCCTTCCCACATGGTCCCGGCGTCCGTCAACGAGATCGAGCAGTTCCCTCTCACGCCCAACGGGAAGATCGACAAAAAGGCTTTGCTGGCGATGCCAACGACGCCGCGTACCCAGAGTTGAAGACCGGAATCGAGAAAGAAGGAGTCAGGACTTTGGTCGGAACAGAGACGTTCGGGGATGCTCCGGCACCTGGCTATCTGCACCAGATGTTCGAGTCCCGGGTGGACGCGGCGCCGCATGACCTCGCGGTGGCCTTCGGGGACGACGTGCTCAGCTACATGGAGCTGGAGGTCAGGGCCAATCGCATCGCGAACCACCTCATCGGCCTCGGAGTCGATGCAGACGAGCCCGTGGCGGTCTGCGTGGATCGATCGCCGGCCCTGATCGCCGCCCTGCTCGGAATCCTCAAGGCGGGCGGCGCCTACGTGCCCGTCGACCCGGAGCTGCCGATGCACCGGGTCGACCAGATCATGCGTCAGGCCGGCGCACGGTTCTGCCTGACGGAGCAGCGCTACGAAGGACTCTTCGGCGAGTCCGTCACCGTCTGCCGCCTCGACGCGGACGAGGCCGCGATCTTCCGTGCGGCCGCAATCAGGCCCCGGGTCACCCTGACGCCGCAGAGCCTGATCTCGGTGTACTTCACGTCGGGTTCCACCGGCGTGCCCAAGGGTGTGGCCTGCCCCCACGGCGGCTGGTCCGACCGTATGGAAGTCATGCAGCGAACGCACCGGATCAAGCCGGGCGAAACGGTTCTGCACAAAACCACGCTCAGCTTTGACGACGCGGCATTGGAGCTCTTCTGGCCACTGGCCTACGGAGGCACCGTGGCGCTGCTCGCTCCCGGGCAGCACCGGGACCCCAAGGCGATCCTTGCAGCGGCCGCGCGGCACCGGACCGTCCTCCTCCAGGTGGTGCCCAGCATGCTCACCGCGATCCTGGACGCGGCCGATGCCGATGCGGTCGATCTGCCCGACCTGCGCAGCGTGGTGTCGAGTGGTGAGGCACTGCTGCCGGCGACGGTGGAGCGGTTCGTGGCCTCGATGTCGGCGATGCTCTACAACACCTGGGGTGCCACCGAGGTGTCCATCGACTCGACCAGTCACACCTGCTCCGCGGACGACGCCGGAGCTGGAGCGGCTGTGTGCATCGGCCGGCCGTTTCCACCCCACACGGTCCACGTGCTCGACGGAGACCTCGAACCGGTCGGTCCGGGCGAGAGCGGAGACCTGTTCATCGGCGGTACCGGGCTGGCGCGGGGCTACGTCGGAGATCCCTCGAAGACCGCGGACAGCTTCCTTCCGGACCCTTGGTCCCCGGGCGGACGCATGTACCGGACGGGTGACCGGGGCTACCGGGACCACGATGGCAATCTCCACTACCTGGGGCGCGCGGACCACCAGGTGAAGATCCGGGGCATGCGAGTGGAGTTCGGTGAAATCGAGTCGGTCATCACGCGGCACCCGAAGATCAAAGAGGCCGTCGTCGATGTCCACCGGTCTGCCAATGGCTTCACTCGACTCGTTGCCTACGCGACATTGATGCAGTCCGGTGAACCGGTCGAGGTGCCGGAACTCAGGGATCACATCTCTTCTTACCTGCCGCACTACATGCAGCCGTCCTCGATCAGTTTCCTGGAACGCTTCCCGGTGAATTCCAATGGGAAGATCGACAGGCGGAAGCTGGGCGAGCTGGACCTGACTCACACTTTCCGCGACGAGGACCACACCGCACCGGAAGGCCCCGTGGAAACCACGGTGGCCGAAATCTGGAGCAGTCTCCTCGACCTGGAGGATCCGAGCACGACTCAGGACTTCTTCCATCTCGGCGGGCAGTCGCTTCTCGCGGTTCGCCTCGTCGCCAGGATCGGTCAGCGGTTCGACGTCGATCTGACGCCCAAGGATGTCTACGACAACCCCACCATCGCGCGCCTCTCGGCAAAGGTCTCGCGGCTGCTGGAGGAAAAGATCCTTTCCTTGTCCCCGGAAGAGCTCGACGCTCTTCTGGATGGGCGTCCCTGAGGCATGTGGCATTCCAGTCTCTCGACAGGCCACGAGAAACCATCGATTTTGTTGCGGAGGTCCTTGACATGACGATCCCTCGGACTTCGGGGAACGCGATGAGCGGGCGCATTGCCGGCGGCCCCAGCCAGTTGCTGCATGACGAAGTCCTGCAGCCGCAGTATGAGTACGAGGCCACTCACCTGCTGCCTTGGTACATCCTGATCGAAAAGGTCCTTGCCGTGGAGTACCTCCGCATGGGACTGGTCAGCGATAAACAGGCGGCCTCTCTGGGGCAGGCCTTGGACCGTGCCCGAACCGAGCTGCCCGCTGCGGATCCGCAGGGAAACATGTCGGATATCGCGTTCGCGTTGGAGCGCTACACCGAAGCGACACAGCCGGAGACCGTGATCCACTGGCACGTCGACCGGAGCCGCAACGACCTGCAGGCTTCGGCCCAGATTCTCTTCGCATGCGAACGTCTGCGCTCCACCGCCGACCTGTTGATGCAGTTCGGGCGCGCAGCTCATCGCCTCGCCATGCAGCATCGTCACCACCCCATGCCCGGTTACACCCATTTCCAGGCCGCTCAGATCGTCACTCCGGGCTTCTACCTGGCCGCCCTCTCCGAACACGCCCTGCACACGTCGCGACGACTGCTCGCCACGTACGACTCCACAGCGCTCAGTCCGCTCGGCTCCGGCGCGATGGCGGGGCAGGAACTCGCCTGGGACCGCGAACGGATGGCCGGCTTGCTCGGCCTGCCGGCCCCGCAGCCCCATGCGTGGACGGGCGTCGCTTCACGGCACTGGGCCGCCGAGATCGCGGCCGAGCTCTCCCTCTTCGGCCTCGGCGTCAGCCGGTTCAGCACCGATCTGCTGACCTGGGGGAGCAGTGAGTACGGATTCATAGACCTCCCCGACTCGCTCAGCGGAATCTCTTCGGCGATGCCGCAGAAGAAGAACTTTCCGGTGCTGGAGCGCATCCGTGGCCGTAGCGGGCACCTCAGCGCCTTCCATTTCGACATGGTTCTCGGCCAGCGCAACACCCCGTACACCAACCTGGTGGAGGTGTCCAAGGAAGCAGGCGCTCACCTGAAGAGTGCCTTCGACACGACGGACTCGCTGCTGCGCCTCTTCACCGCGGTGTTGGACCACATGTCCTTCGACGTGGACCGTATGGCCGCCGCCTGTGAGAGGGACTTCTTCGGCGGTTTCACCCTGGCGAACCTCCTGACCACACGTGAAGGGATTCCCTGGCGCACGGCACAGGTGATCTCCGGGCAGTACATCGTCGCGGCGATGAACGCCGGCAGGACCCCGCGGGAACCGGATGCCGCGCTGCTCGTCGAGGCCGCCCGGTCGAACGGGCAGCAGGTCCGTCAGCCGGAGGGACTACTGGGTGACGCCTTCGACGTCGAGGGGAGCCTGTACGGCAAGCGAACGTCGGGATCGGTGCACCCCGACGCGGTGCTGGAACTGCTGGACCAGCAGCACGCCGAATTCGAGCGCCTCCGAGAAGAGTGGCAGCAGCGGGTGGACTTCAGCGCGGTGGGTGCCCTCGAAACGGACCGCCTGCTCGGCCTCGGAACGGAGGGCCCCGCGTGAATACGCCAGTGCTGGAGCCGGACGCGACGGCGACGGGCGTCGGCCGGTCGTTCGGCACCTTCGGAGAACTCCTGCAAGGGGTGCTGCCGGAGGAGGACCAGGACTTCCTTGTGACGTTCCCGATCGAGCGCTGGACGACGGCAGTCTTCCGTCCGAATGCCGGATCGCATGAGGTGACGGTCCGCCCGGCCTACAAGGAGAAGTCCCGGCTGCTCGTCAAGCACATGCTGGAGGACCTGGAGGTGCCGTGGGGAGGAGAGCTGACCCTGCACAGTGACCTTCCGGTGGGCAAGGGATTCGCGAGCTCTTCTGCGGACCTCGTGGCGAGCGCCCGGGCCGTTGCCGACGCGCTGGGCCGGCCGCTCGATGCGGAGAGCATCGAAGGCTATCTGCGGTGCATAGAGCCCTCGGACGGCGTCATGTATCCCGGAGTCGTCTCCTTCTACCACCGGTCGGTCCGGTTGAAGGAGGAACTCGGCGTACTGCCACCCCTCACGATTCTTGCTCACGACCAGGGCGGCGAGGTGGACACGCTGGGATTCAACCAGATCCCCAAGCCCTTCGACCACGAGGACAAGCTGGAGTACAGCAGGCTGCTGGCCGTGCTCGGTGCCGCAGTCCGCGAAGGAGACCTGCGCACCGTCGGTCAGGTTGCGACGAAGAGCGCCTTCATGAATGCGAAGCTGCGCCCTCACGCTGCGCTCTCCGCCATGGAGAGGGTCTGCCGGGAAGTCGACGGTCTGGGACTCGTACTGGCCCACAGCGGAACCATGCTCGGCATCCTTCTGCCGGAGCAGGACCCGGAGCACTCGACCAAGATCGCGCTGGCTCGGCGCCTCCTCGCTTCGGTTCCCGGAAGCCTGGAGACGTACCGCTCTCTGGGGCCGGACACCATTCGACAAAGCTCTCGCCCCCACACGTTCGAAGGAACGGCTCATGCTCTTTGACAGCGTCCACGCATCAATCGGTCATACACCGTTGGTCCGGCTTCGGATGGAATCCTCTCCGGGTACCGAGGTGTACGCGAAGCTGGAGATGCAGAACCTCTTCGCCATGAAGGACCGCGTCGCTTACCACATCGTCCGCGAAGCCAAGCGGACCGGGGCGCTGGCCGATGGGGCTCCCCTGGTGGAGAGTTCGTCAGGAACGATGGCCCTCGGCGTCGCCCTGGTGGGCGCCCTCCTCGGACATCAAGTGCACATCGTCACCGACCCTCGGATCGACCGCTTGACCCTGGCCAAGCTGCGCTCGCTCGGCTCAACGGTCCACGTGGTCCCGAAAATGACGTCACAAGGCTGGCAGAGCGCGCGATTGGAGCGCCTCGAAGAGCTGATGGCGGAGCTGCCGGGTGCGTTCTGGCCCCAGCAGTACAGCAATCCCGACAACCCCGGCGCCTACGCGGCGGTGGCCGAGGAGATCCTGCAGGACCTGGGCACGGTCGACGTGCTGGTGGGCGCCGTCGGCAGTGGCGGCTCACTCTGCGGTACGTCCCGGAGGATGCGGCGTGAACTGCCCTCGCTGCGCGTGGTGGGTGTCGACTGCGTGGGCAGCGTGCTGTTCGGCCAACCCGATCGTCCGAAGCGCTACCAGAGCGGACTGGGCAACAGTCTGTTGCCGGCGAACCTCGACCACGATCTGGTCGACGAGGTGCACTGGCTCAATGATCACGAAGCCTTCGCAGCGTCCCGCGATCTCGTACGGGACCAGGCGGTCTTCGCCGGCAACACCGCCGGGTCGGTGTACCAAGTGCTGCAACAACTCGCCCGTGAGGCGCCGAACGGATCACGCATCGTCGGGATCTTCCCCGACCGAGGAGATCGCTACACGGACACCGTCTACAGCGACGAGTGGTGGACCGAGAGCCGACTGGCCGAGATGGAACGCGCGACGGAACCCGAGTGGGTGGAGTACGGGACCCCCGTCCAATCCTGGTCCAGGGCGGTCGTGAAGCAGCCGAACGACGACCCGCGCTACCTGCTCTTCATCGAGTCCAACACCACGGGCACCGGCATGGCGGCGCTCGGTCTGGCGCGTGACCTGGGTCTTCGGCCGGTGCTCCTGACGGGACGCCCCGAGCGGTACGTCGGCTTGGAGGAGACGGGCAGCGAGGTCGTGACGTGCGACACCAATCAGCTGTCAGAGGTGCGTGCCGCGATCCAGAGCCGATTCCGGCGCACGGACCTGGCAGGCATCACCACGACCAGTGACTTCTACGTTCCGACCGTGGCCGAACTGGCCCAATGGCTGGGGCTGCCCGGAAACCCCGCGGAAGCGATGACCCTGTGCCGGGACAAGGCGGCGCTCCGGGCCCGCCTGGAGGAAGCCGGCGTCGGTCAGCCCCGCTTTGCCGTGGTCGGCGAGGACGCTGTGCGTGCAGCCGTGACGGACGCCGTGTCCGTTACGGGAATCCCCTGTGTGGTCAAGCCGGTCGACGACTCCGGATCTAACGGTGTCCTGTTGTGCGGGTCGGCCGAGGAGGCCGCTGCCCATGCAGAGCGGGTGCTGAGCGTCCAGGTCAACGTGCGCGGCATGCCGACCGCCCGCGAGGTGCTCGTCGAACAGTTCCTGGAGGGCCCTGAGTACAGCGTGGAGATGTTCACGGGAGCGGACGGCCACCACTGCGTCGGGATCACCGAGAAGACCGTCGGGGGCGACCCGTACTTCGTGGAGAACCAGCACGTCTTCCCGGCACCGCTCGACGAGCGGATGGCCGAGGACATCCGGTCAGTGGTCGGACGGGCGCTGGACGCCGTGGGCGTGCGTCTCGGTGCGACTCACACCGAGGTGAAGATGACGGCGAGCGGTCCGGCGATCGTGGAGATCAACCCGCGGCCGGCCGGTGGCATGATCCCCGAGCTGATCCGCCTGGCCACCGGAGTGGACCTGCTGGAGCAACAGCTCCGTTCGGCTGCCGGGATGCCGGTGTTCTGGAGCGGAGCGGCCCACGGCGCATGGGCAGGCATCAGGTTCCTGATCGCGGAAGAGAGCGGTGAGCTGCTCGACATCCGCGGGGTCGAGGACGCGCGTGCGGTGGCAGGCGTGTCGCAGGTCCGTCTGCTCGCCACCCCGGGCAGCCGTGTCCGGCCCGCCCGTAACTCGTACGACCGGCTCGGGTACGTCATCGCGCGGGCGGATTCGGCGGACGGCGTGCGCGGCGTTCTCGGCGACGCCATGGAGCGCCTCATCACCGACATCAAACCCTCGACGACCGCAGGAGAGAAGTAACCATGATCGAGCTGCGCAGTGACACCTTCACGTTGCCGACTGCCGAGATGCGTCTGGCGATGGAGCAGGCGGAACTCGGGGACGACGTGTACGGCGAGGACCCCACCGTGCTGGCGTTGGAGGCGCTCGCCGCCAAGGTGACGGGAATGGCCGCCGCCTGCCTGATGCCCAGCGGAACCATGGCGAACCTCGCCGCCATCATGGCCCACTCCCCGCGCGGTTCGAAGGTCCTCGTGGGCGCCGAGAGCGACATCTACGTCTACGAGGCCGGCGGCGCGACGGTGTGCGGAGGCGTGGTCTACGAGCCGATCCCGAATCAGCCGGACGGAACGCTCTCACTGGAGGACCTCGCCAAGGCGTTCCCGGACGACATGGAAGATCCGCAGTTCGCCCTTCCCTCGCTGATCTGCCTGGAGAACACGCAGAACCGGTGTGGCGGATCGATTCTTCCGCAGGAGTACCTGGCGCGGGTGGCCGACTTTGCGGCGGCGCGCGGCGTCGCCGTGCACATGGACGGCGCACGCCTGTTCAACGCCGCCGTTGGAGCGGACGTTCCGGTGGCCGACATCACGCAGTACGCCGACTCCGTCCAGTTCTGCCTTTCCAAGGGGCTGTCCGCACCCATCGGTTCCATCCTCGCCGGCGACGCCGACTTCATCGTCCGCGCACGAAGGATCCGGAAGATGCTGGGTGGTGGGATGCGTCAGGCAGGGTTCATCGCCGCTGCCGGGATCGTGGCCATCGAATCCGCCTCCAGGCTGTCCCAGGACCATGCGCTGGCGCGCCGCCTGGCCAGGGGGCTGGCTGAGATCGACGGCATCGACGTCCAGCCCGACTCGGTTCAGACGAACATCGTGATGTTCCGGGTCGGTGAGGACCGGTTCACGTGGCAGGAGTTCGTGGACGCGTGCAAGCTCCGGGGTCTCGCCGTCGCCGAGCTCGGACACGGCCGGATCAGGGCCGTGACCCATGCGGGCGTCGAAGAGCAGGACATCGAGGACGCACTGGAGATCGTGCGCGAGCTGCTGTCCGCCTGAGCGGTCCGGCCCCCTTGCCCGAGCCGCCGGATCCAGCACGGCGTTGTGTCGGGCCCCGACGACACAACGCCTGACCACCACAGAACCTCACACCGGGGATACCAGGAGCAGCAGCATGCACAAGGCATCCGTCGAGGACAAGCGCAAGGCACTTCTCGCGCGCAGACTAGGACAGCACCGCGGACAGAGCGGTGGCACGCGCGCCGTCGTCCCGGTGCCTCGCGACGGCATACTCCCTTTGTCGTACCAGCAGGAAGACTTTTGGTTCCTGCACCAGATGGCCCCGGAGCACGGCGTCTACAACATCGCGTACGCGTACCGCCTGAACGGTGAGCTCGACGTCAGCCGTCTCGAATACGCGGTCACGGAGCTGGTTGCACGCCACGAGCCCCTGCGCACACGCTTTGCCGAATCGGCGGGAGTTCCTCACCAGATCATCGAAGCCGCCCCGGATCCGACCGTGTTCCAGGTGGTGGAGCGTCCCGGTATGGACTCCTCGGCGCGTGACGCGTACGCGCAGGGCTTCGCCGAGGAGGCGGCGAACGCGTTGTTCGACCTGTCGACCGGACCGCTGTTCCGGTGCTCATTGGTGCGGTTCTCCGATACCGATGCCCTGCTGGTCATCGCCGCCCATCACGTGGTGACGGACGGGTGGTCGTTCGCGATCCTGTTCGAGGAGATCGAGTGCCTGTACCGAGCCGGTGCGTCCTCCGGAGCACCGGTGGTACCGGCGCCCGCGATCCAGGCGGTTGATCACGCCGCTTGGCAGCGGGACCGCTTCTCCGACGACTCGATGGCCCGTCAACTCGTTTACTGGAAGAACCAGCTGGCCGGAATGACGAGTCTGGAGCTGCCGACTGACTTCCCGCGCCCCGCCGAGGCGACGTGGAGCGGAGCCCTGGTCGAGCGGAGGTTCGATGAGAGCCTGGGCGGAGACCTCGAGCGCCTGGCACGCGCCGAGAACGCATCCCTGCTGGCCGTGCTCCTGGCCGGGTTCCTCACCGTGATGTCCCGGTACACGGAGGAAGAGGACCTTGCGGTCGGCTCCGTGTACAACGGCCGCTCCCGTGCCGAACTCGAGTCGACCGTCGGGCTGTTCGTCACGACCCTGATCCTGCGGGCGAATACGGGTGGTGACCCGGCGTTCCGGGAACTGGTGGCGCGTTGTCACGAGTCCGTGGCGGGTGCCCTCGGCAACCAGGACGTGCCGGTCGGCAAGATCGTGGACTTGCTGAAGCCGGTACGGGATTCGAGCCGGAATCCGCTCTACCAGATTGCCTTCTCGATGGACACGGAGAGGACGGCGGGGCCAGGCCTCACCCTTGAGGGCATCGCCGTGCAACCCGTCCAGCTGGCCACGAATCAGTCCCGCCTGGACATGACCGTGATCGTGAGCCTCGACGGGAAGGGCGCCATGGGCGTCCAGATCGAGTACAACACGTTGCTCTTCGAGCCCGCGCGGATCGAGGGGCTGGCCGAGCAGCTGCACCACGTTCTCGCCCAGGCCGTGCGGGCACCGTCCACCCCCATCGGCGAGCTGCAACTGCTGACCGAAGCGGAGCGCGTCCGGGCCGTACACGGATGGAACGACACGGACGTCGACAACGGTGCGGACGTGTGCCTGCACGACTGGATCGCCGAACGGATCAGCCGGACGCCGGCCGATGCGATCGCGCTCAGATTCGGGGAGGCGGAACTCGACTACGGGGAGCTCGACCGTCGCAGCAACCAGCTCGCGCATCACTTGGTCGAGCTCGGCGTCGGCCCGAACGTGCTGGTCGGTGTGGCACTCGAACGATCCTTCGAGCTCGTGATCGGTCTCCTGGCCGTCCTCAAGGCCGGCGGCGCGTACCTGCCGCTCGACCCCGACCTCCCCTCCGAGCGGCTCCGGTTCCTGCTGGCCGACAGCGGCGTACCGGTGGTCCTAGCCCAGCAGCACATCAGCGGCCGACTCGGGGACAGCAGCGCGCACGTCGTGACGCTCGACGGGGACTGGCCGGGCCTCGCGGGACGCTACCCGAGGTCACGCGTGGACCCCGGCACCACGCCGGGTGACCTCGCCTACGTGCTGTACACGTCGGGCTCCACCGGTGCTCCCAAGGGGGCGATGGTGGAGCACCGGGGCATCGTGAACTGGCTCCGGGCGATCCATGACGTCCTGGGTCTGCGTTCCGAGGACGTGATGATCCAGAAGGCATCGCTGACCTTCGATTCCTCGGTCTGGGAGGTCTTCGGTTCGCTCACCGCGGGATGCACGCTGGTCCTGCCGAAACCCGACGGACACCATGACCGGAGCTACCTGACGCGCCTGATCGCCGACGAAGGCGTGAGCGTGATCCATTTCGTGCCGTCGATGCTGCGGCACTTCCTGGAGGAACCCGGGGTGGCCGGGTTGCGCAGCGTCCGGGCGGTCTTCTGCGGTGGCGAGACCCTCGGCGCCGATCTTCGGAACGAGCTGTGGAGCAAGCTCGACGTCACATTGACGAACGTCTACGGCCCCACGGAGACCGCGCCGACCGCGACGGCCTGGACATGTCCCCCGGGCGATGCCGATCAGACCGTTCCGATCGGCCACATGATCGCCAACATGCGCGGATACGTCCTGGACCGGGCCGGACAGCCCGTTCCCCCCGGAGTTCCCGGGGAGCTGTACCTGGCGGGCGTCGGTGTGGGTCGCGGATATCTCAACCGACCCGACCTGACCGCGGAACGTTTCGTGCCGGACCCCTTCGCGACCCGGCCCGGGAGCCGTATGTACGCCACGGGGGACATGGTGCGCCGACGGCCCGACGGGGCACTGGAGTTCCTCGGCCGACGAGACGGCCAGGTCAAGGTGCGAGGAATGCGCATCGAGACCGGGGAGATCGAGTTCGCGCTTCGCCGGCATCCGGCCGTCTCCGCGGCGGCGGTCGCCGTACGGACCATCGCGGGCGGGGAACCTCAGATCGTGGCGTACGTCGTAGCGGTGCCGAGCGTCGACCTCGAACCGCAGATCCTGCGCGAGCACGCGGCCGCCCTGCTGCCCCACTACATGGTGCCAGCACGCTTCATGACCATGGAGGAGCTCCCCCTGACCATCAGCGGGAAGCTCGACTACGGCAAGCTCGTAGATCCTCCGGCCGAATCCCGCGTCGTGCGGTTCCCGCCGACGACGCGCACGGAGCGGATCCTCGCCTCCCTCTGGGCATCCGTGCTCGGCCGGTCCATGGAGGATATCGATTGCGCGGACACATTCTTCGAGCTGGGGGGAACCTCGCTGAACCTGATGGCGCTCATCGCGGGGATCCGGTCGAGGGTGGGCGTAGAACTGTCTGTGCGGGACCTCTATGCGGCGCCGGCCCTGCAGAACATGTCGAAACTCGTGGAGAGTCGCACCGGGCTCTCGGACCATGACAAGGCTGCGGCCTCTCCGCTCGTTGCGATCAAGCCATCGGGGAGCCGGGTCCCGTTCTTCTGCGTGCACGCCGTGGGCGGGTCGGCGGTCCCGTATTTCCCGATCGCCGACCTCCTTCACCCTGATCAGCCGTTCTACGGGCTGGAAGACACGTCGGGCCTGCTCCCGGCCGCCGCCTCGATCCCTGACATCGCGGCCGAATACGTCCGCCATGTGCGCACCGTTCGACCCGTCGGCCCCTACCTCTTGGGCGGTTGGTCCATGGGAGGCGCCGTGGCCTTCGAAATGGCGCGGATCCTGGCCGGCGAAGGTCAGGAGGTACGCCTCGTAGCGCTCCTGGACTCCTGGGTTCCACCGGGTCACGGCGAACTGCCGGCCTTGACCGAGCGCCTGGAGGCGTACCTGCACGACGTCGCGGCGATGCAGGGAGGCGCGGCGGAGCAGTGCACACTCCCGGCCCGGACCTCCGACGAGGATCTCGTCGGATTCGCCGTCGAAGTCATGAAGGGTGCCGGGCTGGCGCATGGAGAGATCGGCGATGTCCTGCGCGATCGCATCCATGTGTTCCTCCGGAACCAGGAAGCGTTCCTGACGCATCGTCCTGCGCCGGCCGACCTGGCCGTGGAGCTCTTCGCCACCGAGCACGCCCAGGACGAGGCAGTGGCCGAGCAATGGCGCGCCGTCGCTCTGCGGGGCGTGACGGAGCATGCCGTTCCTGGTGATCACTACTCGATGTTGAGCAAGACCCACCTGCCGTATCTGGTGCGATCCCTGCAAGCGCGTCTCGATGCGGCGGACACGCTCAGCCGCTGAACGGCCGGTGAGCGACCTAAATTTTAGGAGCATTTCTGTGTCAGATTCTCTGGACTCTTGGGAAGATTCACCGGGAGGTCTCCACAAGCCGACGAAGAAGAAACGGAGAACGCTCCTCTTCGCCAGTGATTCGATCTACCGGCTGCGGGACTTCCGTCTGCTCTTCTTCGGCTCGGCGATCAGCATGTTCGGCACAGAGGTGGGAAATCTCGCGGTGCCCCTGGTGGCGGTGATGTCACTGGATGCCACCGCGGGCCAGGTCGGCCTCCTGTCGGCCATGTCCACGGCGGCGTTCCTGCTCATCGGGCTGCCCGCAGGTGCTTGGGTGGACCGTCTGCGGCGCCGCCCCGTCATGATCCTCGCCGACTTCCTGCGTGCCGCCCTCTTCGCCTCCATTCCGCTGGCCTGGTGGCTGGACGTCCTCTCGTTCGGCTGGTTGATGTGCGTCGTGTTCGCCTGCGGCGTCCTCTCCGTCTTCTTCGACCTCTCGTCCCAGAGTTTCGTCCCCTCGGTGGTGAAGTCTGATCGACTCGTCGACGCCAACTCCCGTTTGGGCTCACTCGATGGATTCACCAGCATTGCGGGGCCGAGCCTCGGAGGCCTGATCGTCCAGGCCATCGGTGCCCCCCTCGCGGTATTGATCGATGCAGTGAGCTATCTTTGGTCGTCGTTGTGTATCGCGCTCATCCGGCACCGGGAAGAGAAAGTACGGCGAACCGAGGAGAAGCGCCTCCTGCGCGATGTCATCGAGGGTGTGAAGTTCGTCTGGTCGCACCCCTTGCTCCGCGCCCTTTCGCTTTCGGGCGCGATCACAAATTTCTCCTACCAGATCATCATCATCATGATGCCGGTCCTCTACCTGCGTGAGTTGGGCTTGACCGCAGGGTCGGTGGGAGTGTTCCTGGGCTGCGGTGGCGTCGGCGCACTGCTCGGCGCCCTCACCGCACGCAGTGCTGCGGAGAAGGTGGGGCACGGACGCCTACTGTGGACGCTGGACCTCGTCTCCGTGCCGTTCTGCCTGCTCCTGCCCCTTTCCGACAGGGGAACCATGCTGTGGCTCTCGTGCATCGCATGGGGGGTCATCGTTTCCCGCAACGGCATGAAGAACGTCATCGTGGTGAGTTTCCGGCAGACGGTCACGCCGGCTCGTCTGCTCGGCAGGATGAGCGCCACCATGCGGTTCATCCTGTTCGGCGCCCTCACCGCCGGCTCCGGCGTGGCTGCCGTCGTGGGAAGCCAGTTCGGCGTGCGGGCCGCACTGTGGGTCGGGTCGGTGGGGCTGGCCATGACGTGGATCCCCATCGTGCTCTCACCCCTGAGGGCGATGCGGTCGCTCCCCTCGGCCGTGCCGGACACAGAACCCGCTCCTGCCTGACAGGAACGGGCCTCGAGGGCGCGGGCGGCAGAAATGCCCACAGGTGCTTCCGCCACGAACAGTTGCTGCAGGGCCGCCGCGCACGGCGCCAATCAACGAACAAGGAGATACTTGCATGTCTGTTTTCACGGATTCGAGTGCGGGCCTTGACCTGCTGAAGTCCCGTTACGACCAGGAGGGCCACTGCGTCCTGCCCTACCGGTTCAGTGATGAGTCCGTCGACCTGCTGCGCCGGCGAGTGGCGGAGATCAGCAGCCAGACGAGGCCTGAGGTCGTTCACGAGAAGGACAGCGCCCTGGTTCGGGCCATCCACGGGTGCCACGAGTTCGACGAGGTCTGTGCGGCACTCGTCAGCCACCCGACGCTGGTGCGGATCGCGGAGGGCCTGATCGGTGGTCCGGTGTACGTCTACCAGTTCAAGGTCAACCTCAAGCAGGCCCGTGAAGGGGCCGCCTGGCCCTGGCACCAGGACTACGCCTTCTGGCGCGAGGAGGATGGAATGGAACGCCCCGACGCGGTCAACATAGCCATCCCGCTGGACGATGTGCATGAGGACAACGGGCCGCTGCTCGTCGTTCCCGGATCGCACACCCTGGGGCTGTTCGACCTTCCCGAACGCTCGGAGGAGAACTCGGACTGGCGGCAGCACGTCTCGAACGATCTCGCCTACACCGTGAGCACGGAACGCGCCGAGCGGCTGATCGCGGAACGGGGGAAGGCCTGGATCCTCGGGCGGGCCGGCAGCCTGCACGCGTTTCACCCGAGCATCGTGCACTCGTCGTCGAACAACTCTTCCGAGGACCGGCGCGCGTTGCTGCTCATCACTTACAACGCGGTCGACAACGCGCCCCGAAACCCCGTACGGCCGGACTTCCTCGTGGGCCGTGACACGAGGCCGATCCAGCCGCGTGACGACCACCGCCTCGTCCTGGACCCCCAGTGACGCGGAACGGGGAGGGACGTGCGGCGTCCGGGGGACGGGCCTGGCTGGGCAGGCTGAGGCGCGGCATACGTCGTTCCACGGACTTCCTCTGTTGTCCGGTCTGCCTGACGGCGCACGCCCGGGGTCTGCGGCCCCGCGGCCACGGCGGTATCGCCGAGGTTCCACCGGGCTGATATACCCGCCGGTGGGCGGCGGACGTCACGGATGTGCGTGCGCCGCCCACCGGCGACCGCTGGTCAGCGCGCTTCCCACCGGGGGGCGCGCTTTTCGGCGAACGCCAGGGGACCTTCCAGGGCGTCTCGGCTCAGCATGCGACGTTCCTCCCAGGGATAGCGCGCCGCGAACGCCTGCTCCAGGGACATGTCGGCGGACTTCGTGGCGGCCTCCTTGATGGCCCGTACGGACAGCGGCGCACACCTCAGGATGTCGGCCACCCAGCCGTCGACGCAGGCGTCGAGGTCTTCGGCCGGTACGACGTCGTTGACGAGACCGAGCTCGAACGCGCGCTGTGCGTTCATTGGCCGCCCCGTCAGCAGATGGCCCATGGCCGTCTTCCACGGCAATTGCCGGGACAGCCGAAACACCCCGCCCGCTCCGGCCATGAGGCCGAGTTTCGCCTCGGGCAGAGCAAAAGTCGAGTCCGTGGAGCAAACGACGATGTCGCATGCCAGCGCGAGTTCGAAGCCTCCACCCATGGCATATCCCTGGACTTTCGCGACGACCGGCTTGGCCAGGTCGAACCGCTCCGTCAGGCGGGGCCAGCCCGCCTTGCCCCGGCTGCCGAACGTGGCAGTGCTTGCCGTTCCCTCCTGGACGCGGCCGGCCAACTCCTTGAGATCCTGTCCCACGGAGAAGGCCCGATCGCCCGCACCGGACAGTACGGCCACCCATATGTCGTGGTCGGCTTCGAAGTCGTCCCAAACTCCGGCGAGTTCCTCATGCATGCGCAAGTCCATGGCATTGAGGACCTCGGGTCGGTCGAGTGTCACGCGGGCAATGTGTCCATCCTTCTCGTAGCGCACCCTCGAGAGTTTCGGGCTGGGCTGGGCGGCTGACCGATCGCCCGCGTCGTGGCTATTTGACATGGCGTCAACCATATCGAACCGGTTGTCGTGGAGGATTTTCTGGACAGGTCGGGAAACTGGGCTCGCCTACCGTTCGCCGAAGGTGGCGGCCGTGCGCTGGTGGGAGTGGTCCCATGTCCTTCGCCACTTCCACACCGACGCGGTCGCCCTTCGGAGTCTGCCTGGGCGAGTAAGGAGGTGGGGAGGTATGCCCCGACCAGGCAGTCTGCGGGAGATCCTTCCATGCTGACTTTTGCTGACTTTTAAGACCGTAACGCTCTGACCTGCGGAAACGTCGAGCGATTCAATGGTTCTGGAACTGGGTCTCAAGAAGTCATGAAGAGGTCGTTCAGGCCCGTGAGGACTGGATGAACGGAACCCGGTTCGGTGAGGTCAAAGGCTATGACGGGCCCCCGATCCCGGCCCCCGAGATCCCCCCAACTCACCTGAAACCACGGGGTCGTGTGCGATGACTATGTGATGGTTCGGGATCGAGGCCGGGGCCTCGCCGAAGGTAGGCGACGCCCGGTTCGCTGTGCTGTCCCGACCAGTGCGAAGCAAGTGTGAGGCGGAGCAGCAACCCGGGAAGTTTCTCATGTGTGACTCTTCGCGGCACGGTGTGCCAGGACCAATGCTGACCCTGGACAACTTGATTCTGAGCGCGGCGGGCTGACGCAGCCGGTCCTCAAACCCCTGCCGAGTCCGCCATCATTGGCCGCCTCCGTCATGGCGGCCTGCCCAGCGGTGTGGTGGTGCCTCGCCGTGTTCGTCCCGGAGGACGTTCCCCCGACGGGCTCCGAGGGCGGCCAGGCGGGTGGCTCCGGACGCATTGTGCGAAGTCGACATTGGCACAGTGGATCCGAACGATGCGGTCCGTGCCCGAGGGGTGGTACCCGAGGCCCTTTCTGCACCGACTGCCCTCGCCGACTGTGCTGCGATCTTTTGGCTGTCGGTCGTGGCGTGAGACAGCGGCGCCAGGTCAGCTCGCGGTCGCCGTTCGAACCCCGAAGGCGACCAGGACTGTCCCTGCCCTGCGGCTCATCCCACGCCGGAACCGGGGTGTGCCGATCGCCGTACGTGCGGTGGCGAGCGCAGTCGCCCAGCACAGCAACCACACCAGCAGGACCGTCATGTGCGCGAGCGCGAGGGCGGCGATCCGCGCTGCGACGGGGCTAGGGAGCGTGGGGAAAGATCGTGAGATCTCCCCGCACCATGAACCAAGACCCGCGGCTGCTCGTCTTGCGGGCGGCATGCCGGGCGGAGTCAGGACAATCGACCCAGCTGCGCGACGACCACGCTGATCCATCCGTATCCGGAACCAGTCGTCCCGCGCGGAGACGGCTCCCCGCAGAGGGGCCGCCAGGTCCCCCTGCGCGCAGATCGGGGGGTCATCGCGCAGGGGGCCCAAGCCGCTCCGGGAGCATGTGCGGGGCACCGTCGTGCCTCCAGGCGCCCCTCGCGGGCCGCAGCCGACTTTCAGGGTGCCGTCGGAGCCCCCGGTAGTGCCGCGGTGCGGGCCAGCCAGAGCTCCGGGAAGAAGCGCCGGTGCACAGCCGCCCGCAGATGGTTCACGCCGCTGCTGCCGCCGGTGCCCGGTCCGGCGCCGATCTGTCGCTCCACGAGCAGTGCGTGGCAGGCCCGCCACTCCGTCCACACCTCGTCCAGATCGACGAGCACCTCCGCCAGGTCCGCCAGTTCGGGCAGGTGCGCGGGCTGCCGGGGATCATTCCCGGTGTCGGTGGCACCGGTCAGAGCCGCCAGCCGTGCGTAGGCCTCTTGCCGGCCCTCTTCCGTCGCCGTCGTGAAACCGGTCTTGTCCAGCAGCCGGACGAACGCGTCCCACACCGTCGGCTCGGCGAGCCGGGCCCGCAGCCGTTCCCGTTCTTCCGGGCGCAGCCCGGCGATCAGGTGGTCGCCGTACGGTCCGCGAACCCAGTCCGAGCCGGCCAGCGCCGCGATCTCGACGTACTGCGCCGACTGCGCGCCGCTGCTGCTGCCGAGCACGCCCCGGAAAGCCCGGAACTCCCGGGGCGGCATGGTGCGCAGCGGATGGATTCCGGCGATCAGCGCCCGGGTGATGACCACGGCCCGTGCGAGCCGTGCCCGGGCCGCCCGCGGGTCGTCGTCCAGCATCCGGTCGCGGGCGTCGGAGAGTTCGCCGATCAGCTGGCGGAACCACAGCTCCTGCACCTGGTGGACGACGATGAACAGCCGCTCGTCGGGGACGCCGTCGGCGAGCGGTACCTGGAGCGCCAGCAGCTGGGGCAGCTTCAGGTAGTCCGGGTAGGTGACCTCGCCGGTGTCAGTCATCGGTGTCCTCCGGCGCGCGCAGACCGTACGAGGCGAATGCGTCCGCCGCGCCCGGCAGATCGAACGCGTCGACCTGGGCGCAGAGCCGGAGCGTGGAGCGGGAGACCGTCTGGATGCGGCCGATGCCGGCGTCTCCGCCGTAGCAGTCGGTGATGACCGCCTCGATCCGGTCCTCGTCCAGGCCGGCCAGCCGCAGCGACACCCGGACCGGCTCCACGTCCCAGTCCAGCGCGGCGCGGATCATCGCGGGCAGCGCCCGGGCGGCCAGGATCCGGCGGGGCCGGTCAAGGCGGGCCCACAGCTCCAGGAAGAAGGCGGAGAAGAACCGGTGGTGGCGTCCCTCGTCCTTGGCGTGGTCGCGCATGAGGTCGCGCACGGTGCTCACCACCGTCGGGTCCTGCGGCACCTCGTTCAGCACGGCCGTGATCAGCGTCTCGAAGACCACCGCCTGCAACTGCCCGGCCAGCAGCGGGTCCTCGGGCAGCAGCCGTCGCCCGCTGTCCTGGAGCGCCGTGACGAATCCGCCGTAGTCGACGTCGGGTACCTCGATGCCCGTGACGGCCGCGATCTGGTCCGCCAGGTCCAGGCTGTAGAGGGCGTGGTAGCCCTCGTCGCAGTAGACCTTGAAGGCGTCCATCCGCAGGGCAGAAGGGAAGTGCATGCCGGTGTTGCCGTTGGCGACCGGCTCCGCCGCTCCGTTGACCACCCGGGTCTCCAGGTGGGTGGTCGAGTGCAGGAACTGGTAGAGGTGGCGCACGGATATCTCACGGATCCGTTCCGGGGCCAGCGCCTTCACCTCGGGGTGGTCCAGGTGCGAGACCAGGGCGTGAGGGAAGAAGACCCGGCCCTGTTCGGTCTCCGCGTGGAAGATACGTCGGACTCCGCCCCGCACGCCCGCGCTCTCGTACCAGCGGTCCAGGGGGCTCGGTGCGCTGCTCATGGGCGGCTTCCGTTCGGTGAGGGGGAGGAAGGGGAGGACGGGGAGGGCGACGGGGCGGGCAGATGTGCCGCGATCCTGTGGACCGCCTCGGTGACGAGCGTGGCGTCGACCGCGTGGCACAGCCGGAACCAGCCGGGCTCCGGCGAGCGGAACGCCCCTCCGGGCAGGATGCTGACCCTGGTGGTCTCGAACAGTTCCGCCCACAGGCGCTGTTCGGCGTCGAAGCCGCTGCCGGGCAGCCAGGCACGCAGGTCGAGCCAGACGGAGAAACCCGCGTCGGCCGGGGCGTACGGGATGCCGTGCTCGTCCAGCAACGAGCACAGGTGCGCGTACGAGGAGGCCAGCCTGTGGCGTCCCTCCGCGAGGAAGGAGGTGGTCCAGGCGGGGTCGGCCAGCAGCTCGGCCAAGGTGTTCTGGGTGGCGGTGGAGACGGGCGCGAAGTAGGCCATGGCCCGGGCGGCGGACCGGACCTGGGGGTTGCGGGTGTGCAGTACGCCGGTTTTCAGGCCGGGCAGGGCGAAGTCCTTGGCGAAGCCCCAGACGACATGGGTGCGGTGCGCCCAGTGCGGGTTGACGGCCGGGTCGGTGGCGCTGGTGAACTCCCGGTCGCCGAAGGCCGAGTGGGCGTAGATCTCGTCGGAGATCAGGTCGACGTCGTGTGCGCGGGCCACCCGCAGCAGTGCGGCGAGGGTCTCGGGCGGGTGCGTTTCACCGATCGGATTGGACGGTGAGGAGACCGCGACCGCGCGTACCGTGACGCCCGTCGCGCGGGCTTCCCGCAGGGCGCGGTCGACGGCGGCGGGTGCCAGCCGGAAGCCGTCGGTGGGGGAGAGCGGGGCGGGCAGGATCCGGGCGCCGGATCTGCCGCCGAGGTCGGTGTCGAAGGCTCCGTAGTACGGCGCGGGCACCACGATCGCCTCGCCCGGGTCGCACAGCACGGACGCGATGGCGTCCAGGGCCCCGGTCGCGCCGCTGATCACGACCAGATCGTCCGGGTCGAGCACGGTCCGGCAGGTGGTGGAGAGTAGAGCGGCCACTCGCTCGCGCAGCACGGCGGTGCCGTGCAGGGGTGCGTAGCGGGCGGTCTGCTCGGTCATCGGGGGAAGCGCGGCGAGCCGGTCCCGCAGCAGGTCCCAGAGCAGGCGGTTCTCCGCGGTGCCGAGGTTGAGGTAGCCGTCGGGGCGTGCGTCGGGGTGGTAGGGCTCTGCCTCGGCGCGGAAGTGGGCGTCGGCGATCGCCGGGGTGTCGGCGAGCAGCCGGGCGGCCTGGCGGGAGACCATCACGACCGCCCGGTGCCGGCGCCGGCGGCGGCGAGCATGCCCGGATTGACGCCGAGGCCCATGGAGGCGTCGATGACGGCGCCGTGCAGTGGTGCGGAGTGCTCACCCGCGAGCCAGCGGACCTGTTCGGCGATCTCCTCGGAGCGGATCATACGGCCGCCCGGAAGCCGGGTGACCAGGGCGTCGCGCTCACCGGGCGACAGCCGGTCCAGGGTGCTGGCCTGGAACATCGTGGTCTCCACGACGCCCGGGCAGAGGGCGAAGACGTGCACCGGGGTGTGCGCCAGCTCGGCGGCGAGGTGCCGGGTCAGGTAGGTGAGGGCGGCCTTGCTCATCCCGTCGGCGGGGTGGAAGCCGGGGAACTGGAAGATCCCGCCGCCCACGCTGGAGATGTTGACGATCTTTCCGTAGCCGCGGTCCAGCATCCCGGGCAGCAGCTGCTCGATGAGCCAGAGCGGGCCGACCGCGTTGATCTGGAAGAACGCCGACGCCAGGTCGTGGCGGGGGCCGTCCGCGTAGTGTTCGACGGTCTTGGAACCCACTGCGGCGTTGTTCACGAGGATGTCGACGGGACCGGGCAGCCGGTCCAGGAGCCGCTCGTGGTCCTCCCAGTCGCCTTGGTCGAAGGGGAAGGCCTCGACCTTGGCGCGGCCGGTGAGGGCCAGCTCCCGTACGAGGTCCTCGGCCCGGTCGCGGCCGTTGCGGTACGTGAACCAGACGGTCCGGTCCGCGTCCTGGGCGAACCGTTCCACACAGGCCCGGCCGATTCCGCCCGAGCCCCCGGTGATGAGCACATTTCGGGTCAACTGCGTCCCCTTGAATCATGGATGAGGCTCTGCCGCGGCGTGCGGCGACGTGAGCAGAGCATGTGCCAGGTGAGGGGCTGCGCGAGCATAGCATCAGCTAGTCGTTGTTGAGATTCCGCTTGCATTTGCGGTCTCTGTCGCCAGGTGCCCGTGTCGATTTCGAGGGGTGCGTTCACATGGCCGGGGGTCGGAGCCTGGGGGCTTCGCCCGGACCCCGACGTCAGAGCGGCGCCCTCCGCTTGCCGCCTTCCGCTTGCCGCCGGCCGCGACCCTGTCGCGAGATGCTCCGAGGAGCTCGACGTTCGCGTGCAAGAAGCAACTCCGCATCGCCGCCCCCTCCGAGCCGGCGGACAGGGGTAAGTGCGAGGCCATGAAGGACTACCTGCAGCGGCTGCAGCCCGCCCGCAACTGCGTCCACGAGCATCCGCAGGAATGGGCGAACGTGTGGGCGCGGGACACCGGCGTGCCCTACCAGGTGGCGCTGGAGGCTGTGCACCGTATGGCGGGCACGACGGTGCGGGTCGCCGTGGAGGAGGCCGCCGTCGCTTCCGAGCAGCAGATCGCCGTCCGTGCGGGCCGCGGCGTCCGGACTCCGATCGGCCGGCACGCCCACACCGGCGGCGGGAGCAGCACGCTCCGGCCGCCGGTCCGGTCGGCGGTCGGGAGCTGTTCGTCGGCGACCGCTACGTGTTTTCCGATCGCGTCCGCCACCCGAATGGCCGTGCGGCCATGCGGTCTGCCGGTTCCCCGGACGTCGCAGAATGCTCGGCCCGGCTGCCTTGCGGTGTGGCGGGCTTCAAGCCTTTCGCACCACCCCTCGTCGGGCTTCGCAGCTCTGCTCGCGAAGTGCAGATGCGGTGTTCCGCCCCTCTACTTGTGGCATCTGCGTCACGCGCAAACCATTGCGCCGCGCGTTTGCAGATTCTCCGGTTTCCGTTCCCGAGGAGCTGACAAGACCATGCCGAGCATTCACCTTCCGCGTCGCGCTGCCATGGCCCTGCTGGCCGGCTCTCTGCTGATTCCGGCCCTCGCGGGTTGTGGCAGCGACACCAAGGACAGCGGATCGGCAGCGAGTCCGAGCGGGAGCGCCTCGTCGACGGCGCCGGCGGCGAACCTGACGGTCCTGGCCGCCTCCTCCTTGACCGACGTCTTCCAGACCGCGGGCGCCGCATACGAGACGAGCCACCCGGGCACCAAGGTGAACTTCTCTTTCGCCGGCTCGCAGGAACTGGCGGCACAGGTGCGCCAGGGCGCCCCGGCGGACGCGCTGGCGACGGCCGACACCAAGACCATGGACGGACTGAAGTCCGAGACCGGAGATCCGGTCATCTTCGCCAAGAACCGCCTGGTCATCGCCACGGCTCCGGGCAACCCCCACAAGATCGAAGGCTTGAAGGACCTCTCCGACCCGAACCTCAAGGTGGTCCTGGCGGCCCCCGACGTACCGGTCGGCCGCTACAGCCGTGAGGCCCTCGACAAGGCAGGCGTCACCGTCAAGCCCGTCTCCGAGGAACC
This sequence comes from Streptomyces sp. NPDC089799, assembly GCF_040684755.1. Taxonomy (NCBI): domain Bacteria; kingdom Bacillati; phylum Actinomycetota; class Actinomycetes; order Kitasatosporales; family Streptomycetaceae; genus Streptomyces; species Streptomyces sp. NPDC089799. Next base: position 104,475 of record NZ_JBFBGR010000003.1, on the reverse strand, counting down.
GAACGTACGGGCCGTCCTGTCCAAGGTCGAGCTGGGCGAGGCCGACGCGGGCATGGTCTACAAGACCGACACCACGGCCTCCAAGGGCAAGACCGACGCCGTCGAGATCCCCGACGACCAGAACGTCATCGCCTCCTACCCGGCGGCCGCCCTCAAGGAGTCCAAGAACCCCCAGGCCGCGTCCTCCTTCGTCACGTGGCTGACCAGCGCCGAAGCGCAGCAGATCCTCCAAGCCGCAGGTTTCCAGCAGCCCTGACCGGCGCCGAGTGGTCCGTCCGGCCCTGCGGACGGTCCTTTCACCGGTCTCCGAGCCCCGCCGGGTGAGCAGACCGGTCCCGTGGAGGAGGAAGATGCCCACGAGCGTGCGCCCCGACAGCGCCACCCCGACCGCTCCTGCCGGCCGCGCCCGGCGCCCCGGCAGGCCGCGCCGCGCCGGGACCCGGCCGCCCCTGGCCCTGGTCGTTCCCGCCTTCCTCGCGGTCGCGTTCCTGGCCATCCCGCTGATCGGGATCCTGGTGCGGACCCAGTGGTCCGAGCTCGGCGCCCACCTGACGACCCCGGGCGCGCTGGAGGCACTGCGCCTCTCCCTCTTCGTCTCCTTCTGCGCACTGGGCCTGTCCCTGTTGCTCGGGGTGCCGCTGGCCTGGCTGCTGGCCAGGGTGGACTTCCGCGGCAAGACGCTGGTGCGCTCGCTGGTGCTGCTGCCGATGGTGCTGCCGCCCACCGTGGGCGGTGTCGCCCTGCTGCTCGGTTTCGGGCGGCGCGGCCTGCTCGGGCCCTTCCTGGAGGACACCTTCGGCCTGACCCTGCCGTTCCACACGTCCGGCGCGGTGGTGGCCGCCACCTTCGTGGCCATGCCGTTCCTCATCATCAGCCTCGAAGGCGCCCTCGGCGGGCTGCGGCCCGGCTACGAGGAGACCGCGGCATCGCTGGGGGCCTCGCCGCTGAGGGTGTTCCTGACGGTGACCGTGCCGATGGTGGCACCCGGCCTGATCGCGGGCGCGGCCCTGACATGGGCGAGGGCCCTGGGCGAGTTCGGTGCGACCATCACCTTCGCGGGCAACCTCCCCGGGGTCACCCAGACGCTGCCGCTGCAGGTGTACCTGCTGCTGCAGGACTCCCCGGAGGCAGCGACCTCACTGTCCCTGCTGCTGCTCGTGATCGCCATGGTGGTGCTGATCGGCCTGCGCGGACGATGGACCAGCGACCACGCCGTACGGGACATCCACCACAGGACCGTCACCGACGACCCGGTCGCAGACGCCCCCGAACCACACGTGCCCGAACCGCCGGCCGAGGACGCGCGCTGGGCCCTGCACGCCAGGGTCACCGGGTTCAACCAGCTGACGCTGGACGCCGAGCCGGGCACCACCATCGCCGTGGTCGGCGAGAACGGCGCCGGCAAGACCACCCTGCTGCGCGCCCTCCTCGGGCTCACCCCGCGGGCCCACGCCGACCTCCGGCTCGGCGACACCGACACCACCTCGCTGCCCTTGCACAAACGACAGGTGGCCTGGGTGCCACAAGACGGTGCACTCTTCCCACACCTGACCGCCCTCGCCAACACCGCGTACGGGCTGCGCGCCCAGGGCACGCCCAAAGCCGAGGCCCTGCGGGCGGCGCAGCTCTGGCTGGACCGGCTCGGCGTGGGCCACCTCGCCCGCCGCAAGCCCGCCCAGCTCTCCGGCGGCCAGGCCCAGCGGGTCGCACTCGCCCGCGCGCTGGCGGCCCGGCCGCGCCTCCTGCTCCTCGACGAACCGCTGGCCGCCCTCGACCAGACCACCCGCGCCCGGGTCCGCCACACCCTGCGCACGCACCTCGGCGGCTTCGGCGGCGTCTGCCTGCTCGTCACCCACGACCCCGTCGAGGCGGTGTCCCTGGCCGACCGGGTCCTCGTACTCGACCACGGTCAGGCCCTCCAGGACGCGCCACCCGGTGAAGTGACCCGGCACCCCCGCTCACCGTGGGTGGCGCGGATGCTCGGACGCAACGCGTGGCCGGGCACCACCACCGAGACCGGGCTGGAACCGGATGCGGGAGGGAGCCTGGTCGTCGCCGAACCCGAACGGGCAGGAGTGCGGGCCCTGGCAATCGTCGCGCCGGAAGCCGTCTCGCTGCACACCGCACGGCCCTCCGGCAGTCCCCGCAACGTATGGGAGGGAGCCGTCAGGGAGATCACCGCGGCGGGAAGCCGGCTGCGGGTGCTCATCGCCTCCGAAACCACCGCGGACACCGTCGCGGAGGTCACGCCCCAGGCCGCCGCCGAACTGGGCCTCGCCGACGGAGTACCGGTCTGGTGCAGCGTGAAGGCCACCGAGATCACCCTCGTCACCCTGTGACGGCACCGCTCCCGGGCATGGAGGGCCAACCGAAGCAGCGGCGCGCAGGACGGCATTGTTCGGTCGATCAACCACTGCTCCCGACGTCCGGCCCGCTGTTAGGTTCACCTGGCCGACGCGGGCCGCACCCGCTCAGGCCGACGGTGACGTGCCCCCGGCTACCGCGATGGCCTCGGGGCGCGACGGCCGGGTGGGCAGGGGCAATCCGTTCTTCCCCTGCGCACCCGGCCGCAGCCGGAGCGGGGGACAGCCCGCTCACCCTGCCTCGTCCTCCTGATAGGAGTGCCGGCTGCCCGTCCAAGGGTCGGCGATGTTGTGATAGCCGCGTTCCTCCCAGAAGCCGCGCCGGTCCTGGGTCATGTACTCGATCCCGCGCAGCCACTTGGGGCCCTTGTAGCCGTAGAGGTGCGGCACGACCAGGCGCAGCGGGAACCCGTGCTCGACAGTGAGCGGCTCCCCGGCGTGGTGGGTCGCCATGAGGGTCTGCTCGCCGTAGAAGTCCGCGAGGCGCAGGTTGGCGCTGTAGCCGTACTCGGCCCAAGCCATGACGTGCGTGACCTCGGGAGCCGGTGGCGCCAGTTCGAGCAGGAGGGCGGCGGGCACTCCGTAGAACTCGTGCCCGAGCGTGCTGGTGCCCGAGGCGCAGTGCAGATCGGTGGTGACCGTCGCGGTGGGCAGCTCCAGGACCTCCTTGAAGGACCACGAGTACGTCGTCCCGCTCGCGGTCGCGCCGAACACCTGAAGGTTCCACCGATCGGGCCGGAAGCGGGGCACCGGGCCGTAGTGGGAAACGGGCCACCCCCTGACCACGCGCTGCCCCGGCGGCAGGACCGGAATCTCCACGACGTTCTCCACGACCTCAGGGGGCTGGCATATGCAAGCGAAAAGAGCACTCCATGGTTGCAAATCCCAACCATTGTGGCAGATCGGCCCTTGGTCGTTCCGCCAGGGCCGCGCCCCGCGCAGTGAACCGTCTCGTATTCGGATCCAGTGGTTCCGCTCGGGGTGCCGTTGATTGGCTGAGGGCACACCGGCCCGGAGCAGGCGAGCGGCTTCCCCTGCCCCGAGGACCTGACGAGGTGCCCCGACGCGCGATGGTATCGGTAGTCAGCGCGCGGGGGCCCGGTCTTCTCGCCACGCCCCGACCCTGGGGCACCGCGCGCCCGGCCCAGGGCCGGTAGCGCCGGGCAGCCGGACCCGCGGTGATGCGCGGGACCGGCACGACAAGGGAGCACGCGATGGTGGCACTGGACCGGATGGACGCTCAGCTGCGCACCCTGCACCTGACCGAATCCCAGCGCATGGCCCAGTACGTGTTCGACGCGGTGATCGCCTCGAACGTCATCGTGCCGGGACGCCGGGAGGGAGAGGCCGACCAGCGGATCGCCCGCATCGCCGAGGAGGAGTTCGGACTGCGCGCCGGTCTGATGGGAGGACGGTTCGTGCGATCCGGCCCGAACACCGTGCTGGGGGGCGGCTGGCCGGACCGGGTGATCGGCGCGGACGACGTGGTCGTCGTGGACTTCGAGCCGCTGCTCCGCCCGTACGAAACGGGATTCGCCCGCACCGTGGTCCTCGGCAACTGCCCGCAGCGCCGCCGTCTCGTACACGACCTCACCGCCGTCGCCACCGCGGCCCAGGACATGTTCCGCTCCGCGGCGGCGATCACCGGCCGGGAACTCCATTCACGGATACAGGCCCTGGCCACCGCCGCCGACCGGTCCCTGGGTTCCTGGCATGTTGGACGCATGACGGGCACCGTCCCCGGCCCGCGGAATGAGGCGCGGCCAGCCCAGTTCATCTGCCCCGACAACAACCAGCCCCTGCGCCACACCTTGGACAAGGGGTGGCGAGCCCGCTGGATCCTGGAAATCCGCCTCATCGACGAATACCACGGTACTGCCGGCACCCATACCGAACTCCTCGGCATCAACTGACGAACCCGCCGACGCCGGAAGAGGGAACGCGCCGACCGATGACCACGCGATTGCCGTCCTCTGCGTGCGTCGCTGCCACTGCTGTTTTGGGTGGTGGTCTTCCCTTGATTCCGGCGACCCCGACGACCATGCTGTGGGGATTCTCCGGGAGCCTGGACTGGCCCCAACTGATGTTCGGCACGGGGATGGTGCTGGTCCCGGTACTGCCGGCCGCCGAGGTGCTGGGGTGGTAGCCGGTGCCGCGCAGCGACCTGGTGAAGACCGCCGGGCCATGACGGTGTTACCGCTGATCAGCCGATCGTGTCAGTGCCCGATCGCATACTGACGCCCATGCAGATATCGGTGCACACACTCAAAAGGGCCTGGCACCAGGTGGTCGTGGGATCTGACGTGCTCGACGAGGCGATGCTCCCGCCTACCGGTACCTCTCCCGACCAGTATGAGCGGCGCGTGGGCGAGTTGCGCAGCGGTGGTCTCTTCCTGGTCCTGGACGAGACCGGCACGGTGCGCGGCCACACCGGTCCCCACCAGGAGGTTTTTGTTACCCAGGATCTGGATCAGGTGTTGTATTTCGCCGCCGAGGACGCGGTCCGCAGGCTAGCGGAGCACATCGCGGCCAGGTCCCCGGGCCGCGGCCCGGTGGCCAATCTCGTCGTCGGGCAGGCCGCGCTGCTGGACCGGATCAACCCCGCCTGGGGCAGCAGATTCCGCAGCGGCGGCATGGACGGGACCCAGCCCTCCACCGCGTGCGGACGCGACCCGCTGGAGCGCCTCGCCTGGATCGCCGACGGTTGGCGAGAGCGCGACCCGTACAGCCACCTCTCCTTCTTCCGTGGTGAGAGCGTCAACGCCGAACAGATCGCCCTGCTCCACGGAGCCGACCCCACTCAGATCGCCGCCGGAACCCGTTTGGCGGATCTGCGCGACATGGACGGCGGGACCTTCGACTACTGGGACATCGTCCAGGACACCTGTTGCTTCGGGCAGGGCGGCGGCTGGGCGTTCCTGATGTACCACCAGACACCCGGCCTCGGGCCCGATGCTCAGGCTCTCGCGCGTCTCGGCGTCACCGAGTCGGTCCAGCTGAACGCCGTCCCCGCGAGGGGCATCTACACCTTCGAATACATCCGAGACGGCCGTCGCGTCGACGACGGCTGGGGCGCCCGGGAATTGAGGTGGTACGACCGCGGCCGCGCCCCCTTCTTTCGAGGCGGCCGGCTCGACTTCCTCAACCAGGCCATACGCCGCGCGGAACTCGACCACCCCGGACTGACCGACGAGTTCGAGCTGTACTTCCACGCCCTCGAAGACGCTTTCGACCTCCAACTGCCCCGGCAGGACATTCAGCAGGGAACAGTCCGGGCCGCACAGTGGGCACGCCACGACAGTTGACAGTCCTGCGGGGAAGGGTTGCCAAGAGCCGTTGCATCTCACGGCAGCCCGGCACCCGGTTGTCAGTGGCCCAAGGCAAGATGCGCACCATGTGACGGCCTGTCGGATCGTGGGGTTCGAGGCCGTCGGCTGTCAGAGGAGGGGTGCTGTGCGTAGGCCGGTCACAGGCGAGGTGCACGTTCACTATGGTCAGATCTACGTGTCGAGCGACCCGGACGATCCGATCCCGAACCTCTCCGAGACGTTCGCAGGCCAGAGCGGGGGACTGTGCGGGGCGGCGGTCCCAGGTGCTCTCTTCCTGATCACCGGCCTGCACACGGGCAACGTCGGCTTCGCCGTGGAAGTGCACGACGAGGAGCCTCTGCTGGACCCGGTCTGGGAGGACGTGGTGGAGGTCTCCTTCCGCCCGGTGTCGCAACGCACCAGTCTGGTCCAGTGGGCCGGTGAAGCCGCCTGGGACCTGAACCTCGCCCGCGCCGACTACCGCGTGCGCTATTGCGCCCAGGGTATGGACGAGGGGCGGGAACTCGACACCCGGATGTCGGGGGAGTCACATGGCGAAAGCTACCTCCTGCAGTTCTGGCCCGCGCCGCCCCGCGCGGACCGCGTGGTCCGCCAGACCTCGCAGCAGGCCGCCTACTGGCACCGCCACGCGCGCGCACTTCCGCCGCCCCCCACGCCGGAGCAGCGCGCCGAGACCGAACGCCTGGCCCGTCAGGCGCAAGAGCTGGCCGCCGAGGAGCAGCGATTGCGCTTCGAGCTATGGCAGTGGGGCGGCCGACTGCCGAGCGAGCGACTGCGCGGCGTCGGTGGCGATGTCCACGGTCTGCTCCCCTTCGACGGTGACCTGGTCCACGCGCTCGATGGCGCGGATTCCGGGGTCCAGCGCGCGATCGCGGTGCTGGCCGCCCGACGGGCCTGCGAGGCGGCGGGTCTGACCGGCGTCTCGTGGGTGGCCCAGGCGCTCACGGCGTTGACCGAGGGGCGTCCGCTACCACCGCCGTTTGACGACATGAGCCGGATGTGGGAGACGCTGAGCAGCGATCCGCAGGTCCCGAGTCGGTCGGTGCTCGAGGCGGTACCTCCGGAGCGACCGCCCTACCGCGTGCTGACATTCCCGGCGGGGGCCGGGTGGACGCGGACGGCGCTCGTGGTCATGGAACCGGAGGACAAGGGGCCCAGGCGGCAGGACCCGGGCCGGGGACTGAGCGCGCTCCTACCGCCGGCGCCCGGCGGCGACAGGCCGACACCGGCCGGGGATGTGGGGGACGGCGCCCCGGCGGAACACTCCTCCGACACGGTGCACTCGTCCGTCTTTGCGGGCGACCGCCGGAATGTGGGCGGCCCCCTGCCGATCTTGCAGGCCTACTTCGCTCTTCCCGCCGTACTCGCCGCCGCCGAGCCCGACCCCCTGAAGGCGTCACTGAACGCGGTGTTCCAAGCGGTGAGCACGTACGGTGAGCACTACCCAGAGCTGCTGGAGGAGATCCGGTCGGCGTGCGCCGGTCAGGAGGAGTAGGCAGCCGTTCGCCCTCATGGGTTCTTCGATGCACGGGGCCATGTCGCAAGCGCGGCTTGCAATGGGAACCTCAACCGGGGTCGGTTCGCGAAATGCCGTGCGCAGTCAGCAGGCGGCGTCCGGCCCGCCATCGCGCGCGGGTGACACGTTCGCGCTCAGGTAGGCCCAAGCCGTGGCGCCCGAGCCGAGGGTGACCCGCGTGCGTACGTAGTCGTCGGTCTCGTAGTCGTCGGCGGCGGCGAACTCCGCATCGGTGAGCCGGAATACGGTGCCGGCAACGGCGTCCTGCTGGGCGGCGGGAGTGACCACAGGGTGCAGGTCGCTACCGCTGACCGAGATTACTTCCGGATCGGTGATCCGCACATGAGTGACCCGGTGGCCGGGCAGTGTGCCGGGTTCGCCCTCCAGCAGTCTGCCGAACCGGTCGAGTTGCACCTGCGGGGACTGCAGAGTGCCGTATGAGAACAGCAGGCCAGTCAGTACATCGGTACTCACGAGAACTCTCCTTCCTGGCAGATGCTGCGGTGATCGTCTCTTGCTACCGACCGGTCGCTGCGGCTCTGACATGCCGGACGGCCGCTGCGCCGCATGCTGGGGGAGGGGTGGCGGGCCCGATGGATCCTGGGGATCCGCGCGATTGACAAGTACGAAGGCGTTCCCGGGATCCACTCCGAACCCGCCACAACGGCGAGCCGCTCACCGCCGAACACGGTTTCCCGCTGCGCCTGGTGGGGGCGCGGCTCCCGCAACATCGCCGACCCGTGGACGGAGCAGCGTCACTCGTACGAGGAGGGCGACGGCGCGTAGGCAGGCAGGTGCGGGTTGTGGAATCCGACCGTCTCCGCGCATCGGGTCTGGAGATTCCGGAGAGATTTCGAGTAGTGGCTGGCAGGTGCGGTTTGTTCGATATCTTACTCCCTGCATTTACCAGCTGGGTCAGCTGATCAAGCCCGCAGACGCGGTCGAGCTCAACAGGGTTCGTGCGGTGATCGTGGCGAGCCCAGCCCTAGAGAGGAGCCCCCTCGTGGTCCGTCGCGCATCGCTGCCCGTTGTGGCCGCCGTCGCCGTTCTGATGCTCGCCGGCTGTGGCGACAACACTCCGGCGAAGGCCACCGGCTCGCCGGCCGCCTCGTCGCCCGCCGCCGGAGCCGGCGCCTCGGGCGCGGCGTCCCCGTTGCCCGCGCTGAAGCCCGGCGAGGTGCGGGTCGCCGGCCAGGTGGACAAGCCGTACACCGTGACGCTCGCCTCGCTGCGTGGTCTGCCCCAGGTGTCGGTGGAGGTGGAGTACACCAGCGCCAAGGGTCAGCAGAAGCACACCTACCAGGGCGTCCTGCTGCACGACGTACTCAAGGACGCGCAGCCGCGCTTCGACGCCTCGAAGAAGAACGGCCAGCTGCGCGGCGTGGTGGCGGCGACCGGCGGCGGCGACTACCGCGCGGTGTTCGCCTGGGCCGAGCTGGACCCCGGCTTCGCCAAGTCGCAGGTCCTGCTGGCCGTTTCGGAGGACGGCAAGCCCTTCGACGACGCCGCCGGCCCGCGGCTGGTGGTGCCGCAGGACAGCAAGGGCGGCCGATACGTCTCCGAGCTGAACCAGCTGTGGGTGGGCACCGTGGACGCGGCCGTCGACGGCACCGGCGGAGCCTCCGGTGCCGGAAGCTGACCAGCAGCCGGACGCGACGGGCAGCGAGGAGCGCGGCCCGCGGCCCGTTCCGGCCGCCGATGCCGACGCATGCGCCGAAGCGGCATCGCCCTCCCCGCCGCGTACGCCCGGGGAAAGGCGTACGCGGGTCTCCCGGCGGCTGCTGCTCGGCGTGGGAGGACTGGCGACGCTCGTCGGAGGCGGGGCCGCCACCGCCGCAGTACTGCGCGGCGGCGACGGGAGCACCGGTCCGGCCGTCGTCCCGTTCCACGGTTCCTCCCAGGCAGGGGTACTGACGTCTCGCCAAAGCCACGTCCGGCTTGCCGCCTTTGACCTCGGGGCCCGCTCCGACCGGGGTCGGGCCGCCGCCCTCCTGCTCCGTTGGACGGGAGCTGCGGAACACCTCACCCGGGGCGAGGCCGTGCCTCCGGGGCTCGAGCCGCCCGGGTCGCGGGCGGTCGAGACGGGGGCGCTGGCCGACACCCGTCCCGCGCGCCTCACCCTCACCTTCGGCCTCGGCCCGAGCTTCTTCGACCGCACCGGATTGGCCGCCGCCCGCCCCGAGGCTCTCGCCCCCCTGCCGGCTTTCCCCGAGGACCAGCTCGACCCCGCTCGCAGCGACGGGGATCTCCTGGTGCAGATAGGTGCCGACGACGCCTTCGTCACGGCCCACGCCCTGCGCACCTTGCAGCGCCTGGCCCACGGCGAGGCGAAGCTGCGCTGGACCATGACCGGCTTCACGGCCGCCGATGGTCGCCGCAACCTGATGGGCCAGATCGACGGCACCAACAATCCGGAACCCACGCGCGCCCTGCTCTCCGGTGAGGGCGTACCGCCATGGCTTGTGGGCGGCTCGTACGTCGTCATCCGGAGGATCCGGATGCTGCTCGACCACTGGGACACCCTGCCGCTGCCGCACCGCGAACAGGCCCTCGGCCGGCGTGCCGCCGATGGAGCCCCGCTGACCGGCGGCACAGAACGTACATCCGTCGACCTCGCCGCTGTCCGCCCCGACGGGGTCCCGGTCATTGCCGCCAACGCCCACATCCGGCTCGCCGCATCCGCCTCGAACAACGGCGCCACCATGGTCCGGCGCAGCTGGTCGTACCACGACGGCCTGCGCGCCGACGGCACCCCGGACGCCGGACTCCTCTTCACCGCCTGGCAGCCGGACCCCCGCACCGGCTTCATCCCTGTCCAGCAGCGCCTGTCCCGCGGCGACGCCCTGTCCCGCTACCTGGTCCACGAGACGTCCGCGGTCTTCGCCGTGCCCGGCGGAATCCGTTCGGGCGGTTACGTCGCCCAGTCTCTGATGGAAGCCTGAGTCCGACTGGTCGGGCTTCAGAGCATGACGAGGGTGACCTCCGTGGCCTTCACGCTGCACCACACTGGTGTGCCATCGGCGATGGTCAGCTCGGCGGCCGCCTGAGGGGTGATCTCCGCGACGACGTCGGCGGCGGCCGGAGAGGTGACGAGGACGCGCAGCCGACTGCCGGCCGGCTCCTCGCGGTGCAACGAGACGGATTCGGGGGCGATGATGGCCAGGGCCTCGGAGCCTTCCGCCACCGGATCCGCGACCACCACGGAACCGCCGGCGGCCATCTTGAGCCCGTCCACCGTCGTGGTCCCCGGCCATGCGTTGCGGCCGAGCATGCGGGCCACCCAGGGGGAGCGCGGATTGCGGGCGACGTGCGCTGGCGGCGCGTCCTGGAGGGCACGGCCGTCGGACAGTACGAGGACACGGTCTGCCAGGGAAACGGCCTCGACCGGGTCGTGGGTGACGATGAGACAGACTCCGCCGAAACCTGCCAGGTGGGTGCGCAGAGTGTGGCGGACCCTAGCCCGGGTCGTCTGGTCGAGCGCGGCCAGGGGTTCGTCCAGGAGCAGCAGCCGAGGCTGGGCAGCCAGTGCTCGGGCGAGCGCTACCCGCTGGGCCTGGCCCCCGGACAGCTGAGCGGGTTTCCGTCCGGCGAGGTGGCTCACGCCGAGCCGGTCGAGCCACACCTGAGCCCGGGTCCGGGCCTCGGCCCGCGACACACCCTGTGCGCGCAGACCGTAGGCGGTGTTGCCGAGCGCGGAGAGGTGAGGGAACAGGGCTCCGTCCTGGGGCACCCAGGCCACGCCAAGGGATGTCACGTCGTCTTCGCCGAGCCGGAGTTCGGCGTGCCCGGCGGTCCAGCGGCCGCGCAGCGCGATCAACACCGCCATCGCTACGGCGAGCAGAAGCAGGGACGGGGAGGTCGCGGCCTCGGGGAGTCCTGGAGCAGCAGGTAGACCTGGAGCGGCAGGGTCTGGGTGACGCCCGGCAGGTTGCCGGCGAACGTGCCTGGCGTCGCCGCAAGGCTCGGAGAGAGAACACGGGGACCTTTTCTCCAGTTCGGTTATCCGGCCCCGCGCAAATGCGGTATGGGTGGGGAGGCCAATACTGTATTTGCCGCAACAAGACCACTAGTGGCACCGTATCTGCAATTTCCTGGCGTTGTCCCATAGCGCGGGACGACTCGCTCGCACAGGTCTAACGTCCCAGGTCAGAGGTCTGAGAGTCCTCGAAATCCGAGGTCTTCGGCCCTCCTCGGATACGCCAGGAGGTTGCGGCCATTTGGCTGGTGAATGCGATGGGTGCGGTCCTGTCATGATTCTTTATCCGATAGTGTCGGGCGTGGCGCAGGTCACAGAAGTGCCTGCTGCTTCGATTCCGACTTTGTGAGGCGTGTTTCCATGAGCCTGTCCATCCGCAACCAGATCGCCGGCACCGTCACCGCTGTCACCACCGGCGAGGCCATGACGACGGTGAAGGTGCGCCTGACCGGCGGCCAGGACATCACCGCCGCCATCACCACCGACGCCGCCAAGGACCTGGGCCTGGCCGAGGGCTCCTCCGTCAAGGCGCTGGTGAAGGCCACCGAGGTCGCCCTCGCGACCGGCCCCGTCGAGGGCCTCTCCATCCGCAACCAGCTCGCGGGCACCGTCACCGACGTCTCGACCGGTGGCGCCATGGGCTCGGTCAAGGTCTCCGTCGAGGGCGGCGAGCTGACCGCGGCGATCACCAAGGACGCCGTCGAGGCCCTCGGCCTGTCCTCCGGCACCTCCGTCGTGGCGCTGATCAAGTCGACCGAGATCTCCCTCGCCTCCGCCTGATCGTCCGACATCAATCCGAGGCCGCGCACCATCGATGGTGCGCGGCCTCGGGGCTTGCGGCCTCGAGCTCACGGTCGCGGTCCGTGGATGGTGAGCGGATCGGAGCACCGCGGCAACCCTTTCGGCGGCGCCCCGAAACGCTCTCGGTCGAGGCTCGTGCTCATGTCTGCCGCGCCCGTCACCGCCCCGCCGATCTCTGCCCCCTGCGAGCCACCACGGCACGCGGCGGTGTCGTGGCCCGAGGCCCGGAGGCGCGCGCACAGCGTGCCGCGCCCACTGGTCGCGGGTATCGTCTACCTGGCCGAAGCCCCAGGGTTCACTCCGGCCGAGGAACTGGCCGCCCTGCACCCGCTCCCCTCATTCGACACCGCTGCCATGGACGGCTACGCGGTGGCCGGCCGCGGCCCGTGGCGGGTCCGGGCGGCCGTACGGGCGGGCACGGCCTGGCCAGGTGAGCTCGGGGCGGGGGAGTGCGTTGAGATCTCGACTGGAGCACAGGTCCCGGCGGGGGCGTGCGCCGTTCTGCCACTGGAAGCGGCGGCGCCCACGGGTGACCAGTGGGTACGCGGCCCCGTACTTCCCACGGGAAGGCACATTCGGCGCGTGGGCGAGGACGCTTCGGCGGGAACTCCTCTCGCGCCGGCAGGTACACGGATCGGCCCCGCGCTGGTCGGGCTCGCCGCGGCCTGCGGCCACGACTCACTGGCCGTGCGGCCGCGCCCCCAGATCGGCGTGCTGATCACGGGGGACGAGCTGGATGGTGCGGGCGTACCCGGCCCGGGCCGGGTACGTGATGCTCTCGGACCGGCCCTCCCGGCACTGATCGCCCAATTCGGCGGCGACGTCACCCACCTGTGGCACGTGCCCGACCGGCCGACGGGGCTGCTGGCCCGGGCCGTGCACGCGATGCACGACGCAGACGTCGTGCTGGCGGAGCAGCGGGCCGCGGGGTCTCGTCGCCCCGGGGCGCGGTGAGCGCGAGGCGAGTGATCTGATCCGCGACCTGGCCAACGAGATGCTCGGCACCACCGAGCACTGGCACAAGCGGATCATCCGCTCCGGCCCCAACACCCTCCTGCCTACCGGGACAACCCGCCGGACCGGGTCATCGGCCCCGACGGCGTGGCCTGCGCCGACTTCGGCCCGATCTTCGAGGGGTACGAGGCGGACTTCGGCCGTACGTACGTCTTCGGCGGCGACCCGCACAAGCACCGCCTCTTGGAGGACCTGTCGCGGATCTTCGGCTCGGGCCGAGCCTTTTTCGCCGCCGATCCGGAGATCACCGGCCGACAGCTGCACGCCGAGGTCGAGCGCCTGGCCGCCGAGGCCGGCTGGACCCTTGGCATCCGGCACGCGGGCCACCTCGTCGGCGAGTTCCCGCACGAGACGAACGACGGTGCCAAGGTCGAGTCCTACATCACCCCGGACAACGACACCCCGCTGCGCCGCACCGACCGAGTCGGCCGGACCTGCCACTGGATCCTCGAGCTGCACCTCGTCGACCGGGAGAGAGCCTTCGGAGGCTTCTACGAACAACTCCTAGACCTCGCCTGATGGCTTCACCCCCGTGCTCGGTGACAAGAGGCGCGGTCAGGACGCGTTGCACGTGACCGATGGGCACGCGCTGACCGAAGATCTCATCCTCGTAGTCGGGATGTTTCTGCCGCAGCCGGACGGGATGGCCTGCCGCGATCAACTCCCTGTTGTTGGCCCTGTCGTCGACCTCCATCGTTGCGCCCGAAACCATCTCCTCGACCACCCCTCCTGTCAGGTCGACTACGCAGCCAGGTTGGCATTGAGGATCTTCGCTGCTTGGCCGATGGTGCCGGGCATGAGGTGGCGGTAGGTCTTGAAGGTGATCTCGAGGTTCGTGTGGCCCATCCATTCGGCGACGTCGGTGATGGGGATGCGGTGGGCGAGGCAGTTGGATGCGAAGAAGTGGCAGAAGCCGTAGAGGACCATGCCGTCGGGCATGTCGAGCTTCTGGCTCTGTTTGATGCGGCGCCATTGGTTGTTGAGTAGCTAGCCTGCGTAGGGGGCGGGAGCGGTCGCGAGCGCGCACCGTGGCACGTCGGTACGCAGCTTTCGGTGGTTCCGTCTTGATCAGGATGTGTTGACGACTCCAAACGGTACGTGAACGCTTGGGGTGGCCGGCGCCGTGCCGTTGAGGTGGGAGACCTGGTCGTCGAAGAAGACCTGCGGATCGAGCGCGCGCATCACCCCGGCCTTGTCGATGCCGTCGAAGTCGAAGGCGATGCGAAGCTCCTGGTCGGCGTCGTCATCGGCTCGTTCTGTTTTGAGTACGTGCCCGGCCGGCATTCCGTCGGCCACCGCTTCGCGAACGCCGGAACCGTTGGCGGAGAGGAACAAGGACATGTGCAGTGCGGGCATGAACCGGTGTGCGGATCGTCCCTGGTGGAAAATGGCCCGGCTGATGTGCAGGCCGTACGCCGCGATCGAGCGCATGACGCGAAGCCCGGTGTCCGGATCGTTGCGTGACAGTACGATGACTTCGACCAGCGGACCGACGGGATCCGAGATGTCGTTCAACGACAACAAGCGCCGGATGAAGGGGAAGGCCACGCCCTTGCCCAGGACATGGTCCGCGTGGGTCTCCTGGTAGGCCCGGTAAGCGTCCTCGCCCTGCTCCCGGAAGACCGCATCGCAGTCGGTGAGGTCGAACAGGGCGCTGGAGGCAATCCCGATGACGAGGCGGTCGGACAGGTCGTGTCGCACTCGTACCTGTCGATGCGCGCCCTGGCGTAGATGGCTGCCGCACGGTCCCAGCCGCACGCGGTGCACCGCTTGAGGACCACTCGGTGACCTCCCCCATCGCCTCATGCTCCGTGCAAACGCGGTGGTTGGTCCGGTCTTTCACGCGATTGCATGTCCCGTCGGCCGCGACAGCGCCATGCTCTCGGGCGGCGGTTTGTGGCGTTGCGTCGCGACGGGTGTGCAGTCCACCGCATCGTCGGCGGTTACTCGCCGTCCGGCGGCCATGTGGCGCGGTCGCTGAGGTGGTGGAACTCCGTCAACTCGGAGGCCAGGACGTCGAAGTGCGGGAGCGGGGCCCACAGGCTGCGTTCGCCGATGACGTAGAGGCGGCGCTTGGCACGGCTCGCGGCGACGTTGAGCAGGTGTGGGGTGCGGGCCGCCCAGTCGCGGGCACCGGGACGACCCCCGCCGAGCACGAGGACGACGACGTCGGCTTCCTTGCCCTGCGCCCGATGGACGGTGGCGCAGCGCTCCTGGATCAGTTCGGACGTCCAGCCTTCACGGCTGCGGCAGACCTTCTGGCATTCGGCGACGAGGGCCCGGAAGGGGGCGATGACACGCACGCGCTCGACGCCGACGCCGTGCCGGTGCAAGACGTCGAGGACGAACTCAAAGGCTCTGCGGTCGCGTTCGCCCCAGGCGGCGTCGGACGGGCGGGCCGGGTCGTCGGTGTTGAGCCAGCGGCTGGGTAGCAGGCCGTCCCGGTCTGCTTCGGGGAACGCCTCGTGTTTGGTGCCGTGGACCATGAGGCCGCCGTACGCGACCTCGTTGCTGATCGTGAACATCGGTTCTTCGCAGCGGCGGTGTACGCGCAGTGGCGAGCCCACCCAGACGTGCTCGTCGTCGGTGCCCGGGGCGGGCAGGTAGGTGCCGTAGCGGTTGGTCCGGTCGGCGACGGCCTGGGCGGAGGTGGCCGAGGGCAGCCAGTGCTCGTCGACGGCGTGGGCGCGCAGCAGGCGGCGCTGGAGGGCCGTGGGCATGGTGACGACGGGTTCCAGCTGGAGCGGATCGCCTACCAGAACGGCACGGCGGGCCCGCCACAGTGCGCCGACGGCAGCCTGCGGGGTGGCCTGCCCGGCCTCGTCGACGAGGACCCAGCCGATCGACTCCCGGCCGAGGCGGGCGAACATGCTGCCGATGGAGGAGAACGTGGTGGAGACGACGGGCACGAGGAGGAAAAGGGTCTGCCAGGCGCGCTCGACCTCCTCGTCGGGGACGTGTCCGTTTGAGCCGGCCATCAGCTCCATGAGGACCTGCAGGTTGCCACGGACCCTCTTCGCGGCGCCGGCGACGAAGGCGCGGTGCAGGTCGAGGGCGCGCAGGAACAGGTCGCTGCGCGCGGTGGACCATGCCTCGTCGGACCAGGGCGAGCCGAGTTCCTGGTCGGCTTCGTCGAGGTACGACCAGCCGAGCGGCAGGGACCGCAGCGTCCGGGCCGCCTCCCGCAGTTCGCGGTGGCGGCCGTCGAGTTCGGTCACGGCGACGTGCAGGTCGAGGCGGGCCGAGTCGGCGACCTGCCGGGCGTGCCGGAGGGCCGTGGCCGCGGAGGCTTCCCGCCCGCCCGCGGCCCGTTCGTACTCGCGCGCGGCGGCGAGTCCGGCAGCGGCGTCGTCGACGGCGGTGCCGGACCGGGCGTGCCGGTCGGCGGCCAGGGACTCGGCGCGCACGGCTGCGGCGACCCGCTCCAGGGAGTCCTCGAGCGCGGTCCGCTCCTGGACGAGCAGGTACGCGATCTCGGCCTGGGTGTGCTCTTGCTGCCGTTCGGCGGCCTGCCGTTCGGCCGTGCTCTGCAGCAGACGGCGAAGCCCGCCGCGCAGGCCCCGCTCGACGACCGGCGGCGCGTCGTGGCGTGCGGTGAGCGCGGTCACGTACTCGCGGTGGTGCGCGGCCAGTTCGCGGGCGGCCGAGAGGTCCGCGCGGGCGGTGGCCAGCTCCTGGCGGGCTCGCGGCACGTGCCCGGAGGCCGTCCGGTGTCCGGCCTCGGCCACCGAGGTGGCGGTCCGGGCGGTGGCGGTGGCGGCGCCGGCCCGGTCCAGGACTGCCGTGGCGGCGGCGACCTGCTGGTCGGCCCGGGACACGGCGGCTTCGAGATCCGCGATCCGCTGCCCGGCCGTCGGCGACTCGACGGCCTCCAAGGACCCGGCCAGCCGGGCGCGCTCGGCGCGCAGCTGCTCGACCTCGGCCTGAGCGGCACGGAACGCGGCGACGGCCTCGGTCCACGGCGGCACGGGCCGGGCGGGCCCGGCCGCCGCGGCCGCAACACCGTTTGCCGGGGCGTCGGGACGCGGGCCGCCGGGCGGAGGCTTCGGCGGAATCCAGTCGCTCAGGACGGCCTGCATGCCGCGCAGCGGCGGCTGTCCCGCGGCGGAGCGGGCGTCGGTCTCCTTCTGGGGAAGTCGGCCCCACCAGAACCGATCGCCGAACTCCTTGCGGTTGGCCTTGTTGCCCAGCACCGCCGCGACCAGACCCCAGGCAGGTGCGCCGAGGAGTGCGGAGGCGAGGTCGGAGAAGTGGTCGGTGCCGGCTCGCCAATGCTCGCCGAGCGCGCCGATGCCGGGCAGTTCGGCGGTGACGTTCTCGACCGCTCCGTTGTTGGAGGAGGTGACCACGATCTCGAACCCGGTCAGCCGCGGGTCGAGCCGTGACACGAAGCGGGCGTGCCTGCCCTGGCGATCCCTGCCCCGCCATGCCGGACCGGTGAACGCCTGCCCAGGACGGTCGAACGTGGCCAGTACCGCCGCCCGCTCGACGACCAGTGCAGCGACCAGGTCACGCAGCATCGTGGTCTTGCCCGTGCCCGGTGGGCCGTTCACGGAGAACATCCCGCCCTCGGTGCCCGCCCGGTCGGCGAGCATGCGGTCGACCGCGAACTGCTGGCTCAGCGCGAGCGGACGATCCGCCGGTGCGGGCCAACGGCCGGCCGGAACCAGGTCCGGAGCCACCCCGTCCAGGACGACCCCGCGCTGTCGGCGCACGTCCCTCCGCGCTCCCACGGCCACGGCGTCGAGCTCGGTCAGGTAGGCCTCCAGCGCCGGGCCGATCCCCTTGCCGACGGCCGCGGACACCCGGGCCAGATCGGGTGGCAGCAGACTGTTCAGGAACGGCTGCGTGGCGGGGACCTTCGCCCGTGGGTCCCGCGGCCGGCGGACCAGCCGGCTGCGCACTCGGACCACCCGCGGCCGCAGGTGGTCCTGAACCCCGCACAGGTCGGCGATCTGAGCGGTCAGCGCGACCAGATCGGCGAACCCGAGCGCACGGGCACCTGCGTCGGCCCCGCGCCCCGCCGACGTGTCAGGGCCGTCGGCCGGCGCCCGTTCGGGGACGCCCCCGGTGCTGTCCGGCCGCCCGGACGCCACCTGTTCCTCTGCGGTCCGGCGCGCCGCGACCCAGTCCGCGGCGCGGCGAACCAGGGGCTCCGCCGCGCCCTGCAGCGCGGCGCCGGCGACCTCCCCGAACAAGGCCCCGACCGCGCCGACGGCAGCGCCGCCCAGGATCTCGGCGAGCAGCCGCTGCCAGCCCCCGCCGCCGGCCCCGCCCGGCGCTCCCGTTGCACCCTCTGAGCCGGACCACCGCTCGTACGCCGTTCCGGCAGCCGAGGCGGTGGGGCCGTAAGAAATCGGGGTGGCCGTGAGCTCGTCGATCGCCCCGCCGAACGCTTCGTCGAGCTCCTCGAATCCGTCCAGCCACCCCGGCGCGGATGGCCCCGGATCGAACAGACGGCCGGTCGCCCAGGCGCACGCGGAGACCACGGGTGTGTCCTCGATCGGCCGGCCCTCATCGTCCAGGACCAGCGCGAACATCGCGCTCTGACCCGACAGCACCAGTTCGGACTGCGGCACGCCGGGATCGGGATCCGTCCCCGCGGGCAGTACGGCGATCATTGCCTGCCGGAGCAGCTCCAGATCAAAGACCCCGCAGTAGACCTCGTGCCGCCACATCCATCCGTGTGGCGCCCGCCGTGACCCCGTCTCCGGATGCTCCGGAGCCCACGGCAGGAGCGGTGGTACCCGGCCCGGCTCGGGCGTCAGGTCAACCACGTACTCGTCCCTCGGCCCGGAGCGCGCGGCGGGGCGCCGACGGGGCAGCGCCGGAATGGTCGGCGGACTGAACAGCTCGATCGCGCGCCAGCACTCCAGCAGGGCCTCCCGCCGACGGTCCTGCGCGTGTCCGCTCCGCACCCCACTGCCCCCGTGTCGCATGCGCGGCATGGTGCCGCTCCTTTGAAGATCAGCCGTTTCGCCGAATCTACCGGACCGTCAGCAGCGCGTACCCCGACGCCGGAACACCAGGTCCCGGAGGGCCGGTTCGCATTTCTTGTCACGTTCCGGAATTGGATCGGCCGCTCCCACGAGGAGATCGTCGCGGCCGGTGCAGCCTGGATGACCGGCACCCGCTTCGGCGAGGTCAAGGGCCGCGACGGCCCTCCGATCCCACGTCAGCCGGCGAGTCGGCGTCGTGTTCGGATACGGGGGCGGTGTGCCGGGCCACGGCGGCGGTTCAGCGGTCCCGTGATCAGGCACGGTCCCGGCTTTCCAGGCGGTCCAGGTGGCCTTGGGCGAGCTTGGCGAGGGCGGGGCCGTGTTCGTAGCCGAGCGGGGCGAGCTCGGGCGGGATGACGTAGCCGTCGGGCATCCGTGCGTACGTCTGCTCCATGAGGTGCCGGTAGGCGTCGGTGAGCAGGCCGGGCCAGTCACCGGTCAGGGGCGGGCGCATGCGGGACTCCGCGGCCAGCGCCGCGTGGTGGGCAGCGGCCTCGTCGATGGCGCCGGCGGTCGTCCGGTCGCTGATCGGTGCCCGGTCGGGCCGCCACGGGGCCAGCCAGGGGCTGGGGACACCGTCCAGGATCTCGGCGGCCAGCTCCTGGGCGATCAGTGGTGAGGCGTGGAGGCCGTCCCGGTGCGTGCCGGTGGCCACCCACAGGCCGGGCCGTCCGGTGCTGCCGAGGAGAGGGTGTCCGTCCAGTCCCAGCGGGCGGTTGCCGTGGTGGACGCGCTGGATCCTGGCGTCGGCCAGGCCGTGGTGCAGCTGGCCCAGGCCGGCGTCGAGGAGGAAGCGCAGGGCGCCGGCGGTCGGCGCGTCCCCGGCACGCAGGGCCGGTGCGGCGGAGGCGCCCAGGTACCAGGTGGTGCCGTCGGCCTGCGGGACGGCGTGCAACCCGCACGCGTACGCGCGGTTGGGCGTGCGCAGCACCACCGGTGGCGCGGGACCGGCCGGCCGGAGGGTGACGGCCGTGCCCTCGGCCGCGACGACCGGCAGGACGGGCAGTTCCGGATCGATGCCGTCCAGGAGCGGACCGGACCAAGCTCCGGCAGCGACCACGACCCGCGGTGCCCTGAACCGCCCCTCACGTGTGCGCAGTTCGTACGCGTCACCGGCGGCCCGCACGGTGCCGGTTCCGGTGCGGCGTACGTCCGGCAGTGTCAGGAGCGCGGTGTCGAGGGTCTCCAGCCAGCGCCGCGCGTGCAGGAACTCCTCGCGGGGCAGGAAGACCGCCCGCAGCGCACGGTCGTTGTCCAGTGGTCGGTGGTCGGTGGTCGGTGGTCGGTGGTCGGTGGTCGGTGGTCGGTGGCCGGGGACGTCCGCGGGGCGGATCTCCTCGAAGGGCAGCCCGTGGCGGGTGCCGGCGTCGTGCATCGCCTCGAACGCCGATTCGTCGAGACGGCCGGAGACGGTGTTGAGCAGGACGTACGTACCCGCCCCGTACCCGTCGCCAGGGGGCTCGCCGGCCTGCTCGCGTACTCCTTCCCGCCATGAGGGCCAGCGTGCGGCCGCCTCCACGGCCATCCGCAGGCGCAGTGCGCCGTGCCGGGTCCGCAGGCCGGCTGCAGTCACCTCGCCCAGGACGCCGAGCATGGCACCGGCGGCCTGCGAGGCGCCCGGACCGCGCCGGCCCGACAGCACGACCCGCAGCCCCGGCTCCACACGTGCCAGCGCGTACGCGAGCGACCGGCCGACGACCCCCGCGCCCACGACCACCACATCGACCTCGGCCACCGGGCCCCCTCCCGCAGCGTCCGCGGGCGGTGGAGGAAAAGGGAGGGCAGTTGGCCGCGGACCGCGAACTGCACAGCCGCGAACAGCGGCATGACGAACTGCAGCTTCGGGAGCTCCCCACGGAAGCCAGGCGGGAGTACGTCCAGTTGTGGAACCGGGAACAGGAACACTTCGTGGACGCCCCGGCGATGCCGTCGCCCGGGCCGACCGGCTGGTTACCCACCTGATGCGGGACCGCGGCTATCCGACTGAGGGGTACGACCAGCGCCTGCACGACCTGTCCGTGGAGCACGGCCGGACCCTGGAGCACTACCGAAGTGCCCACGAGGTGCAGGTGCGCAGTGCGGACGGCCAGGCCACCACGGAGGAACTGCGCGGCGCGATGGTCCACTACCGGGCCCTCTTCGACGAGCTCCTGACGCCCGCCGGCTCCGGCAAGAGCGAATGAGTGAACACCATGCGACACACCACCCATGACCGGACCGGCGAACTGACCACCGAAGACCTCGCCAACCCGTCCGCGGGCCGGGCCGAGCGGGACCCGGGTGCCCCGGCGGTGTACCCGGGCGAGGCCACGGGCGAGACGGCGTACGAAGGCGAACGCGCCGACAAGGACAGGGCGGACGCCGCCGAGCCGGATGCCATCGAGGCCGACGCCGAGGCCGGCACCGGCGCGGAGGCGGCAGGGCAGGCGACGGAGGCCGGTACCTCCTCCGGTACTCCGGCCGAACGACCCGCCACCGAGCAGCCCCTGATGCCGGAGTCCGAGGCAGCCGGCTTCCGCGACCAGTGGACCCGGATCCAGGGCGGCTTCGTGGACGACCCGAAGGAATCCGTCCGTGAGGCGGACGCCCTCGTCGCCTCCGTGATGCGGCACCTGGCCGGCACTTTCGCCGAACACAAGGAGTCCCTGGAACGCCAGTGGCAGAGCGGTGGCGAAGTCGCCACCGAGGACCTCCGCCTCGCCCTCCAGCGGTACCGCTCCTTCTTCAACCGTCTGCTGAGCACCTGAACGAGTCCGACGCCCTGCTGTTCGGCCGGCCCGCCGACGCCCGCCCGCCGACGCCCGCCCGCCGACGCCCGCCCGCCGGTGCCCGCCCGCCGGCGCCCCCGGCGAGCCTCGTCAGGGGGCCGGGCCGACTCCGAGGTGCCGCTCCAGCCAGTCAGCGGCAGCACGCCGGTAGAGCCTCCTGTTGTCCGCCCGACGGAACTCATGGCCCTCGTCACGCAGCGTCAGCTGCCGTGCGGGCACTCCGCGTGCGCGTGCCGCGCGGATGAACTGCTCCGACTCCGTAGGCGGCACGTTGGTGTCGTGCTCGCCGTGGACGGTCAGCACGGGGGCGCGCAGTTGATCGATGCGGCTCATCGGGGACAGGGCGCGCAGCAGCTCCCGGTCGTGCTCGGGGTGGCCGTACTTGGCGGTGGCGGACTGGGCGATCCACGGTTCCGTGCCGGCGAAGAAGGTGGCGAAGTCCGACATCCCGCAGACGGCGACACCTCCGCGGAAGAGGTCCGGATGCCACACGAGGGAGGCCATGGTGAGATAGCCGCCGTAAGAGCGGCCCATCACCCCCAGCCGCACGGGGTCGGCGTAGCCGAGCGCGACCACGTGCGCGGCGCAGTCGGCGACGTCGTCGATCGCCGCGAACCGGCCGGCCCCGAGGTCGGCGTCCACGAAGGAGCGTCCCCAGCCGGAGGACCCGCGGACGTCGGGTGCGAACACGTCCAGGCCCCTGCCGAGGAGCTCGTGGTAGAGCGGGCTGAACACCGGCCGTTCCTGTTCCTCGGGACCGCCGTGGAGGTGGATGACGCAGGGGGCGGGCCGGCCCGGATCCCCGCCGGGCGCCCGGTAGTACCAGCCTCCCAGTGTCAGCCCGTCGCGAGCGCGGCAGCGCAGGGGCACCGGCCGTACGGGAGGCCGCCCGGGCGGCACTGCGTCCTCGTCGCGGGCCGACCAGCCGGCGCGCGCGGGCACGAGGCCCTGGTCCAGTTCCCAGATTCCGGGCCTGCGCCGGGAGCCGGCCAGTGCGGCGAACAGGCCGCCTCGTTCCAGGGGCGCGATGCGGGTCACGACTTCGTGCGGCAGGACCGGCCGGTGCCGCGGTACCGGACCGTCGTCCTCGTCGGTGAGGGGGAGACCCACGCTTTCCAGCTCGGTCGCCCCGTGGACGTTCCAGGCGAGGAGCGCCCACCGGCCGTGGTCTGGCACGCTGAGCAGGTCGAGGGCGCACCCCTCGCGTTCGGCCGTCACGGACACGGCCCGCCCCGCGCCCTCCTCGTCCAGCCGGACCCTCACAAGCGCCGCGAACTCGCGGTCCGTGTCGCTGCGCAGCCACACGGTCCGCGCGTCGGCGGAGAACCTCCCGATCCACGGGTCCCCGTCGGCGACGTGCAGGGAGAACGGGGTGCGGCCGGAGGCGGTGTCGAGCACGAGGGCCTCGCGCCGGCCTCGCGGTCCGCGGCGGACGAGCGCGAAGCGGCCGTCAGGGCTGGTGTCGCACACGCGCAGCGACGCCGCCCCCTCTTCGGCGTACAGCAGGACGGGCGCGCGTGCCCCGTCCGGGTCGACCAGGTAGGCGGCCAGCCCACCGCCGTGGACCTGGCCGCCGGTGGGGGCAGGGCCCTGGCCCGTCAGGGCCCGGGGCGCGGCCACGCCACCGAGGAGGGTGGCGGGTCCTCCGCGGTCGGCCCAGGCCGCGCCGGGGCCCCGCGCGCCGCCGACCGCCGGCACCCCGTCGACGTCCACCGGGAGGTGCCCCGCTCCGGTGTGCTCGGCGCCGGACACGGAGGGCTGGGCGACCGTGACGGCCACGCCGGTACCGTCACGGGTCCAGCACCCCAGGTGTGCGGAGCTTCCCGGCTCTGCCCCGGCGAGCACCTGCCGTCCGGTGCCGTCCGGGCGCACCACCAGGACGCGGGTGTGCTCGCCGCCGCCCGGCGCCGTGGTGTAGGCGATCCAGCGTCCGTCGGGCGACCACGAGACCTCGGTCACCGGGTCGGGGTCGCCGTCCAGGGCGTGGGCTTCGGTGCTCCGGGCGGGGCCGCTCCACAGCTGGGGGACGCCGGCCCGGTCGCAGATGAAGGCCACGTGCTCCCCGGTGGGGTCCGCCGAGGGGTACCAGCACCCGTGGGCGGTGAGCAGGGTGGGCGGGTCGGCACCGAGGAAATGGTCGGGCAGCCGCACGGGCGCCGGCGCGGGTGATGCGGCGTCGGCGGGGTCCGCGTGGGCCCCCCTCGTGCCGGGGGGCGCCGCGATTCCGCCCGCCGTACCGGGTGCGTGATCCACGAGGTTCGTCCGCTCCAGGGGCATGGCCACCTCTCCCAGGCTTCCGCTTCCTGAGTGTTCCCACCACTCGGCCCCGCCACGTGTTCGCGTGGCATCACCGGATGCCGTGCGCCTGGAGCCAGATCTCCAGCGTCGCCACCTGCCACAAGGTGTTGGCTCCCCGCCTGGACCGGTGGCGGTTGGGCTCCGCGAGCAGTTCGTCGACGAGCCTTTCCTCGAAGATCCCCCGCCGTCGCGCCTCGGGGGCCGTCAGGGCGTCCCGTACCCGCGCCAGTACGGGCCGGGCCATGTGGCGCACCGCCGGCACGGGGAAGTAGCCCTTGGGGCGGTCGACGATCTGGAGGGGCAGTACCTCGCGTCCGACGTCCTTGAGGACGGCCTTGCCGCCCTGCGCGAGCTTCAGCCCCGGAGGGCAGGCTGCCGCCAGCTCGACGAGGTCCTGGTCCAGGAACGGCACTCTGGCCTCCAGGCCCCAGGCCATCGTCATGTTGTCGATGCGTTTGACCGGGTCGTCCGGCATGAGGGCGTGCACGTCCATGCGCAGGGCGGCGTCCAGGGCGGTTTCGGCTCCGGGGGTGGCCATGTGGCGTCGGACGAAGTCCGTGGAGGCATCGTGGCCTACGGCGAGGTCCGGACGGATCATGGCGGTCAGGTCGGCGTGCGGACGGTCGAAGTACACGCGGGCGTAGGCGTCGTCCGCTCCGGTCCGGGGGGCGGAGGCGATCTGCGGGTACCAGTGGTAGCCGGCGAAAACCTCGTCCGCACCCTGACCGCACAGGACGACCTTGACCTCTTTCGAGACCTGTTCGGACAGCATGTGGAACGCCACGGCGTCGTGGCTGACCATGGGCTCGCTCATGGCTCCTATCGCGGCCTCCAGGGCGGTGGGGAGCCGGTCGGAGGGGATCAGGAACTGGTGGTGGTCGGTCGAGAAGCGCCGGGCCACGAGGTCCGAGTACAGGAACTCGTCGCCGGCCTCGCCGTTCTCCTCCTCGAAGCCCATCGCGAAGGTCGGGATCTCGTCGTGTCCCTCCTCGGCGAGCATCGCCAGCATCAGGCTGGAGTCGAGACCGCCGGACAACAGCACCCCCACGGGGACGTCGGCGACCGTACGTCGCCGCACCGCCGTGCGCAGCGCCTCGTGTACGGCCTCGCGCCACCGGGCGGGGTCGTCCCCCAGCTCGGAACGCCGGGTGTACGAGGGCTGCCAGTAGCAGTGATCGTGGGAGGTGCCGCCGGGCTCGACGATCCGGACGGTGGCCGGCGGGACCTTCCGCACGCCGGCCAGCACCGTCCGGGGTGCAACCACCGTGCCGTGCCAGCTCAGGTACTGGTGGAGGGCCACCGGATCGATGGACGTGTCCACTCCTCCGCCCGCCAGCAGGGCCGGGAGCGAAGAGGCGAAGCGGAGCCGGTCGCAGTCCTCGGTGACGTAGAGGGGCTTGATGCCCAGCCGGTCACGGCTGAGGACGACACGGCCCGTGTGGTGCTCGGCGACGGCGAACGCGAACATGCCGACGAAGAATTCGACGCACTCCCAACCCCACTTTGCGTACGCCTTGACGACGACCTCGGTGTCGGAGTCCGAGAAGAAGCGGTATCCGTCCTTCTCGAGTCGCGCGCGCAGCTCGCGGTGGTTGTAGATGCATCCGTTGAAGACCACCGTGAGCCCGAGCCGGGGGTCGACCATGGGCTGCGCGCCGCGCTCCGACAGGTCGATGATCTGCAATCGCCGGTGGCCCAGGGCGACGGCCCCCTGGGACCAGATTCCTCTGCCGTCGGGTCCCCGTGGCTCCATCGCATCGGTCATACGTTCGACGGCGGCCAGGTCCGGGCGCCGTCCGTCGAACCGCAGCTCTCCGCTCAGGCCGCACATGGGGCACCTCCGTGCGCCTCCGCGCGTCGGGACGCCGGGGGGACCCCGCTCTTCTCGGTGGACCAGGTCGCGTACACCATGCTTCTGCACTCCTGCTCCGGCTCGGACACCAGTGCGAGCCGGCCCGAACGGGCGATCGGCATATCCCGCACCTGCCCGCACCTGGGCCTTTCAAGCGGGACGCACTCACCCGGCGGGATGCCGGGGCACCCGCGCGCGGCCGGAATCGGCGCCCAGCTCCCCGAGGAACCGCGCCGGCGCACGGGTTCCCGGGCCGAGGGCGCGGAGCGCGACGTCGTCGGCCCGCAGGACGGCGGAGGGGTGGACCGTGGCCAACAGCCGGCCGGGGGCCATTCCGGACTGCTCGCCGGAGGGGTCCGGCATCGGCAGCAGGACACCACGGCGCTCGCCCACCCGGAACGACGACCCGAGCAACGCCTTCCCCGCCGTCCCTCCCGGCACCACCAGCACCTCGGGGGCGACCAGTCGCAGTTCCTCCGCAAGCCAAGGCCTGCACGCGGTCATCTCCCGCAGGTTCGGAGCCTTGTGGATGCGGCGCTTGCCGCGCGGGGCCTGGGGGTACTTGAAGTGCTCGACCACGTTGGCGAGGTACGCGTTCTCGTCACCCAGCCCGGCCTCGTCGAGCGCCCGGCGCAGCAACTGCCCCGCCGGACCGACGAAGGGCTCACCCTTCACGTCCTCCTGGTCTCCGGGCTGCTCCCCGACCGGCATCAGCCGCGACCTGGCCGGGCCCTTTCCGAAAACCGTCTGCGTGGCAGCGAGGAAGCGGGGGCACCCGTGGCAGTCGGCTGCCGCCCGTCGCAGGGCCCCCAGCCCGCCGCGCGTGGGCAGGCAGGGCGTGGCGTCGTAGCCTTGGCCGCTGCCCGCGGCTGAAGCAGCACCCGCGTCCGCGTCCATGACCACCGCCTTCGAGCCGTGGATGCCGTTCGTCCGCAGTCCGTCCGCACCGGGCCGGGACCGGTGGCAAGAGCACCGGTCCCGGCCCTGTTTCGGGTGGCTGGTGGTTACATCGGCTCGGGGAAGATGTCGCTGATGCTCCAGGAGACGCTGAAGCAGGGCGGGAAGGAATGCTCCTCCGGTTCGGTCTCCAGTGCCTGGAGCGCGAGTATCTCGCTCATGGAAGCCCTCCACTTTCTTGTCGGGTTCTGTCGGTCGGTCATTACTGCATGCCTGGGAACGGAGTTGTTCACCGCCGTGCCCAGGCGTTCATGGGGTGCCCGCCCGGTGCGGTCAGCCGGCTGCCGGGATCCGGGGGCGGGCGTGATCGGTCTCCGTCAGCAGTGGGCCGGTCAGCAGGCGGTGGAGGGCCAGCAGGACTCCGGCCCCGCCACTGGACAGGTCGGCGGTGAACCGCTGCGAACCCGCTCCGAGGAAGCGGACACCGCGCCGGTACGGGACGGCGTACTTCAGCAGTCCGGTCGCGGCGCGTACGGCGTCCCTGCGGGCGGCGTCCGTGCCCGTGAGCTCGGCGTGCTCGGTCAGGAACCAGGCCAGTCCGGCCAGCCCCCGGTACAGGCCCGCCTCCTTCGTGGTGCAGGAGACCCGGATGCCGGCGACCAGCCTCGGCAGCGCCGCCGCGCTGCGCTCGTCCGGCGCGCTGGCCACGTAGCGGGTGAGCACCGCCGCGACCCCGGCCGCGCCCGTGGCCAGGTACGGCATGGCCCGGGTGAGCCGTGCGTTGTCGGACAGGGACAGGGCGCCGTCGTCCAGCGGGAACGTCCGGTCCAGCTCCTGGTGGAGCAGCACGCGGCCCGCCTCCAGGTAGCGGGCATCGCCGGTGGCGCGGGCCAGGTGGTGGAGGAAGAGGGCGAGCCCGGAGCGGCCGTGCAGCAGGCCGCGGGCGTCGTGCTCGCCGAGGGCGGCCGACAGGTCGGGGACGCGCAGCAGGGCCTCGCCCGCCGCGGCGGCCCGCTCCAGGTGGCCGCCCTCCCCGGTCAGCCGGTGCAGGGCGAGCCAGCCCAGGCCGACCCCGGCCCGCCCGCCGGCCAGCGTGGCGCAGGAGGTGGTGAGCGGGTGGTCGTCGGCGTCCCGGAGCAGGTCGACGGCCTCGGCCTGCCTGCCGAGGCCGGCCAGTACCGGGGCGATGCCGGCCGAGCCGACGAGCAGGCCGGGGGGCAGCGCTTCGCGCTGCGCCAGCGCGTCGCGGCGCAACCGTTCGGTGATCTCCTCCGGTACCGCGGCCCCGGCGCGGTGCAGGGCGTGCACCACCCCGGCCGTGCCGTAGGCCAGGCACACGTTGTTGGTCCGGAACGCCTCGGGCGAGGGAGGGAAGGCCCAGTCCGGCCGGCCGGCGTCGGCCATCTCCAGCAGCCCCGCGGCCACCTCCTCGGCCAGCCGGGCCAGGCAGCCGCGCGGATCGGTGTCCGGCTCTGCGGGGGAGGGCGGGCGGCCGGGACCGTCCGGGTCCTGCACGTGGTCTTGTGCCTGGTCTTGTACGTGGTCTTGTACGTGATCCTGCGCCCGGTCCCCCGTCAGGTGGAAGGCGGTCGCGCGCCGCCACAGGTCCTGCGGTGGTGCCACGTCCGCCAGGTCGCGGTGCAGCAGTGCGAGGTTGGCGGGCGCGTGTTCCGCGATCTCGTGGAACGGCGCCAGGAAGGCGAACGCGACCGCCGACACTCCGTACCGGTCCTGCAGCAGCGGGTCCGTGCCGGCCCGGAGCAGGCCGGGCGGCGGCGTGAACCCCGGGGTGCCCATCCCGGAGGGCGCCGCGGACAGGGCCGAGGCCGCCTCGAAGTCCACCAGCCGGACCCCGCCGGACGGCGTGACCATGACATTCCCCAGGCTGAGGTCACCGAACCGGTAGCCGGCGCCGTGCAGCAGCTCCAGCGAGGCGTCCAGCCCGGCCAGCAGGTGCCGGCACGCCGCGTGGTACGCGGCGACGGACTCGGCCGTACGGTCGGCGCGGGCCAGCGGGGAGGACCGGCTCAGCCAGCCCACCAGCGGCTGCCCGGCGACGTACTCGGTGACGAGGAAGTCGTGCTCCCACTCGGTGAAGTGGTCCAGCGGCTCTGGGCCCACCCCGGGGGCGGCCGCGTGCAGCTCGCGCAGTACGCGGTACTCGTGCCGCAGCCGCTGCTGCGCGTCGGTCCCGTCGAAGACCAGGCCGTTGTGCGCGCGGGCCTCCTTGACGAAGACGGGGCGGCCGGTCCGCCGGTCCCGGGCCAGATAGGTGCCGCCGGCGTTGCTCAGGCGCACCGCGCGGGTCACCTCGTAGTCGCGGATCAGGATCGGGCCCGTGTGCGGCTGCTCCTCCTGCCCGACGAAGGGGTCCGTGATCCCCGCGGGCAGGTGGAAGGCGGGCAGTCGCAGGTCCGCGACCTCGCGGCCGGTGCCGTCGAGGACCAGTCCCTCCCGGGTGCCGTCGGCCAGCAGCCGGCTGCGGGCACCGAAGGAGCCGTAGCGGTAGTGGACGGTCCGCGAGTCGCGGTAGCGCCGGTCGGTGAGGACGTACGGCCCCTCCTCCCCGTCGAGCGCGTCGCGCAGGCGTTCCAGCAGTCGGCCGGCGGTCGCCGTGTCCGGCGGGTAGACGGCGCAGAACTTGCCCGACTGGGCTCGTGCAGCGTGTTTGTGATGGAGGAACAGGAAGAAGAGCCGGGCGCTCAGGTGCTTGAACGGCACGCCTTCGGAGAAGCAGATCCCGGCGACGGTGTCGAGCACGTGCTGCGCCCGGTCCAGCCGCGCCGACACGTGGATCTTCCAGCCCTGCTCGGCGAGTCCGGTCCGCGGACCGCCCCAGGCCGTCCAGATGCCCTGGGCGGCGCAGCGCCAGCGGGGCGGCACCTCGCCGGGAACGAACCGAGGACCGGGATCGGCCGCGCCGGTCAGCGGCACGTAGTACTCCCGGTCCGCGAGCGCTTCGCCGAAGCCTTCGAGCACGGATTCTCCTCGCAGGGTGGTGGTCGGCCCCAACGGCCGTGCCGGACGCTAGGACCGGCGGTTATGGAAACGATTCTTCGGCGGTATGCAACGGGTATCGGGCGGCAACGCCCCCGGTGCCGGTGCCGGTGCCGGTGCCGGTGCCGGTATCGGTGTCGATGTCGGTGTCGTCACCGGCATGCGCTTCCACCCCTCCCCGCCGGCCGGTCATCCGACCGGCGGCGCCCGCCGAACTACCCACACCCCCGCACCCCCCAAACCCATGTGTCGCTCGTGTCGCGCCTCGTCGTGCGATCAAGGCGCTGCGGCGGCGGCCGCCTCGGCGAGTTCGGCGACGGGAGCGGGCACGGGGATCGCCCTGGCCGGGGCCAGTTCGGCGGTCATCCACGACGTCTCGCCGGCGGCGCGCGCGCTGAAGCGGAGCAGGTTGCCTTCGCCGTCGATCCAGTAGCGGGTGTTTCCGGGCTTGTTCGGGTCTGACGACGCGCCGGGGCTGCCCGGTCCGGCGAAGACGGTGACGGGCGTGGTGCCGATGTGGTCGTCCTTGATCCAGCGGGCGCTGCTTCGGGCGAGGAGCTGGGCGTTGTCGGGGCGGTCGCTGCCGAGGCCCATCAGGAGGAGCAGGGCCGCGTCCAGCGGGGAGGCGTGCGGGGTGATGCGGTGGGGTTGCCATCCCCCTGCCGGCGGCTGCTCGGGCAGGCCGCCGGACCACCGGGGGAGGGCGACGACGGTGTGCTGGTTCCACTGGATGAGTTCGCGGGCGGTCAGGTTGCCCCCGCTGCCGACTTCCGCGTATCCGAGGCGGCGTCGCCAGTCCACGCGCCCGGTCAGCGTCACGGTGGTGCCGCGGTAGGGGATGGTCATGGTGACGTCGCCCGTGCCGCGCCGGTAGGTGGTGAAGCGGGCGAGTGCGGCGCGGTCGGCTTCGGCGGCGGTGAGGGGGCGCGCCAGGGCGGCGCGGTCGTCCGCGCTGGTGCCGGTCGTACAGCCGCCGAGGGCGAGCATGCACAGCAGGGCCGCCGGGAGGGCGGTGCGCAAGGGTGTCATCGGCGGTCCCGGCTGTGTGCGTTGAGGAGGGTGGGCTCCGGCAGGCGGACGGACGCCGGGTCGACGGGGGTCGGGGTCGGGCTGGTCGCGGCGGCGGGGGCGGTGGCCGCCCGGGGGAGCTGGGGCTGGTCCGGCGGGAGCGGAACGTCGAGGAAGGGCAGGCCGACCGGGGCTTCGGGAAGGTCCAGTCGCGTGCCGGGGCCCGGTACGGGAGCCGGGGTGACGGCCGCACAGGCCATGGAGGAGAGGAGACCGGCGGGAAGGGTCGGGCCGAGCGGGCCGGTGAAGCAGTTCCGGATCCCGGGGGCGTGCGGCGAGGCGAGGTAGGCGGCGTCGAGGGCGTTGTCGTCGAAGGCGTTGCCGGTCACGCGGTTACCGACGGGCGGAAGGTCCTCGGCCGAGGAGAGGATCAGCCCGGCCCGCGGGTGCCCCGTGATCCGGTTGTGCAGGACCGCGTTGTCCCGGCCCCCGGCGATGCCGATCCCGATGCCGTAGCCGCCGTCGGCCTGTTCGGGGGTGTCGGCGGCGGTGTTACCGGCGACGAGGTTTCCGGCGATGGTGGCCCCGGTCTGCGGGGTGAGCGCTTCGAGGTAGTCCGAGCCCACGGTCATGCCGACCCGGTTGCCGGTGAAGCGGTTGCCCACGATCCACAGGGGGCCGCTGGCGTTGGTGTTCTCGTAGCCGACGGCGTTGCGTTCGGCGGTGTTCCCCCGGACCAGGATCCCGCAGGGTTTGCACTGGCCGACGTAGATGCCGGAATCGGCGCTGCCGGAGGCGTAGCTGTGCTCGATCGTGCCGCGGCGGGCGTTGAACGCGTAGATCCCGTACAGCCCGTTGTCGGCGGCCGTGACGTAGCGGACGCGGAAGCCGTCCAGGGGCGGGTTCGCGGCCGGGTCGAGACGGTGGTAGCCGTCGCTGCCGCGCCCGATGCCCTCGCCCTCGTTCTTCAGGCCCGTGACGAGAACGCCGTTCTGCAGATGGCTGCGGACGGTGAGGTTCTCCACGCTCACGCCGGGGGCGGTGACCACGACGCCGTTGCCGCGCCTGCCCTCGCCGTCGATGACCACGCGGTTGCGGTCCACCCCCCGCAGAGTGACGTGCGCGGTCCGGACGCGGACCGTCTCGCGGTAGGTGCCGGGGGAGAGAAGCACCATGTCGTGCGGTGCGCTCCGCTCCAGAGCCGCGGCAATGGTGGGGGCGTCCGCCGGTACCCGGATGACGCCCGGCGCGCGGGGCGCGCTGTCGGAGCCCTGGCCGCTTCGGGCCGCGCACCCGGGCGCCGCGGCAACGGCCAGGAGGGTGAGGAGGATTGTGAGGCGGGGAATGCGCACGAAGGGGGCCTCGATCGGGGGGTGCCGGCTCAGCGCCGGGGCGGATACGAGCACATGTGTGTACGTAGAGTACTTGCGTGAACGCATTCAGTGACAATCGTCTCGTGGTGACCCGACGGGCCCTCCTCGCCGCCGTTCCCGCCGCCGCCGTGTCCACCGGCTGCCGGCCGGACGCGGGTTCCGGCGTGCGGGGCCGGCCGGTCGAAGGGGCCGAAGCGGCCGAAGCGGCCGAAGGCGCCGAAGCGGCCGACGGAGTCGAGGGGCTCGCGTCGACGGCTGAGGCGGCCCATCAGGAGGGGGTCGACCGCCCGGAACAGCCGCAGACGCACGTCGTCGTGTCCGTCTACGACCTCGCCGACCCCGACGGCGCGGGCCGCGCGGGCACCGGCCGGATGCTGAAGGCGCTCGGAGAGACCGTTCTGAAGGTGACGGAGGCCGGGAGCGGGCGCGGGAGCGCCGACGGGCTCACCGTGACGGTCGGGCTCGGCCCCGGTCCCCTCGCCGCGCTGGACCGTCGCCTGCCCGGTGCCGCGGAACTCCCGGCCTTCGCCCGGGAGGAGCGGACCTCGCGGACCTGGGGCGGTGACCTGTTGGTCCAGGTCTGCGCCAACGGCGCGGCGGCGGCCGCCGGTGCCGACGCGGATCTGGCCGGACTGCTGGAAGGCCGGGGCGCCGCCGCGCGCCGCTGGTCGCAGACGGGCTTCCGGCCTCCGGGCACCGGGCCGGTCCGCAATCTGCTCGGCTTCCAGGACGGCATCGAAATCCCCCGCGGCCGCGCCGAGTTGGAGCGGGACGTATGGCTGTCCGGACCCGACCCGGTAGCCGGCGGCACCATCGCCGTCGTACGCCGGCTGCGCATCGACGTACCGGAATTCCTCGCCCAGCCGGTGCACAGGCAGGAGGAGGCGATCGGTCGCCGGAAGGCCGACGGGGCGCCACTGGGCGGCGGGGCGCCGCTGGGCCGACTGGACCTGTCGGCGAAGACTCCGCAGGGGCGTTACCTCGTCCCCGCCATGGCGCACGCGAGGCGGGCCAATCCGAACGCCACGGGCAGCGGGAAGATGCTGCGCCGCGGCTACGCGTACGACAACGGCCCCGGCGACCGCGGACTGCTGTTCATCGGCTTCCAGCGGGAACTGCGCACCTTCACCGCCACCCAGCGGCGTCTGGACGAAGGCGATGACCTGATGGCCTTCGTCACCGCGACCGCCTCCGCCGGCTTCCTCGTGCTCCCCGGCTTCGACGCGGACCGGCCCCTCGGGGCGACGCTGTTCCCTGTGGAGGTCGGGCCCCGCGGCGGCGCCCGTTCCCGAGGGTGAAGGATCACTCAAAAGTGCGAAACATCCCTTCCGGGATTCCATTGAAGATCATCGAGTCGAGATCATCATCACGCAGTGTATCCAATGTCACCGATAGTGATGAGGAGTGCAAGCTTGCGTGCTCTGAGGAGGGCCGCGGTGGCGCTAGCCGCCGGATTGGCCCTGACCACGGGAATCCTCCAACAACCGGCCCTGGGCGCCGATCCGGACGACGGCACCATCCGCGTCAAGGTCGTCCGCGACTCCAACACCAACGGACGCAATGAAGCCGGCTCCGAGCGGGGTGTGGGCGGCATCATCGTCGAGCTGGAGGACATGGACGGTGTGAAGGTCACCGCCGTCACCGGCCCGGACGGGGTCGCCGTCTTCCCGCCCAACACCACCCTCTACGGCGGTAAGTACTACGTCCGTATGAACCTGCCGCCGAACTCCTTCCTCAAGCCGTCGTTCGGCGCCTCGGGCGGCCTCGCCTCCGAGGGCACCATCATCGACGTCAGCAACGGCGAGGACGCCGAGCTGACCATGGGCGTGCGCAACCCGGCGGACTGGTGCGAGAGCAACCCCCGCCTCGCCACCCCCTGCCAGGTCGCCGCCAACAAGTCCGGCGGCGTCCGTACCACCGTCACCTTCGACTTCAACGAGCGCGGCAACAGCACCTCGGGCAACACCACCACCCTCGCCACGCGCAATGACACCGGAAACACCTACGGCCTCGCCTACCACACCTCCCAGCGCCGCATCTTCACCGGCGCCCACGCCAAGCGGCACACCGTCTACGGCCCCGGCGGCCAGGGCGCCATCTACGTGACCCCCCGCGCCGGCGGCGCCACCACCCTCTTCACCACCGTCCCGAACGCGGGCACCACGGCCCACCAGGACCCGATCCGCTTCGACGGCCCCTTCGTGAACGTCGTCGGCAAGGAGTCCCTCGGCGACATCGACATCTCCGAGGACAACCGCCAGCTCTACGCCGTCAACCTCAACGACCGCCGGCTCTACACCTACAACGCCAACAACCCCACCGCCGCGGCCCCGATCACCTCGGTCGCCATCCCCGACCCGGGCTGCCGCGCCGCCTCCGACTGGCGCCCCTTCGGCCTGGGCGTACGCGACCGCGTCGTCTACGTCGGCGGCGTGTGCTCCGGTGAGTCCACCCAGAACGTCAACGACATGGAAGCCGTCGTGTGGACGTACAACCCGGTGAACGCCACCTTCGCGCAGACACCCGTGCTGCGGCAGAACCTCAATTTCCCGCGTGGTGCGGTCAACGTCAACTTCCCGCAGTTCAACCGCTGGTTCCCGTGGACCGTCGGCGCGGCCACCTTCCCGCAACAGCTCATTGCCCACCCCGAGCCGCTGTTGTCCGACATCGTCGTCGAGAGCAACGGCGACCTGGTCCTCGGCTTCCGTGACCGGTTCGCCGACATGACCGGCTACGAGATGCCCAACCCCAATCCCGCCTACGGCAGCGGCTCCACCAACTCGGGAGGCGACCTCAACCGGGCCTGCCTCAAGGCCGACGGAACCTTCGAGTGGGAGGGGGTGGGAGCCTGCCCGAACAACGCCCCCACCCGTCCCAACGGCGGCCAGCCCGCCAATGTGGTCGAGTTCTATCCGGGTGACAACTGGCCCAACACCCACCTGGAGACCGCCCAGGGCGCCATCGCACTCTCGCTGCGCGAGAACCGCATCGCCAGCACCGCCATGGACCCCACCAACCAGATCTTCACCGGTGGCAGCGCCTACTTCGACCGCAACACCGGAAGCCGCGGCACCAACACCTTCGAGCACGGCTTCTCCATCCAGAAGCTCAACGATCCGCTCGACGGCGGCTTCGGCAAGGCCAACGGCCTCGGCGACCTGGAAGTGCTCTGCGACGAGCCGGCCGTCCAGATCGGCAGCCGCGTCTGGTACGACCGCAACCGCGGCGGCGCTCAGAGCGTCGACGACGACGAACCCGGTATCCCCGGCGTCACCGTCCAGCTCCTCTCCGAGGACGGCAACCTGCTCGCCACCGTCACCACCGGAGCGGACGGCTCGTACTACTTCGGTCCCGAGCACGGCGTCCGCCCCAACACCACCTACAAGGTGCGCTTCGACAAGTCCACGGCCAACCTCAGCGTGATCAGGCCCCGCCCGCCGGCCAACCCCGCCACCCAGCTGATCTGGTCGCCCCAGAAGGTGCAGGGAGCCGGCCAGGACGTGGACTCCGACCCGGCACCCGACGGCCCGCCCTACGCGCAGACCGCCACCGCGGAGGTGACCACCGGCGCACCCGGCACCGTCGACCACAGCATCGACGCAGGCCTCTACGTCAACCGCCTCTGACCCCCTGACCCCTGACCCCTGACAGGCCATCGGCCATCGCCTTCCGGGAACCAGCCGTCCAGCGGCTCCCGGAAGGCACCGCCCGTGTGCAGGGCTGCCCGGCGGCGAGTCCGGGTGCCGCTCAGACCGGGTGCCTGTCGGACGGGCTGCTCGTCAGGTGGGACACCGGCAGGGTGGGCTGCCGGGTCGGCTGCCGGGTCGGCTGTCGGTCGGGGGAGCCGCCGAAGAGGGTGGCCCGGGAGGGCTTGCGCGCCGCGACGGGCTCGTCGGCGCCCCCGCTGAGCGTGCCCCAGGCGAATCCGACGATGCCGGCCTGGAGTCGGGACTCCACGTCCAGCTTGGCGAGGATCTGCGCGACGTGGGCCTTGGCGGTGCGTTCGGTGATCGCGAGCCGGACCGCGATGGTCCGGTTCGACGCTCCCTTCGCCAGCAGTTGGAAGACGTCGAATTCGCGTTCCGACAGCAGTGGCACCCGGGCCAGGACCGTGTCCCACGCGCGTTCGTGGGCTGCTGCGCCGCTGTCGGTGACGAGGTAGGAGCCCCAGGCGTGCGGGCTCCGGGTCTCTGCGGTGTTCATGGTGTGGACGGACTCCTGAGTTCGTGACCGGGGGTGGGCCGCCGGGGTGCCGGCGGTTGGGGGCGGGCCGTGCGGGGCCCGGGCGTGGTCGTGGGACGTTCCTTCAGTTGTTGTGCACCGGCCCGTGGCCGGGCAGCACGGACGCCCGGCTCGCGACCGGCCGGCACTCCGCGGGCATGTGGGGGAGCCGGGTGAGCGGGGTCGGGTGACCACCCCTCCGTACGCGTGTGCGTTCCGGCCGTCGAGGGCGCGCCGGCCGGAGGCGTGGAGGTGTGGGGGGCGTGGCGGGGCGTGGGTCGACGGTCGGAGCGTGGCGCCGTACGGCAGGGAGCCGGTCGGGCCGGGTCGGGCCCGAGTGCGGGGGCGGCCGGTGCGGGGGACGTACCGGGCTGACCGCACCGCACCGTCGGTGCGTCCGTCTTCCGGGGGAAGTGGGGGTGGAGCGGGACGGCATGCGGAGTCCGTGGACGTTCCGTGGAGCTCACGGCGGGGACGGGCACCGGCACGGGTCCGTGCACGGGTTCCCCGGGGTGGCGACGTCCTTGTCGCGGATCCGCGGGAGCCCGGCCCTGCCGGACGGTGGACGTCCCTCCCGGAGGCGCGCCGCAAGCGGGCACTCCCCGGCGGCGGCCGTTCGTGCCCCGGCTCGGGTCGGTCCCCGTGGGCCGGTCACCCTCGGGTGCGTACCGCCCGTCCGGCCGCCCGGGGGCGGGTTCCGGTGGGCCGGGGTGGCCGCTGCCGTGCGTTCCGTACGGGGGTGCACCGGGCTGGGCGCGGGGGTGGGTTCTGGGAGGCGGCGCGGGCGGCGGCCGGTTCTCGCCGGCCGAGGGCGCCCGGGGCCGATGCGCCGCAGGGGGCCAAGAGGCGGCCGGTGTGGGGCCGGCGCCTCCCGTCCCTCACCGGACGGCCTGGAAAGCGCGTTTCCAGGGGTGCGGCCGACCGGAAGTCGAGGGGTAATGCAGCAGTCCGAAACCGGATATCGCGGACGACTGCCGCGCGTATCCCGTCCCCCCGGGAGCGGTCGATCCCCCGCATTGTTTCAGCCATCCTCATGTCGATTATCGGCCATGCGTTTTCCGGCCGCGCGGAGATGTAATTCAAGACATCGCGGAGGTCGCCGTACGCGAATGGGGTCGAGGTGGCGGAGCGCCGCCGGAACGCTCGGGCCCGGAGGGGCCGGGATCCGTGCGGCGAGCTCGCCGCACCCGGGTGTCCGCCGTCGCGTGGACAGAACGTCCGCACCGGCAGAGGCGTTTCCCCCGGCCCTGCCGCGAGGCGCTCGTGCTGAAGGTCCGTCAGGTCACAGGGTTCACGACCCTCGCCCATGACAACTCCCTCGGGTGTCTTGAAGGATTGGGTGGCCCGGACGCAAGTGGTCGACGCGTTCACGGCGGGGAAAGGGGTTACTCCCTGGTCACCACGTATGTCACGCTACTCGACGTATTCCCGTGCAGGCAATGAGTGATCCAATATCTGAGACGGTATCCGGCTGAAATTCGTCTGCCATCGGTCCGGATATCTCACCTTGTCTCGTTGCGAAATCAACCAGAAATAATCCAGCCCGGTCCGCGGGCCCGGGGCGGCCCTTTCGGCGGGTCCTCCGGCTGCTCGGCGAAGGACGGAACGCCGATGCGCCCGCCGACGGTGTCGGCGGGCGCATCGGTGTGGTTCGTGGTGCTTCGTGGCGGTTCGCGGGATCTACGGGACTCCGGCGAGGCGCAGCAGCGCCGCCGTGCCTGCGGCGGCGAGCACCACCACGAGGAACGGTGCCTTGCGCCAGGCGAGCACGCCGCCGACCACCACTCCTGCGGGCCGTGCCGCACCGGCGAAGTCGGCGCCCTCGGTGAGCGCCGAAGTGGCGGCGAGGGCGGCCAGCAGGACGACTGCGGAGACCTCCAGCAGCTTCTCCGCCCGTTGCGGGAAGGTGATTCTGGCGCGCAGCGCCGGGCCGGAGAGGCGCAGCAGGAAGGTGCCGCCCGCCAGGGCCAGCATCGCGGCCAGGGCCGGCACCACGGGCACGGTGTCGCTCAACGGACCGCTCCTTCGGACGACTCTGAGGGCTCTGACCGCTCTGGCCGATCTGACTGTTCTGGCCGATCTGACCGTTCCGGCTGCTCTGAGGGCTCCGCCGCCCCGGACAGCCCGGACGGCTCGTCGGCGCCGTCCGCGCCGGCAGGACCGTCGGCGCCGGCAGGCCCGTCCGCAGAGGCAGGCCCGTCCGCCCCTCCCTCGGCTGCGGCCGCCCCTTCCTGCCGCGCCGAGAAGAGGACGTACAGCGGCAGTGCGGCGAGTGCGAGCAGGACCGGCAGGCCGGCGGGCAGGAACGCGACCGTCGCCAGGGCCAGGGCGCATCCCGTCAACGCGGTCCTGCGCAGGGCCCGTTCCTTGAGGGCGGGCAGGATCAGCGCGACGATCACCGCGGGGAACATGGCGTCCAGCCCCAGGGTCCCGGTGTCCTCGACCACGCTCCCGAGCAGGGCCCCGAGGGCGGCGCCGGCCGGCCAGGCGCCCAGGATGCCGAGGCCGCAGGCCCAGTACACGGCGCGCTTGCGCGGGAGGCCGTCCTGGGCGATGGCGAAGAGGACCGTCTCGTCGTTCATCAGGTGGGTGCCGAGCAGGCGTTGCCAGCCGCGTCCCAGCACGTCGGGGACCGCCAGGCCGAACGGCAGGTGGCGGGCGTTGACCAGGAGGCCGGCCAGGAGGGCGGCGATCGGGCTGCCGCCGGCCGCGATGATGCCGACGAACAGGAACTCCGACCCGGCGGCGAGGACGAGCGCGCCCATCAGGACGGGGAACCACCACGGGAAGCCGCCGGTGACCGAGACGGCGCCGTACGAGACGCCGATGACGCCGACGGCCAGGCAGACGAGGGCGATGTCCCGTAAGGGACCCCGGTCCAGTGTTCTCCATATCGAACGCATGGCGTTTATGATGAACACCTCAGTCCGTGTTCGTCAAGCCGAACAATCGACCACTGGAGCGAACGCCGTGTCCGATGCCGATCCCGCCCTGAAGCCCCCGCTCGAAGTGATCGCCGCCTCCCTGCGGGCGGAGCGCCTCCGGGCGGGGCTCTCCCTCACCGAGGTGGCCCGCCGGGCCGGTCTCGCCAAGTCCACGCTCTCGCAGCTGGAGTCGGGCGCGGGAAACCCCAGTCTGGAGACGCTGTGGGCGCTGTGCGTGGCCCTGGAGATCCCGTTCTCCCGGCTGCTCGCCGCGTCCCGGCCGCAGGTCCAGGTGATCCGGGCGGGCGAGGGCCCGGCGGTGGACTCCGCGCAGAGCAGCTACCGGGCGACCCTGCTCGCCGCCTCGCCGCCGGGCGCCCGGCGCGACGTGTACAGCATCGCGGCCGAGCCCGGCCCCCAGCGCTCCTCCGCCGCGCACCTGCCCGGAGTGGTGGAGCACGTGGTCATCAGCTCCGGCCGGGCCCTGGTGGGCACCGCCGACGAGCCGGTGGAGCTGCACCCGGGTGACTACATCTGCTATCCGGCCGACGTGCCGCACGTCTTCCAGGCGCTGGAACCCGGCACCCGGGCGGTGCTCGTCTCCGAACACAACTGAGCGCCGGACCGGACCCGCGGGGGTCCGGTCCGGCGCGCGGCGCCGCCGGCTGCTCAGTGGCCCATGCCCAGCCCGCCGTCGACCGGCAGGACGGCGCCGGTGACATACGCGGCCCCGTCGGAGGCCAGGAAGCGCACGGCGGCGGCCACCTCGTCCGCCTGGGCGGCCCGGGCGAGCGGCACGCGGTCGAGCATCGCGGTCCGCTGGCCCTCGCTCAGCGCCCGGGTCATGTCCGTCTCGACGAACCCCGGCGCGACCACGTTGCAGGTGACGCCGCGCGAGCCGAGCTCGCGCGCCACCGAGCGGGCGAAACCGACCAGACCGGCCTTGGACGCCGCGTAGTTGGCCTGGCCCGCCGAACCGAGCAGGCCCACGACCGAGGAGACCAGCACGATCCGGCCCCGGCGGGCCATCATCATCTCGCGCGACGCCCGGCGCACCACCCGGAAGACACCGGTCAGGTTGGTGTCGAGGACGTCGGTGAAGTCCTCCTCGGTCATCCGTATCAACAGCTGGTCACGCGTGATGCCGGCGTTCGCCACCAGCACCTCCACCGGCCCGTGGGCCTCCTCGACCTCCCCGAACGCCCGCTCCACCGCGCCGGCGTCCGTGACGTCGCAGGTGACCGCGAGGCAGCCCAGCTCCTTCAGCTCCGCGGGCGGCTCGCCCGTACGGTACGTCACCGCGACCCGGTCGCCCGCCTCGGCG
The DNA here is from genome assembly GCF_040684755.1 of Streptomyces sp. NPDC089799. NCBI lineage: Bacteria > Bacillati > Actinomycetota > Actinomycetes > Kitasatosporales > Streptomycetaceae > Streptomyces > Streptomyces sp. NPDC089799. The sequence goes on along the minus strand of NZ_JBFBGR010000003.1, from coordinate 63,815 downwards.
AACGCACGCGCCACGGCGAGGCCGATGCCCCGGTTCCCTCCGGTGACCAGGACCGAACGGCTCATCTCTTCCACGCACCCTTTCCCGGACCGGGCCGCGCGCCACACGGACGGGCGGCCCGGTCCTGCGTACCTCTTGTCGTTCCGGTTTCGTTCCGGTTGTCGTTCCGGGGCCGCGGCCGCGGCCGCGACTCCGGGTCAGGCGTTCGGCTCGGGCGTTTGCCTCGGGCGTTCGCCTCGGACGATCGCCTCGGGTGATCGGTTCAGACGATCTTGTGGACCCAGCCGAACGGGTCCGGGCGCTGCCCCGTCTGGATCCCGGTCAGCTCGCTGCGCAGGTGCGCGGTCACCGGGCCGGGCTCCCCGCCGCCGACCGTCCAGTCGCCCGCCGTGCTCCGCACGAAGCCGACGGGGGTGATCATCGAGGAGGTGCCGCAGGAGAACACCTCGGTCAGTGCCCCGGACTCCGCGTCGGCCCGCCACTGCTCCACGCTGATGCGGCCCTCCTCGGCCTCGTAGCCGAGCTCCGCCGCCAGGGCCAGCACCGAGTCCCGGGTGACGCCCTCGAGCAGGGTCCCCGACAGCCCGGGGGTGACCAGCCGCGACCCGTAGACGAAGAACAGGTTGCTGGTGCCCATCTCGTCGACCCAGCGGCGCTCGGCCGAATCCAGCCACACCACCTGGTCGCAGCCCTGCTCGCGGGCCTGCGCCTGGGCGACGAGCGTGCCGGCGTAGTTGCCGCCGCACTTGGCCTCGCCGGTGCCGCCGGGCGCCGCCCGGGTGTAGTCCTGGGACAGCCAGACGGTCAGCGGCTTCGCGCCCGCCGTGAAGTACGAGGCCGCGGGCGAGGCGATCACCATGAACCGGTAGGCGGCGGACGGGCCGTAGAAGCCGATGGTGTGCTGCGTCGCGATCATGAAGGGGCGCAGGTAGAGGCTGTGGCCCTGCTGCTCGGGGACCCAGTTCCGGTCGGCGGACACCAGCAGCTCCAGCGCCTCCACGAAGGTCTCCTCCGGCAGGGCCGGCATCGCCATCCGGGCACAGGAGCGGTTGAACCGCGCGGCGTTGGCGTAGGGGCGGAAGGTCGCCACGGTCCCGTCCGGACGGCGGTACGCCTTCATGCCCTCGAAGACCTCCTGCCCGTAGTGGAAGACCTGGGCGGAGGGGTCGAGGACCAGCGGGCCGTAGGGGTGCAGGCGGGCGTCGTGCCAGCCGCGTTCCCGGTGCCAGTCGATGCTGATCATGTGGTCGGAGAACACCTCGCCGAAGGCGGGCGCCTCCATCCGCGCGACCCGCTCGGCGGCGGGCAGCGGGTCGGCCGGCTCGATGGTGAAGGTGATGGTCATGGCTCGCTCCGAGGCGTCGCAGGGGTACCGGTTCGGTGGTCGGTCGGGTCGGGTCGGCGTCCCCGCCGGTGGTGCCGGGACGGCCGGGACGCGGCGGCACCGGCCGCGGGTCGCGCGGTCCGGTGCGGCCTTGTCACAGAGGGGTGTTGGCGTGTTTGCGGTGGGGTTGGTCCGCGTGCTTCGTCCGCAGCATCCGGAAGGCCCGGATCAGCACCGAACGGGTCTCGGCGGGGTCGATCACGTCGTCGACCAGCCCGCGCTCGGCCGCGTAGTAGGGGTGCATCAGCTCCGAGCGGTAGTCCTTGACCATCCGGTCCCGGGTCGCCTCGGGGTCGTCGGCGGCGGCGATCTCCCGGCGGAAGATCACGTTGGCCGCACCCTCGGCGCCCATCACCGCGATCTCGTTCGTCGGCCAGGCGTAGGCCAGGTCGGCGCCGATCGAGCGCGAGTCCATGACGATGTACGCACCGCCGTACGCCTTGCGCAGCACGAGGGAGATGCGCGGGACGGTGGCCTCGCAGTAGGCGTACAGGAGCTTCGCGCCGTGCCGGATGACCCCGCCGTGCTCCTGGTCCACGCCGGGCAGGAAGCCGGGGACGTCGACCAGGGACAGCAGCGGGATGTTGAAGGCGTCGCACATCCGCACGAAGCGGGCGGCCTTCTCGCTGGCCCGGATGTCCAGCACGCCCGCCAGGGCGACCGGCTGGTTGGCGACGATGCCCACGACCTGGCCGCCGAGCCGGGCCAGTCCGCACAGGATGTTGGGGGCCCAGCCCTCGTGGACTTCCATGAAGTCGCCGTGGTCGACGATCTCCTCGATGACCTTCCGCATGTCGTACGGCAGCTTGCCCTCGGCCGGGACCAGGCCCAGGAGCGAGTCGCAGTAGCGGTCCTCCGGATCGGTGGCCACGGGGGCCGGCGCGTCCTGCTGGTTGTTCGACGGCAGCAGGGACAGCAGGTACCGGACCTCCCCGAGGCACGTCCACTCGTCCTCGTAGGCGAAGTGGCAGACCCCGGACAGCTCCGCGTGCACGTCGGCGCCGCCGAGCGCCTCCTGGCTGACGTCCTCGCCGGTCACCGCCCGGACCACGTCCGGGCCGGTGATGAACATCTGCGAGGTGCCGCGCACCATGAACACGAAGTCGGTGAGCGCGGGCGAGTAGGCGGAGCCGCCCGCGCAGGGCCCGAGGATCACCGAGATCTGCGGGATGACCCCGGAGGCGCGGACGTTGCGGCGGAAGATGCCGCCGTAGCCGGCCAGGGCGGAGACGCCCTCCTGGATGCGGGCGCCGGCCCCGTCGTTGAGCGAGACCAGCGGGGCGCCGGCCGCCATGGCCATGTCCATGATCTTGTGGATCTTCTCCGCGTGCGCCTCGCCGAGCGCCCCGCCGAAGATCCGGAAGTCGTGGGCGTAGACGAACACGGTGCGGCCCTCGACGGTGCCCCAGCCGGTGATCACACCGTCGGTGTGCGGGCGGCGCGCCTCGATGCCGAAGCCCACGGCCCGGTGTCGGCGCAGCTGCTCCACCTCGTTGAACGACCCGGGGTCCAGCAGCAGTTCGATGCGCTCGCGGGCGGTCAGCTTGCCCTTCTTGTGCTGGGCCTCGGTCGCCCGCTCGCTCGGGCCCCGGAGGGCCTCCTCCCGGGTGGCGTGCAGTTCGGCCACCCGCCCCCGGGCATCGGTGCGCGGCTCCGCTGCGCGGCCGGGGGATTCCTGCTGGACGGTCATCTACTCTCGCTCTCCTTCCGGGGAGTCCGGTACGGCCGCTGCGGCGGCGGGGATGGTCTCGGCGTAGGGGGCCGGCACGGCGACGGCGGTGAGGAGCACCTCGCCCGCGACCCGCCAGCGGCCGGTGAGCCGGGCCGGCAGCGGGGACCCGCCGGGGGCCGGCCCGCCGGGGGCCCTCCCGCCGGCCGGTACGGCGTCGGGCACGTCGGCGCGGAAGGTCCCCGCCGCCGGGTCGAAGCGGACCTCGGCCCCCAGGAAGCCCAGGAACCGGCCGGTGGCCGGGAACCACGCCTTGTAGACGCTCTCCTTGGCGCTGAACAGCAGCCGGTCCCAGCACACGTCGGGCCGGCGGGCGAGGAGCTCCGCCACGTGGGCGCGCTCCCCGGGGCCGGCGACGAACTCCAGTACGTCGGCGGCCAGCGGCAGGTGCGGCTCGGCGTCGATGCCGAGCGCGGCGATCTCTCCGCGGCGGGCCACGGCGGCGGCCGTGTAGCCGCGGCAGTGCGTGATGCTGCCGACCACCGCGCGGGGCCATCGCGGCCCGCCGCGCTCCCCGGCCGGTATCGACGCGGTGGGCGTGCCGAGCCGTTCCAGGGCGCGGTGCGCGCAGTACCGCCCGGTGGCGAACTCACCGCGCCGTGCGGGCGCGGTGCTGCGCAGGGAGGCGGCCTCCGCCGGGTGGGGCACGAACTCCGGGTGGGTCCCGGAGGACTCCCAGGCGGCGACCGGCGCGGGCAGCAGACCGGCGATCACCACCGTGCCTCCACGGCTTCCCCGGTCCGGGGCGCCGGCGCCGCCGCGCCGGCACCGGGCACCCGGGCGTCCGGCGCGGCGAGCGGTACGACGCCCGGTCCTGCGGCCGGTACGACGTCCGGTACCGCTGCCGGTACGACGTCCGGTACGACGGCGGGACGGCAGCGCTGGCGGTGTGCTCCCAGCCCCTCCACCTCCGCCTCGACGAGGTCCCCGGCGCGCAGGTAGGGCTGGTCGGGCCGGCCGAGGGCGACGCCACCGGGGGAGCCGGTCAGGATGACGTCACCCGGGTGGAGCACCATGAAGCGGCTCAGGTACCACACGAGGTGGGCCACGTCGAAGACCATGTCCGCGGTGTTCCCGTCCTGCATCAGCCTGCCGTTGACCCGGCAGGTCAGCCGGAGCGACTGCGGGTCCCCCGCCTCGTCGGGCGTCACCAGCTGCGGTCCGAGCGGCCCGAACGACTCGAAGGACTTGCCCTTCACCCACTGCCCGCCGCGCTCCAGCAGCCAGCTGCGCTCGGAGAGGTCGTTGGCGGTGGCGAAACCGGCGATGTGCGCGGCCGCTGCGGACCGGTCCGGGAGGTAGCGGGCGACCCGTCCGATGACCACCGCGAGTTCGACCTCCCAGTCGGTCCTCTCGCCGCCCGGGGGCAGCAGGAGGTCGTCGTGGGGGCCGGCCACGGCGGAGGGCGCCTTGCTCGCGACGATCGGCTCGTCGGGCAGGTCCATGCCCGCCTCGGCGGCGTGCGCACGGTAGTTGAGCCCGATGGACAGCACGTGCCCTCCGGGGCGGACGGGCGGCCCGACCCGCTCGGCGGCCGGGTCGGCCTCCGGCAGCGTTCCGCCCTCCCGCTCCAGCCGTGCGGCCAGGACGCGCAGCGCGTCCGGGTCCAGGTGGGCGCCCGTCCAGTCCGGCACCCACGAGGACAGGTCCCGGACGATCCCGCCGGGGCCGACGGCGCAGGGCCGCTCCCGCCCCGGCGGTCCGATCCGCAGCAGCCGCATGTCAGCGGGCCGCCGGGCTCTGCTCGAGGTACTTCTCGAAGAAGCGGATCTCCTTGTCGGTCAGCCGCCGGGGCCGGCCGGCCCGGTAGTCGAACGGCGCCATGACCGTGGAGGCGGTGGCGTAGACGGTGTCCCCGTCCCGGACCACGTAGTCGATGGCCACGGTCGCCGACTGGAGGTCGGAGACCCACATCTCGATGTCCACCGGCGCGTGCCGGTGGACCAGCTGCTTGCGGTAGCGGATGGAGTGCTCCACCACCACCGAGCCGTCCCGGAAGAAGGCGTCACCGTCGGTCGGCGCCATCCGGAAGACGAAGTCGACCCGGGCCTCCTCCAGGTAGCGCAGGTAGGAGACGTTGTTGACGATGCCGTAGACGTCCATGTCCGACCAGCGGATCGGGCAGGGGTAGGTGTGCCGTGCCATCAGGCCCGCTCTCCTTCCCCGGCGCCGGAGTCGGCGTCGGCGTTGACGTTGGCGTTGACGTTGGCGTCGGCCTCCGCGGGGGCGGCCGACGGGCCGTGGGCACCGGTCCGCGCCTGGAAGGCGGACACGTAGTCGTCGGCCGCGATCGGCGCCCGGAGCAGCTCCGGGGTGAGGCCGAAGCCGTCGACGATGGTCTGCACGTGAGGCAGCAGGTCCGCGCACAGCGCGTCCGTCTGCGCGGCGAGCTCCTCGACCTGCCCGGCGGTGAGCACGCCGTTCGCCAGGTACCAGCCCGCATCGCGGCCGACCTCGGTCAGCCCGTACAGCGCGGTCAGCAGGCCCAGGGCGGTGCGGGACTCCTCCGTGCGGGCGGTCTCGGCCGCTTCGGCCATGCACTCCAGCGCGGTGCGCACGCCGCGCGCCCGGGCCATCTCCAGACCGGTGTTGATGGTGGCGTTCCACGCCTCGAAGTAGGTCCGGTCGACGGAGTCGTCGGACATGGCCGTGCGGGCCCGGCGCAGCAGTTCCTGCTCCCGGTGGCGGACCGCGGAGACCAGGAACCCGGCGTCGCGCAGGTCGCGGCCGTGCGGGTCGGTCACGGCGGCCGGCTCGGGGTCGGCCTCGCCGGCGGCGATGATCTGCCCGGCCGTGGTGGCGAGCAGCACCTGGTTGTCGCCCTCGGCGGTGACCAGGCCCTGGAGCAGGGAGCCGTAGTCCGCGATCCGGTTGACGCTGAAGATGCCCTGGGCGCCGCAGCGTTCCCGGCAGACGGCGATGACGTCGGTCATCTCCCAGGTGGACAGCGCCTTGGTGATCGACACCAGGTGGTTGAGTTCCGCCGGCACGGCGTTCGGCGGGACCGAGGTGAACTCCCGCTTGGCGTGGTTGAGCAGCAGCGTCATCGCGTACGTGCGGGCCAGCGCGGTGAACAGCGCCAGCTGGTGGCTGCGGTACTCGATGATCGGCAGGTCGTTGCGGCCGGGGGCGTTGGTGAGCCGCTGCACGGCGTAGCGCAGGGCGACGTAGACGGCGGCGCGGCCGGCGCCGGTGGCCGCACTGGAGACGCACAGCCGGCCCGGCAGGATGCGGTTCATGGCCCGCAGGAAGCGCTTGCGCTGGTTCCCGGACGCGGGGCGGAACACGCCGTCCTCGCCGAAGCCGCCCATGTCGCCGTGGAGCAGGTTGCGGCGGGGGACGCGTACGTGGTCGAACCAGGTGAGGCCGTTGTCCAGGCCCTGGACCGGCTTCTCCGGGCACGGGGCGGCGTGGACGCCCTCGCACAGTGCCGTGCCGTCGCTGATGCGGACCAGGAACGGGAACACGCCGTGGTCCTTGCCGTCCGCCTTCAGGCGCGCCATCACCACGGCCAGCTTGGGGATGTCCCGGAAGCCGCTGTAGGACATGTACTTCTGGGCGAGCGCGTCCGGGGTGTTGAGGACGAACGTCTCGGTCGCGGGGTCGTAGACGGCCTCGGTGCGCAGCGCGGCCACGTTGTTGCCGTAGCCGAGTTCGGTGGCCATGTACGGGCTGAAGGAGTCCAGCCGGTCCAGCTCGTCGACCAGGTCCTTGGTGTCCTCGCGGTCGCCGTGCTCCAGCACGGTGCCGAACGCGAGGTTGTAGTGGACCATCAGCAGCGAGAACGTGGAGACGTCCACCAGCGAGGGCCATTCGGCCAGGGCGAAGAGCCGCCACGGGTCCGCCAGGATCTGCCGCGGGGTCTCCAGGGCGCCGTGCACGGCACGGGACCGCTCGTAGGCCAGCTTGCCGGCCTCGGTCATGTCCAGGCCCTCGCGCGGGTCGAACACGGGGTCCAGGAGGAGGTCGTGCAGGTCCTTGTGGCTCTGCTCGTACCTGCCGTCGAAGAGCAGCCGGGTGAGGTCGGCGGAGGCCGACGAGGTCATCGGGGGTCCTTTCGGGTTCGGGGGGTGGGGTCGGCCCGGGCGGGCGGCGCGGCGGGACGCCGGACGGCGGGTACGTCCGGCCGGCGTCCCGCCGCGCCGCGGGGGCAGCCGGTGCTTGCCCGGTGCTGCCCGGGGCCGTCAGCCGCGGTCAGCGGCCGTCAGGCGGAGGCGATCAGCAGGGCGGCGTTCTGGCCGCCGAAGCCGAAGGAGTTGCTCAGGGCCACCTCCACCGGGCGCCGGCGCGCGGCGCCGTGGACCACGTCCACCTCCACCCTCGGGTCGATCTCGGTGGTGCCCGCCGACGGCGGGACGACACCGTGGTGCACGGTGAGCGCCGCGAACGCGGCCTCGATGGATCCGGCGGCGCCCAGCGGGTGTCCGGTGACCCCCTTGGTCGAACTGACCTGGGCGTCCGTCCCGGCCACCCGGCGGATGACGCCCGCCTCGATCACGTCGTTGAGCGGGGTGGACGTGCCGTGGGCGTTGACGTAGCCGATGTCCCTGCCGGTCAGGCCGGCGTCGGCGAGGGCCGCACGGACCGCCAGTTCGGCCCCCTTGCCCTCGGGATGCGGGGACGTCACGTGGTGGGCGTCCGCGGAGGCGCCGTAGCCGATGACCTTCGCCACCGGCTGTACGCCGCGGGCCCGCGCATGCTCCTCCGACTCCAGCACGACCACGCCGGCGCCCTCACCGAGGACGAAGCCGTCCCGGCCGGTGTCGAAGGGACGCGACGCGGACTGCGGGTCGTCCAGGCGGCGGGACAGGGCCCGCATCCGGGCGAAGGAGGAGAGGTACAGCGGGGTGATGGGCGCCTCGGCCCCGCCGGCCACCACGATGTCGGCGAGACCGGAGCGGAGCAGCTCGCGGCCGAGCCCGATCGCGCTGGCTCCCGCGGCACAGGCCGTGCACGGGGCCATGCAGGGGCCGTTGGCGCCGATGTCGATGGCGACCTGCCCGGCGGCCATGTTCAGCAGGCCCATGGGGAGGGTCATCGGGGAGACCTCGGAGGGGCCCTCCTCGATCAGCACCCGGTGCTGTTCCTCCAGCGTCGCGGTGCCGCCGGCCCCGGAGCCGAGGATGACGGCCACACGCGAGCTGTCGGCCCATTCGCCGGCGGTGAGGCCGGCGTGGGCCAGGGCCTCGCGGGCGGCGACGAGGGCGAACTGGGAGTAGCGGTCCCACTGCCACGCGGCGCGCAGGCCCTGTCCCGCCGGGTCGAAACCGGGCACCCGGCACGCCATCGTCACCGGCAGGCCGGCGAGGTCGTCGTGGTGCGCGGCCGTCGGCAGGCCGTCGACCACCCGGTCCCAGCTCTCCTTCACGCCGACACCGGCGGGCGTGACGAGCCCGATGCCGGTGATGGCGGCAGCGAAACCGGTCATCAGACCGCGGCGCCCTTCTTCTCGACGAGGGCGACGATGTCCGCGACGACGGAGACCTCGGAGAGCTCCTCGTCGGTGATGGCGACGCCCAGGCGCTTCTTCAGGGCGGTGGCCAGCTCGATCTGGGAGAGCGAGTCGAGGCCGAGGTCGTCGAAGGTCGCGTCGGCGACGACCGTCTCGGGGTCGAGGTCGAAGCGGGCGACGAAGACCTCGACGACGGAGTCGTGGACGGAGCTCATGGTTTCCTCCTGGATTGGACGGGGTGCCGGTGCGGCGGTCGGGCCGCCGACGGGCGGACCGGCCGGGGGAACCGGCCGGAAGTCTGTGGTGCCGGCAGATCGGTCGACCGATCCGCCGAGGGGGTGGTGCGTGGCGCGCGGTGCGCGGTGCGCGCGGTGCGCGCGGTGCGCGGATGGTGCTCATGGACACGGGTGGGGCGGGGAGGGGACCGCGGCCGTTCCGACCGCCGTTCCGTCCCGCTGTTCCGACGGACGTTGCGTCCTGCCGTTCGATGGACGTTCCGTCCCGCCGGTCCGACGGACGTTGCGTCCCGCCGTTCCGACAGTCGGGTCGGCCGTCAGGCCACGAGCCGGGCGGCGGGTCCGCGGGCCCGGGTCATTGGCCCGGCCGTGGAGGCCGTCGCCCTTGGCCGGCCTGTCGGCCGCGCCCGGGAGACCGGGCTCGGGAGCCCGGCCGACCGTAGAGCGGCTTTCGGGCCGACCGCACCGAGCCGTCGGCTGGTCGGCGAAGCCGGACCACCGCTCGGACGTCGGGCCCGTACGTCGGGACCGAAGGCTGGCCCGTACGTCCGGCTGCGCGCCGTTCCCCGACCTACCGCGGACCGAGCCGTCGGCCGGACATCGAAGCCGGCCGCGGCCCGGGCGCCGGGTCCGCAGGAGCGGGATCGGTCCGGGCCAACCTTCGGACCACGCTCCGATTCCCGCCCGAGCGCGGACCGCACCACGGTCCTGGGACAGGTAGGGACGTGTGCCGGACGGCAGGCCGTCCGAGCCCCCGCCTGCCCGCGGACGGTGCAGTGCGCCGGAGCGCCGGCCCGTGGACCGGAACTCCATCCGAGCCACGTCCCCGGACGGAGCCCGGGACGGATGCCTGACCGACAGCTGTCCGGGTCGCCCCCGCCTGCCGGCGGGCCAGGCCTCACTCGGGACGCCGGACCGGGCAGAGGGCCCGACGGTGAGCCGGGCCGGCGCTCGGTGTGCGGGTCGCTGCGAGGTCCGGACGAGGGTCAGTCGACCGAGGAGGCGCGGACTTCGGGCCAGACGAGGACCGTCGAGCCCCACGACAGGCCGGCGCCGAAGGCGGAGAGCAGCACCCGCTGGCCCGCCTTGAGGTCGCCGCGGGCCGCGTAGTCGTTGAGCAGCAGCGGCACGGACGCCGACAGGGTGTTCCCGACCCGGTCGATGTTCACCGCGACCCGCTCCTCGGGCAGCTCCAGTTCCTCGGCCACCGCCGACACGATGCGGATGTTGGCCTGGTGGCCGACGAACCAGTCGACGTCGTCCACGCTCCAGTCGGCCCGCTTGAGGACCGCCTGCGCCGACTGCGTCATCCGCTCGACGGCCTGGGTGTAGAGGGCCCGGCCCTCCATCCGCAGGTACCAGTCCTCCGTGGGGACGGAGGAGTGGCCGAGACCGCCGTCGGCGGACCGCTGGCGCGAGCCGCCGGCCGGGATCGCCAGCAGGTCGGCGAGCGCACCGTCGCTGCCGAGGTCGAACGGGCCCAGCGCACCGGGCTCGTCGGGGGTCCCGCGGCGCAGCACCACCGCCCCGGCGCCGTCGCCGAAGATGGGCGCGGTGGCCCGGTCGGCCTGGTTCACCAGCGTGGTGAACGCCTCGGACCCGATGAACAGCACCGTGTCGGCGGTGCCGGACTCGATCAGTCCGGCCGCGGTGGCGAGCCCGTAGAGGAACCCGCTGCACGCCGACGTCAGGTCGAACGCGGCGATCGTGCCCAGCCCCAGCCGGGAGGCGACCTCCGGTGCGACCGCGGGGCAGAGCCGCTCGGGCGAGGTGGTCGCCACCACGAGTGCGTCGACACCGCTCAGCCCGGCCGATTCCAGGGCCCGGGCGCCGGCCCGCACCGCGAGCTCGCCCGTCGACAAGCCCTCGGAGACGACCCGCCGTTCCCGGATGCCGGTCCGGGTACGTATCCACTCGTCGGTCGTGTCCAGCGTCCGCGAGAGGTCGTCGTTGGTGACCGCCCTGGGCGGGAGGTACCCCCCGATCCCGGTGACCACTGCCGCCATTGACCCACCCCTTCGCTTCTGCCGCATCCACGGCCCGATCTGGCGTCAACAGACTTGCCGACACGGCTGTGACCAGGCAATTGGCCCTTGGTACACCTCCCCTTCGACCGTGTACCAAGGGTCAATTGACCCCGTCCCGGGCCGGTGCGAGCCTCCCGGCTATGAGCACGACATCCTCTGAAACCGCCGGGCTCCTCACCTCCGATCTCGCCGGGCTGCTCCCCGCCGGACGCGTGGTCACCGACCCGGCCGTGCTGGCGTCCTACGCACACGACGAGGCCGCCGGCGCCCCCTGGGTGCTGCCCGCGGCGGCGGTGGAACCGCGCGACACCGCCGAGGTCGCAGCCGTGGTCGCCTACTGCGCCGAACGCGGCGTACCCGTCGTCGCCCGCGGCGCGGGCACCGGCCTGTCCGGCGGTGCCAACGCCGTGGAGGGCTGCGTGGTGGTCTCCTTCGCGGCCATGGACCGGATCCTGCGGATCGACGCGGACGAGCGGCTCGCGGTGGTCCAGCCGGGCGTCGTCAACGACGACCTGCGCACCGCCTGCGCCGCCGAGGGCCTGTGGTACCCGCCCGACCCGGCGAGCGCGCCCTGGTCCACGATCGGCGGGAACGTGGCCACCAACGCGGGCGGGCTGTGCTGCGTGAAGTACGGCGTGACGCGCGACTACGTGCTGGGCATGGAGGCCGTGACCGGCAGCGGCGAGGTGGTCCGGCTGGGCCGGCGTACGGCGAAGAGCAGCGCGGGGTTCGAACTGGCCGGCCTGCTGGTCGGTTCGGAGGGAACGCTCGGGCTGGTCACCGAGATCACCGTGCGGCTGCGCGGGGAGCGGGCACCCGAGCACACGGTGGTCGGCGCCTTCGACGACCTGCCGGCCGCGGGCCGGGCCGTCGCCCGGGTGGTGGCCTCCGGAGTGGTCCCCAGCGCCCTGGAGCTCGTCGACCGGTACTGCCTGCGGGCCGTCGACGAGTGGAAGAACACCGGCCTGGGCGACACCGGCAACGTACTGCTGCTGGCCCGCTGCGACGCGCCCGGTGACGCCGGGGTCCAGGAGGCGGAAACCGTGCTGGCCTGCTTCCGGGACGCGGGCGCCGGCTGGAGCGCACGCTCGGAGGACCAGGCCGAGGCGGACGCCCTGTTCGCGGCGCGGCGCCTGGTCTACCCGGCGCTGGAACGCCAGGGCATGGTGCTGAGCGAGGACATCTGCGTCCCGCGGACCCTCGTCCCCGAGATGCTGGCGCGGCTGGAGGCCACCGGCCGCGAGCAGGACGTACGGATCGCCGGCCTGGCCCACGCGGGGGACGGCAATCTGCACCCGATGATCGTGGTGCCGCGCGGCGACGAGCGCGAACTGGCCAGGTGCCGGGAGGTGTTCGAGACGATCGTCGAGGAGGCGGTCGCGCTCGGCGGCACGGTCACCGGCGAGCACGGCGTGGGACTGCTCAAGATGCGCGGGCTGGTGTCCGAACTCGGACCGGCCGTGCTGGACCTGCACCGGGGCATCAAGCGGGTCTGGGACCCGGCGGGCATCCTCAACCCGGGGAAGGTGTTCACGGCCTCGCGGTGAGGGAGGACCCGGCGGGGCCGGTGGCGCCGCCTGACGCTCACGACCGGAGCCCTGCGGTCCCGGACGTCCGGGACCGCAGGGCTCTGGGGTGTGGCTGCGGTGCGGGGATCAGCCGAGGGCCGACGCCGGCTGCGGAGCCGTGGCCTCCGTACCGGCCGGGTCGGTGCGGTGGGCCAGGAGCCGCTGGGCGAGGACGCCGAAGACGACCCCGAACACGGCCCACATCACGACCTGGACGGACACCGACGCGACCCGGAACTCCCACAGCAGGGCCGCGGGGAACTCGGGCTTCACCGCGTCGGTGTTGTCCGGGAGGACCAGGAAGGCCAGCCCGGTGGCGACGACGAAGCCGGCGCCGGCCGCCAGGGTGGCGTTCCAGTTGCCCAGGGGCGGTGCCAGCCGGCGTCCCAGGATGATCGCGCCCACGCCGAGCAGCACGCTCAGCAGGATCATCAGGAAGAACAGCGTGGTGCGCTGCCCGATCGTGTCGGGATTGCCGACCGCCGGCGGGGCCGCCGGGTACTTCAGGAACGGCACGAAGTAGACGGTGGTGAAGGCGCCCGCGGCCGTGAGCGCCGCCGTGGCCCGCGGGCTGAACCCGCCGACGCGCCCGAGCACGAAGGAGAACGCGAGGGAGGCGATGCCGCCCAGGGCCACCCCGTAGACCAGGACACCGGTGGCCAGGCCGACGGTGGACTGGACGGGACGGCTGACGAGTTCTTCCTCTTCCTCGGCGGCGGCCGCCGGGGCGGCACCGTGACCGGAGTGACCGGCGGCGTGGCCGGCCGCCGGGGCGGCTTCCTTGGCGGCCGTGGCCTCCTCGACGGCGATGGAGCCCCGGACGGGGGGCTCACCGACCGCGTAGGCGACGGCGAAGGCGAACAGTCCGGCGATCAGGCCCGCGAGCATGCCGCGGACCAGCAGACCTCTGACAGTGGAGGCGTACATGGTGCGCGTGCCTCTCAATGGCAGGGGAAGCCGAGCAGGTGGCGGCCGTCGTGCACCCACTCGTGCACGCCCTCGCCGGAGAACACGGCGGTGGCGCCCTGCTCGGCACCGACGAAGTACAGGGCCACGAGCATCAGGAGGCCGACGAACAGGGCCCAGGGCAGGACGGCCTTGACGGGCAGCGGAGCCGACGGGGAGACGGCGGGGGTGGGTATGGCAGCGGAAGCGACGGCCTCGGCCATGGTGGAACCTCCTCGGGGAACAACGCGTCCCATGTGGTGGTGCGGATCGACGGTCCGAGGGTCTGACTCGCCGCGGCCGCCCCCCGGAGGGGTGCCGCCGCAGCACACAGTGGCGCGACCATGCCGGATTCTCACCGGACTTCCGTCTCGCCGTCGTCGCTATGTGTTTATGTCGCCGCGACGCTACAGCCCCGCCCGCCGCCGCACCAAGCGGATGAGTTCCTGATCACATGCGCTGCCCGCGCCGCGAGACGGCACGGCGACCCGCAAGGTGTGGCACCTCCCGGACCTCCGAGGGTGCGCTGCCCGGGCACGGCATCCGGAGCGGCATCGGCCGATGGGGGCCGCACCTGCCCCGGCCCGCCCGCTGCCGCCGCCGGCACCGGTGCCTGCGGCGGCACCGCCGACGCGTCCGAACTAGTCGATGGCGGGGAAGAGCTCGACGAAGGCGCGGACCCGCACGGTCTCTCCCGACGCGGGCCAGAGGAAGCCGAAGTCCACGGGCGGGGCGTCGTGGAACGGCACCCAGGTGATGCCCGGGCGGCCGGTGTAGCGCTCCGCCGTCGCGCAGGCCGGTGAGATGCCCGCTCCCGCCGCCACGAGGGACTGCAGCTCGGCCCAGTACATGGCGGTGGGCCCTCGGGGGACGGTCCTGCCGGCGGGGGTGTGCTGCGGATAGTGGTAGTCCAGCCAGTACGGCGGGACCGCGCCGGCGATGGCCACGAGGGGCGCTTCGGCGAAGTCTTCGAGGGAGACGGACGTGCGCCGGGCGAGGGGGTGCCGGTCGGGGACCATGAGCGCGCGGGGAGCGGAGAGCACGAGGGGACCCATCGTCAGATCCGGCTCGCTGCAAGGTCGTTCGGTGATCTGCATGTGCACCTGACCGCTCCGGATCGGGCCGAAGGGGTCGGAGAGCTGCACCTCCTGGATCCGTACGTCGCTGCCGGGGTAGCGGGCACGGAACTTCTCGGCCGCCTTCAGGATCAACTCGGCGACCATCGGCCCCGAGTAGCCCACGCGGAGCGTCCCGCCGATCCCCCGTCCGGCCTCGGTGGCGCGGGCGACGGCGTGCTGGATCTGCCGGTAGCCGGGGAGCAGGTCGTCGCGGAGCTGTGCGCCGATCGCGGTCAGGGCGACGTGGCGGCTGGTGCGCTCGAAGAGGGGTACGCCGATGCGGCGCTCCAGCTTCTTGATGGTCTGACTCACGCGCCCCTGCGCCAACCCGAGCCGTTCGGAGGTGCGCCGGAAGTGGAGTTCCTCGGCGAGCGTCAGAAACGCCTCGATCTCGTGCCGCTCCAACCCAGGCCCCCGTTCGGTGAGTTCCGGTCACCGATCGTAGCCCTTTTCGATCTTGATGGGCCGGTCGGGGCGCCGGAGAGTGGACATCGGCCGCTCGGCCCGCCCAACGTCACCCGCCGACCGCACCCTCCCCACTTTCCGTGGGCAGGGTGCCCCGCCCTGCTTGGAGCAACGACCTTGTCCGTCAACCCTTCCCGGTCCCCCCTCTTCCAGCCGACCCGACTGGGTCCCCTGCGCCTGCCGAACCGGCTGGTGATGGCGCCCATGACCCGCAGCCGGGCCTCGGCGGACGGCGTCCCGCAGCCGGTCATGGAGACGTACTACGCACAGCGCGCCACGGCCGGGCTGATCATCGCCGAGGCGTCGACGCCGAACGCCGTGGGGCAGACCTACCCGAACATCACCGCCATCCACCTCCCGTCCCACGTGGACGGCTGGAGAAGGGTCACCGACGCGGTGCGCGAGGCCGGCGGCCGCATGTTCCTCCAGATCCAGCACGGCGGACGGGTCGGTCACCCCGACAACAGCGGGCTGACCCCGGTCGCACCGTCGCCCGTCCCGCTCCCGGAGCAGATCTCGACCCCCTCCGGTCCTCAGGACGCCGTCGTCCCCCGCGAGATGACCCTCGACGAGATCCGCTCCACCGTGGCCGACTTCGCCGCCGCCGCCCGCCACGCCGTGGACGCGGGCTTCGCCGGAGTGGAGGTGCACGCCGCCAACGGCTACCTGCTCCACCAGTTCCTCGCCCAGGGCAGCAACCGGCGTACGGACGCCTACGGCGGCCCGGTGGCGCACCGCATCCGGTTCACCGTCGAGGTGGTCCGGGCGGTCGCGGAGGCCATCGGCCCCGAGCGGGTGGGTGTGCGCATCGCGCCGGGACTCACCGTCAACGGCATCGAGGAGGGCGATACGGAGGCCATCTACCCGGCCCTGATCGACGCCCTGGCCGACGCGGGCCTCGCCTATGTCCACGTGGTCTTCGCCGACCCCGACCAGCCCGTCTTCCGGCGCATCCGCACGATGTGGTCCGGCACGATCATCGCCAACCCGGTGCTCGGCTGGGGGCAGCCGCTGCCCGCCGACGGCGGCCGGGAGGCGGCCGAGCGGCTGCTCGCCGCGGGAGCCGACCTGATTTCCCTCGGCCGGCCCTTCCTCGCGAACCCGGACCTGGTCGAGCGGCTCCGTACCGGCGCGCCCGTCAACCAGGTGCGCGACGCGGGCCTCTTCTACACGGGTGGGGCGGACGGCTACACCGACTACCCCACGCTCGACGGCGAGCACGCCGGGCACCGGGGACTGGCGGCCTGAGCGCCGGGCACCGGGCACCTTGGACCGGCGGCCTGGTTGCCATGCCGCCGCCCGCAGGCCGCAGGCCCTGAACCCGCGCCCCGCCCTACTCCACGACGACGATCCGGTGCTCCGCGTCCCGGTCGCGGACGGCTCCGCCACCCGGCGCGGCCGCCGGCTCCTTCCGGACGCGGACGTACCCGGCCTTGACCCCCCACACGCCCAGGTCGGCGGTGTCGGCCCGGTACTCCTGCCAGGTCCTGCCGCGCCGGCCGTCGTCCGGCGGCCACGCGTGCGGCCTGGACGCCCACACCGTGACGGCGGTGATCCAGCCCGGCTCCTGCCGGAAGGGGTCGTCGGGGTCGGCGGGGAAGGCGGGGGCCCGCAGGGAGCCGAGCCGGCTCAGACCCAGGCGGGCCAGCGAGTACGCGACGACCTGCCCGCCCTCGTCGGACCTGTCGGGCCGGACCGCGACACCGGTTCCGCCGTAATCCGCCGCGTCGAACAGCGTCGCCTCGATCACCGGGCTCCCGTTGCCCGTCATGCCTCGACCTCCCACATGGTTCGGAATTCCTTATTCGGGCAGATGGCTTCGTGAAGGATTCAAGAAAAGGGAAGCGAGGGGCCATGAGCATCATCGGCTGGATTCTGATGGGATTGATCGCCGGAATCATCGCGAAACTCCTGATGCCGGGCAAGGACCCGGGCGGCTGCCTCCTCACGCCTCTCATCGGCATTGCGGGGGGCCTTCTGGGCGGATGGCTCGGAAAGGTCATTTTCGGCGTCGAATCCATCGACGGATTCTTCGAACTCTCGACCTGGGTCGCCGCCATTGTCGGTTCGCTCATCCTCCTGCTCGTCTACCGCCTGATCGCCGGCCGGAAGAACTCGTGATGTTCGGCAAAAGGAAACGCATACGCAAGAGGATCAAGCGGCGGGTCCGGCGTCGGGTCGCCGGGGGCTGGGGCCCTCGCGCCCTGGTCCGCCGGATGTCCATGCGGCTGACGGTGTGGGGCGTGGGCGTGATGATGTGGGGGATGCGGCGGACGCTGCGGCGTTTGCTGCGCGCCGCGTTCCTGCTCCGTTCCGGCCCCTTGTCCTTGTCGGCCCGGCCCGGCTGAATTCGCGCGGAGCGCCGGCGTCCGTCGAGGACGGGGCCGTGATGGCCCGGGGGTGCCGTCAACGGCGGCGACGGCGCCGACGGGGAGAAGGTTCCGCATCCTCGTCGACTTCTTCCTCCTCGTCCCCTTCTTCCTGCTCATTCTCTTCGCCCTCGCCTTCACTGGCGCTTTCGTCCTCGTCCTCGTATGCGTCGGGTTCTTCCTCGTCTTCCTCTGCTTCGGCGTACTCCCCGCCCTCGTCCTCGTACTCCTCGGCCCCTTCCTCGGCCCCTTCCCCGGCCTCTTCCTCTTCCTCCTCCACGGCCTCCTCATGGGTGCGTACGACCTCGCCGTCGCGTATCTCGCCGCGCCATCCGTCGGGCTCGCCGTCCGAGAGGGTGACATGACGGGCGAAGTGCTTGAGGTCCAGGCGCAGGCGCCGTCCCTGTGCGCGCCAGATGTTGCCCGTCCGTTCGAACAGGCCGGAGGGGTAGTACTCGACGATCACGAGAACGCGAGTGAGGGAGGGGGCGAGCTCGTGGAAGCTGACGCATCCCCGCGTGGTGCCCTTGGAGCCCTGGGAGCTCCACAGGATGCGTTCGTCGGGGACCTGTTCCTGGACGGTCGCCTTCCAGTTGCGGGTGGAGGGGCCGACCTTGACCTTCCAGTCCGAGGTCGTGTCATCGCTCTGGGAGACGCTGCGCACGCCCTTGGCGAAGGTGCTGAAGTCCTCGTACAGCGTCCACTGGTCGTAGGCGGTGCGCAGCGGGACTCCGATGTCGATGGATTCGCAGATGTGGATCGGCTTGGATCCGCTCTTGCGGCTCTTGCCTCCGCCGGTCAGCGCGCTGCCGATGTCCTTGACCTTGTCCTTGACGCTGTCGATGGTGGTGCCGACGGCGGCCTTGAGGGGTGAGTCGCCCTGGAGGAGGCGGCCGCCGATGTCCGCGAGCGAGCCTCCGTTGTCGGCCACGTCGAAGAGCTGTTCGGTGACGTCGCCGAGCTTGTCGACGGCCTTGTCGGCCAGCTGGCCCGCCTGGGCGGACAGGAACCCGCCGAGCTCGTCGAACAGCTGGTCCATGGCGGACCGTGTGTCCTCGGGCTCGATGGCACGGTGTGTGGTGGCCATGGCACTACCTCCGCGTCGACGACTTGCGTGCCGACGTCCTCTTGGCCGGCGCGCGCTTCGCCGCCGCCTTCTTGGCCGGGGGCCGGGCGGAGGCGGTCTTCTTGGTGCCGGTGCGGCTCGCGGAAGAGGACTTCTTCGGGGTCTCCTTGGCCCGGGTGCGCCTGGCGGCACTCTTCGTGGGCGGAGCCGTCTTCTTGGCTGCCGGGGCCTTCTTGGCCGGTGCGGCCTTCTTCCGTGCCGGTGTGGCCTTCTTGGCCGGTGCGGCCTTCCTCCCGGCCGGTGCGGTCTTCCCGGCCGGTGCAGCCGTCTTCTTGGCTGCCGGGGCCTTTTTGGCCGGTGCGGCCTTCTTCCGCGCCGGCGTGGCCTTCTTGGCCGGTGCCGCCTTCTTCCCGGCCGCCGGCTTCCCGGCCGCCGTGTCCGCCTTCTTCGCCGGTGTGCGGCGGCGGGAGGGGGATGCCTTGGACGGTTCGGCGCCACGACCGCTGCTGCGCCCGGAAGCGCCGGCCGATCCGGCGGTACGGGTGCCACTGCCGCGGGCCCGTGCACGGGGACGAGGCTCCTCGGCCTCCTCCTCGTCCTCCCCCTCTTCGTCCTCTTCCTCCTCCGGCTCCTCCTCGTCCCGGTAGGCCCCTTCTTCCTCTTCCTCGTCCTCCTCCTCATAGGGCCCCTCGTCCTCGTAGCGCCCTTCTCCCTCCTCCTCCGGCTCCTCCTCGTACGCATCGTCGTCCGCGGGGGCTTCGTCCTCGTAGGGCTCCTCCTCGTACTCCTCGTCCTCGTACCGCTCTTCCTCGTCGGCGCCTTCGTCCTCGTCCGACTCCTTGCGGCCACGGGTGAGTTCGAGCGTGCGCTGGTGCAGGTTGTCGGCCAGACCGGCGATCTGACGGGTGGCCGCGGTCGTGAGCGCCGAGCGGGCCGCGTCGAGTGCCTCGCCACGGAGCTGTTCGCCCAGTTCGGCGGTCTGGGGCATCTCCCCGAGCTTGCGGACGCCCTGCGCGATGAGCTGGCCGGGGTCCAGCGCGAATCTGCGGCCGGCGAGATACGTCGCCAGCGACAGGGCCATGCGGCCCTTCTTCGCCCGTCCCAGGAGGTAGCCCCCGGCAATGGCGGCTGCCAGGGCGAGCTTCGTCGTGTCGTCCATCTGCCTGTTCCCTTCCCACGCTGGTCAATCACCGGGCCGCTGCCCGGCGGTGGGGTCGAGCACCGGGGTGTCCCCGGTGCGGGTACTCATAGGGCGGCTGCTCGCCCTGCGGCCGGATATTCCGTTTGATGCGGAGAAATTCCCGAATGTGAGGTGTGGTGCGGATATGTCGGGGGAGGCGCCCATAGTCCACGGAGATCCGGCAGAGAGAAGCACATGGCCACGCCAGAACCGGCACGTCGCCGGCGCCGACCGTCCTCGGAGGGCGGCGGTGAGCCACCGGCTCGCACGCCCCCGCGCAGGAAGGCCGCCTCCCGGAAGGGCGGAAACGCACCCGGCGCGGCGGCCGCGCTCCGGGCAGCTGCGGAGCAGCTGTCGGAACTGCTCGGCCGGCGCCCGGAGTCGGTTTCGTCCCTCAAGCCCACCGATGACGGCTGGGAGGCGGTGGTGGAGGTGGTCGAACTTGAACGCATTCCGGACACCACCAGCGTCATGGGCAGCTACAGGGTCGCACTCGACGAGGAGGGTGAGCTGATCTCCTACGAACGGACCCGGAGGTACAGCCGGGGCATGATCGACCGGCCGGGCGGCTGACGCCACCCAGCCGGGAAGGGAAGCGCCATGACGGTGATGCCGCAGGGGGCGAGCGGAGGCCTCAGCCGCGCCGGCGGAGGCAACACGAGCAGCCTCTACGACGTCCTGGAACTCATTCTCGACCGGGGGCTGGTCATCGACGCCTTCGTACGGGTCTCCCTGGTCGGGATCGAGATCCTCAAGATCGACGCCCGGATCGTGATCGCGAGCGTCGACACCTACCTCCGCTTCGCCGAGGCGTGCAACCGGCTGGACCTGGAATCCGGCCCCGGTACGCCCGCCCAGCTCCCGGACGTAGCGGAGAAGTTGATGGAGGGCGGAAGCCGGGGCAAGACCAAGGGCGCGCTCGGCGGCGCGATCGATGCCGTGACGAAGTCCCTCACGGGCAAGAGCGAGGACGAGGGCGGGCAGGAGGACGAGCAGGAGGACGAACGCGAGCAGGAGGACGAGCGCGAGCAGGAGGCAGAGGAACCTCCTCGGCGCCGGCGGCCGGCCCGGCGGCCGGTGCGGCGGGAGAGGGAGTGAACCGTGGCCGTCTACGTGTATGCCATCACCCTGCGCGAACACCCCTGCCGGACCGACGGCATCACCGGCGTCGGTGCCCACGCCGGACCGGTACGGGTCGTCTCCACGCAGGAGCTGAACGCCGTGGTCAGTGACGTCGACGAGGAAATCCGCCCCAAGAGGCGCGATGTCGCCGCTCACCAGGCCGTCCAGAACGGCCTCATGGCGGACGGGACTCCGCTGCCGCTCCAGTTCGGATACACCGCACCCGACGACGAGGCCGTCCGCCACGTGCTCCGGGAACAGGAACCGGCCTACCGGGCCGCGCTGGAACGGGTACAGGGCTGCGCCGAGTACAACGTGAAGGCGTCCTGGGAGCAGGACCGCCTGCTCCGCCGGATCCTGGACGATTCGCCCCGGGGGCGCGGGCTCAACGAGGAGATCCTCGCCGGATCCCAGGACCCGCGTCTGCCCCTGGAGCTGGGGCGCATGATCGCCGACGAAGTGGACGTGCGGCGCTCGAACGCGGCCGCGGAACTGTGCCGGGCGCTGATGCCGCTCGGACGCGAGAGCATCCTCCACACCCCCGGCGGCGAGGACTTCCTGAACCTGTCGGTGCTCGTGCCCCGGGGCGGCGAGGACGCCCTGCTCAAGGCCCACGCCGACCTCGGCCGGGCCCCCGACGACGGGGTCACGGTCCGCCTGGTCGGACCGCTGCCGCCGTACAGCTTCGTGGCGTAGGCCGCCGCCACGTCCACCGGGCCGCCCCACGTCCACCGGGTCGGCCGGAGAGAGGAGGGTCCGGCGATGGGCCTGCTGGAGAAACTGCTCACCGCGCCGCTGCTCCCGGTCCGGGGCGTGGTCTGGGTGGCCCAGCGCGTCGCGGAGACCGCCGAGGCCGAGTACTACGACCCGGCGCCGGTCCTGGCCCGGCTCGCGGAGCTGGAGCGCCGACTGACCGCGGGCGAGATCGACGAGGAGACCTTCGAGCGTGAGGAAGACCTGCTGATCGACCGCCTGGTGGAGATCGACCACTACCGCAGGGGCGAACCGTGACCGCGCGCAGGCACCGACCGTGCAGGCCGGTCCGGGCCGGCCGCCGGACGACCGGGAGGTGAACCGGATGACGAACCCCTTGGACCGCAGGTTCGGTACGGGGCCGCCGATGGCCGGCTATCCGCCGAGCTCCTCGGCGAGCCTGGCCGACATCCTCGAACGCGTCCTGGACAAGGGCATCGTCATCGCCGGCGACATCCGCATCAACCTGCTCGACATCGAGCTGCTCACCATCAAGCTGCGGATCCTGATCGCCTCGGTGGACAAGGCGAAGGAGATGGGCATCGACTGGTGGGAGCACGATCCGTCGCTGTCCTCCCGGCATGACGGCGGGTCGCTGGCCGCCGAGAACCGCCGCCTGCGCGCCGAGCTGGAACAGCTGCGCCGCGACGGGGAGCAGGACGTGGAGCAGGGCGAAGGGGAGCAGGACGAAGGGGAGCAGGACCACCGGGCCCGGGAGCGGCGGCCCACGCGCGCCGCGGGCAGGCGGAGGACCGAGTGATGCACACCCCCGTCGCAGCCACGCTGACCTACGTCTACGCCGCCACGCCACCCGCTCCGGTGCTGGACGACCTCCTGCCGACGCTCGACGGGGTGGCCGGCAGCCCGGTCGGCCTCCTGCTGCCGCCGGGCGAGGAGTCCGGGCCCGTCGCCTTCGTCATCAGCGAGGTTCCGCGCGCCGACTGGGCCGAGGACGTGCTCAGGGACCGCTTCGAGGACCTCCGCTGGCTCGAGGACACCGCGCGCGCCCACCACCGCGTGGTGGAGGCGCTCGCCGTACGCACCACCGTCCTGCCGCTGCGGATGGCCACGCTCTACGAAGACCACGCCGGCGCGCTGCGGGCACTGCACGAGGAGGCGCAGGAACTCGCCACGCGGCTGGCCCGGCTCAGCTCGCGCACCGAGTACGGCGTCAAGGTCTACGTACGCCCCGCCGCCGCACCCGACCCACCCGCCGCATCCGCTGCCGCCGCGGAACCCGCCCCCGTGAGCCCCGGCAAGGCGTACCTGCGGGCACGCCGGGCCCAGCACGACATCCGCGAGGACCACTACCGGCAGGCGCAGCTGGCCGCCGAGCGCATCGCCGCCGTCGGCCGGGAGTACGGGGCGGCCCGGGTGAGCCATGCCCCGCAGAGCGGTCCCCTGGCCGAGTCGGCCGTGGGGGAGAACGTGCTCAACGACGCCTTCCTCGTGCCCGACGGCGAAGCCGACGCCTTCAGGGCGGCGGTCCACCGTGCGGGCGAGGACCTTCCCGGGATCCGGGTCGAGGTCACCGGCCCGTGGGCCCCGTACTCGTTCGCCGCCTCGCTGCCGGACCCCTCGTCACAGCCATGACGTCCGTCGACCGCCGCCCCGACCCGGTCCTGCCGGCCCGGCAGGTCGCCCTCGTCGACCTGCTCGACCGGCTGCTGGCCGGGGGCGTCGTCATCACCGGCGACATCGTCCTGTCCATCGCGGACATCGACCTCGTCCGCATCTCCCTGCGTGCCCTCATCAGCTCGGTCACGACCGTCGGCTCCGTCACGACCGTCGACTCCGTGGCCACCGTCGGTCCCGACGCCAGGGCCGCCCCGTCCCGACCCGCACCGGGAGGTGGAGCACCATGAGCGAGGAGACCCCGCGCCCGCCCCCTCCCCCCGTCCCGGGGCCGGATCTGAAGGCCGTGAGCGACACCATGGCCGACGCGGTGCGGTTGCTGCCGGCTTCCCCGGCCGACCGGCCGCCCGCGGGCAGCGGCTCCGGCGGCCGCCGCATCCGCACCGACCCCGACACGGTCGGGGAGGACCTGGTCAAGCTCGTCCTGACCGTGGTCGAACTGCTGAGGCAACTCATCGAGCGGCAGGCCGTCCGGCGTGTCGAAGCGGGCGGGCTCAGCGACGAACAGGAGGAGGAGCTGGGAGCGACCCTCCTCGCCCTCCATGACCGCATGATCGAATTGTGTGCGCAGCACGGCTTCGGCCTTGAGGAGCTCAACATCGACCTCGGCCCCCTCGGCCCGCTGCTGCCGCCGCCCGCACCGTGAGGCCGCTCTCTTCCGCCCAACAGGTCTCTTTGGCCACCACCGGTCTCCTCCGCCACCACCGGTCTCCGTCACCACCCGTCCACCGCAGTGGAGTCGTCAGTGTGGCCGGAGCCGTCCGTGTGGCCGGTGGACGGCAGGGCGTGTGAGGCAACGCGCGGGACGGCTGCGCGGCCCGCCCAGAGGGCGGCTTGTTCCAGCTGTGCGATCGTCAGCCCGGACTCGCGGGCCAGGTCTTCCAGGCCCATGTCGCGGGGGTGCGCCGCCTGTATCCGGGCGATCCGTCCTGCCCACAGCTCCGGATAGTGGAAGGGACGCCGCTGGAGTGCGGCAGAGACCTGCGTCATGTGGGTGGGGTTGCACGCGGCCACGGGCCGGCGGCCGTCACCCGCCGGGTCGACGGGATCGAGGTAGGAGGAGTCGGGAGCGTTCGCATGGAGCGTGGCTGCTCTCCCGCACCAGCCGCACCTGTCGGCGCGGGGCCTTTGACCGATGGCAGGCGTCATGTGCCACCTCCGGAGAAGAGGCGAGTCCCCGTCATCCGGCGGGTGCCTGACGGGCCGGTCGGCGGCGGGAACGGTCACGGGAGTCGTTCGCTCCCTGAGCAGCATTGTGGCTTTTTGCACCTTATGCGTCAATACTTACGTGAAAACCATTACATATGATCGCTTAGCGTCCGGAAATGGGGCACACGTATCTCATGGAAGGATCTGGATCTGGATCTGATCGCCGGTCGGAGTGGACGTTCCTCACCAACCACGCCCGCGTCCTGCTCGCGATCGCCCGCGACCCGGGCGTACGGCTCCGCGAGGTCGCACTCACCTGCGGCGTCACCGAACGCACCGTGCAGGGAATCGTCGCGGACCTCGAAGAGGCCGGGTACCTCACGCGGAGCCGCGCCGAGGACGGCCGCCGCAACCACTACACCATCGTGCCCGGGTCGCTGTTCCGCCACCCGGCCGAAGCCGGTCATGAGATCGCCGGCCTCCTGGAGCTCTTCCGCGCACCGCACGGCACGGAACAGGACGGCACCTGACCGGCGCAGGCACGTCGACGCGGCACGCGGGCACGTCCGCGCGGCACACGGCCGCGGACACGCTCCCTACGCGGTGATCCGTGAGAAGGGCCCGGAGCCGAGCGAATGCAGGAGCTCTGCCGGGTCCCTGACCACGGAGTCCGCCCCGGCGGACCGCAGGTCCTCGGCCGGGACGCCGCCGCAGAGCAGACCGACGCAGCAGTTCACCGACGCCCGGCGTCCGGCCTGCATGTCCCAGACGCTGTCCCCGACCAGGACCGCCCGGTCGGGCGCCGCGCCCGCCAGTTCCAGGGCCCGGTGCACGGGCTCCGGATGCGGCTTGCCGCGTTCGACGTCGTCCGCGCTGGTGGTCGCGCGGATGGCGTCGTCTGCATCGACGGCCCGGCGCAGTGCCGACAGTTCGGCGCCGGAGGCCGAGGTGACCAGGACGATGCGCCAGCCGTCGGCGGCGAGCGCGTGCAGCAGATCGCCGGCGCGGGGAAGGGCCGCGATCCGGTCGAAGTAGGTGGCGTAGAGCGCGTCGTGCGCGGCGCTGATGCCGTCCTTCTCCTCCTGGTCGTGGCCCTTGCCGAGGAGGCGTTCGAGCAGGGCCGGGCCGGGCAGGCCGAGGGCGTGGTGCACGGTGTGCATGGGGACGGTGTGTCCGGCCTGCCGGAACGCCTCCCACCAGCTCGTCACGTGCAGGGGGTTGGTGTCGGTGAGCGTTCCGTCGACGTCGAACAGCGCCGCGCGCACACGGGAGGCCGCGGCCGCCCCGGGGAGCGGACCGGACGTGGTGGTCATCGGCATGCATCCGATGTGGGCCATGCCCCGCGCCTACCCGCGGGAGCTCCTTCACACTCCGTGCGGGTACGCGTGTGTGTACGAGCGGGCTCCGCGGGCAGGCGCGTCGGCGGAAGACGACTGCGCAACGAGATGACGCAGCGAGATCGTCCCGGAAGGGAGCCCCGTGATGTCTGCGAAGGCCAAGGGCAAGATGGAACAGCTGAAGGGCAAGGCCAAGGAAACCATGGGCAAGGCCAAGGACCGGGCCCTCGGCATCGACGACTCCCTGCGCGGCCGGTAGCGGCAGCGGACCGGCCCGCCGAGCCGAGTCGACACACATGACCAGCCTCACCCTGCTGCCGGGCGTCTACCGTCCCGCAGCCGACACCGGACTCCTCGCCGACGCCCTCGCCGAGGAGGAGATCGAGCCCGGCTGCGCCGTCCTGGAGGTCGGAACCGGTTCCGGCTTCCTGGCCCTGCTGGCCGCGCGCCGGGGCGCGGCGGTCACCGCCGTGGACGTCTCCCGGCAAGCGGTGCTCACGGCCCGGCTGAACGCCCGGCGCAGCCGGCTCCCCCTGCACGTCGAACGGGCCGACGCCGCCACCTGCGCTCAAGGGCGCCGCTTCGACCTCGTGATCAGCAACCCGCCCTACGTCCCCGCTCCATGCGTGCGCGGCGCGGGCGATGCGGTGGCGTGGGACGCCGGTCCGGACGGCCGCGCCGTCATCGACCAGTTGTGCCGGCGTGCCGCCGGCTGGCTGGAGTCGGGCGGCGTCCTGCTGGTCGTGCACTCCGCGCTGTGCGGTGCCGCGACGACGGTGCCCGCCTAAAGGAGCAGGGCCTGGCGGCCCGCATCGTGCGGCGCGCCGACATCCCCTGGGGGCCGGTCCTGACGGGCGAGGAGGGCCTGGCTGCACCGGCAGGGCCTGGTCCCCGAGTCCGCAACCAGGGAGAAGCTGGTGGTGATCCGTGCAGAGCGCCCCTGATCCCCGACGGGCCGGACATCCGTCCGTCCGCCGCGTACTGATCGACCCCCGGGGCCCGGTCCTGGTGGAAGGGCCGGTCGAGGTCGTCACCCCCGACGGTACGACGGTCCGCAGCGACCGCTTCATGGTCGCCCTGTGCACCTGTCGCCGTAGCCGCACCTACCCGTGGTGCGACACCAGCCACCGGCGCAAGGAGCGCCGATGAGCGCCGTCCCCACGACCGCCCTCCCCACGACCGCCCTCCCACCGTGGCGGGCGGAGCCCCGCGGCCCGTTGAGCACCGCCGTCGGCAACGCCCTGCTCACCGGCGGCACCATCGGCAACCACGCCGCGGGTCCCGACGGCACCGACGCCGGCGGCCGCGGAGCGACCGGCCCCGTGGCGGAGGCCGACCCCTGGGGAGAGGACCTCCACCTGGCCCTCTACCTCCTGTACGAACTCCACTACCGCGGCCTGCCGGACGTACCCGACGCCCTGGAGTGGGACCCGGACCTGCTGCGTTTCCGCGCCCGACTCGAACAGTGCTTCCTGGCGGAGCTCGCACGGGCCCTGCCCGGCGACCGCACCGTCGCCGAGGCGTTCGCACCGCTGCTCCGCGAGCCCGCCGACACGTCCGGCAGCGTCAGCGCCCACCTCGCCGAGCAGGCCGACCTGGAACTCGTGCGCGAGTACGCCGTCCTGCGTTCCCTCTACCAGCTCAAGGAGGCCGACCCCCACGCCTGGGCCCTCCCGCGGCTGACCGGCAGGCCCAAGGCCGCCCTCGCCGCGATCGAGTACGACGAGTTCGGCGCCGGCCGCCCCGACGCCGTACACGCCCGGCTGTTCGCCGAGCTCATGGCCGAGCTCGGCCTGGACCCGGCCTACGGCCACTACCTGGGCCGCGCCCCGGCCGCCGCCCTCGCCACCGTCAACCTGATGTCCCTCTTCGGACTCCACCGGGCATGGCGCGGCGCACTCGCCGGCCATTTCGCCTGTGTGGAGACCACCTCGTCGCCCGGTGCCCGGCGCATGGTCGAGGCGCTCACCGCCTGCCGGGCCGGACCGGCCGCGATCCGTTTCTACGCCGAGCACGTCACCGCCGACGCCGTCCACGAACAGGTCGCACGGCGCGAGGTGATAGGCGGCCTGCTGGAGCAGGAGCCCGGGCTGGAGGGCCAGGTGGCCTTCGGCTGCGACGCCACGGTGCTCGTGGAGCAGCGGCTCGCCGAGCACGTCCTGAACGCCTGGCGGCACGGCCGCAGCGCACTGCGCCGCCGCCCGTCGGCGTGACGGGGCGTCGGGGAGTCGGGGAGTCGGAGGCTGACCCGCGTCGCACGGCCGGGTGCCGCCGGTGGACGCTCGGTCGAGCGGCCACCGGCGATCGGTCCGGTGGACGAGCCGGGTTGCCCCGTGGTCCGGTGGCCCGGCGGACGGACCGGGCGTACGGCGGCCCGCCGGTCAGGGATCGCCGGGCATCGGACCGGAGCCGACCCGTGCGGTGGCCGTGCTCATCAGCCGTGACCCCCTCAATGTTCCAGAGGCGGCCGGCCCGGCGCTTCGTACGATCCGATGAAAGGGACCCCCTGATTTTCCGACCTCTTTGGTGGCGGGAGACCCGGATCTGACCGGATCGCGCGCGTCCGCCACCGCCCCGGGGTGCCGCTCAGTGCGGGTCCGCCCCGGAGGCGGGCGGGTGGGGCGGGACATGGGCGATGACATCGGCGATGACGAGGGCGACGTCGTCGGCCGCGTCCGGGTGCCGCAGCGCGGCCAGCAGCCGGTCGCAGGTCGCCTCCGGAGGGAGGCCGGGATCGGCGAGGAGGCTGAGGAGCTGGTCGAGGCGGTCGTCCAGCGCGTGGTCGCGGGTCTCGACGAGGCCGTCGGTGTACAGGACCAGCCGGTCGCCGGGCACCAGGTTCAGGACGGCGGTCTCGAAATCGGGGCCCCCGAGGCCGCCCGTGCCCAGCGGCACGCCCACGGGAAGGTCGACCAGTTCGGGGGCCCGCCCCGCCCGGACGGCGACGGGCGGCGGGTGGCCGGCGAGGGCGACGCGGCAGCGGGAGAGGTGCGGGTCCCAGGTGGCGTAGACACAGGTCGCGATGGTCTGGTCCAGCTCGGCGGTGATGTGGTCGAGGTGGCGCAGGACCCGGGCCGGGTCGAGGCCGAGGTCCGCGAGGGTGCGGGTGGCCGTGCGCAGCTGTCCCATGGTGGCGGCGGCGTGGACGCCGTGCCCCATGACGTCACCGACGACGAGGGCGGTCCTGCCCCCGGGCTGGGGGATCGCGTCGAACCAGTCGCCGCCGATCCCGCTCGCGGCCGCCGCCGGCTGGTAGCGGTAGGCGATCCGGAGGCCGGTGGCCCGCGGCGGGGGGTGCGGGAGGAGGTGGCGCTGAAGGGCCAGGGCGGTGCCGGCGGCGTGGTGGTACCAGCGGGCGTTGTCGATGGCGATGGCGGCGCGGGTGGCCAGTTCGCCGGCCAGGGTGACGTCGTCGTCGTCGAAGGGGCGCGGATTGCGGGTGCGCAGGAGGCCGAGGGCGCCGAGGACCTGACCGCGGGCGATGAGCGGTACGGCCAGGTAGGAGTGCACGCCTTCCCGGGCGAGGAGGTCCGCGGCGGCTCCGTCGCGCGCGATCTGCGCCAGTTCCGTGCCGGTGACGTGCGAGACCCGCACGGGATGGCCGGTGCTCACGCAGCGGGTGACCAGGCGCTCGGCCGAATACGTGGTGCGCTTGCCCACCGGGTCCGCGGCGCCCAGGGCGGCCGTCTCGTACGAGGCCGACAACGCCAGGGCCATGAAGAGCGCCTGCCCCGTGCCGAGGCCGGGCGCCTCGGCCTCGCTGCCTTCCAGCACGGAGTCGAGGACGTCGACCGAGGCGATGTCGGCCAGGTCGGCCACGACCAGGTCGGCGAGCTCGCGTGCGGTGCGCTCCAGGTCCAGCGTCGTTCCCACGGTCACCGACGCCCGGACCAGGAGGTCCAGGCGCCTGCGGGCTTCGGCGGCCTCCCTGGCCGCGCGGTAGCTGTCGGTGACGTCCACCACCACCAGGGCGATGCCGATCACCCGGCCGCGCGGGTCCTCCAGCCGGTAGTACGAGCCCGACCAGGCGTGCTCCCGGTGGGGATCGGCGGGGGTGTGCCCGATGTCGTACTGGTCCAGCAGCGGTGTGCCGGTGTCGAGCACCTGGCGCATGGACGCCTCGATCACGTCCGTGTCGAGGAACGGCAGCGCCTCGTGGGGCGTGCGGCCCAGGTGCTGCTCGGCGGGCAGGCCGTTGATCCGCTCCAGCGTCGGGTTGACCATGACGTAGTGCAGGTCGGTGTCCAGTACCGCCAGCCCCAGCGGAGACTGCGCCACCAGCGGCACCGACAGCGCCAGATCCCGCTCCACGCCCCGCAGCACGGCCTCGTCGCAGGCGATCCCCAGGGCGTACACGCCGCCGTGCTCGTCCTGCAGCCGTATGTTGCGGAACTCCGCCAGCCTCGTGGAACCGTCCTTGTGACGTACGGGGAACACCCCGGCCCAGGCGCCGCCCCCCTCCATGACCTTGGCGAACAGGTCGAGGACCAGGCCGACGTACTCGTCGGCGACCAGCAGTTCCGCCGCGGGCCGGCCCAGTGCTTCGTCGGCCGACCAGCCGAACAGGTCCTCCGCCTGGGGGCTCCACAGTGCGATCCGCCCCTCGGCGTCCAGGACCACCGCGGCCACGCTCAGCACGTCCAGCAGACCGCCCGGCTCGGCGGGAACCACTCTCGCCGGGCCGGAATCGGCCCGGAACGCCTCGGACGCGACCACGACCGGACCTCCTTCGCCCACTGCGGCGGGCCCGGAGCCGACGGGCCGGGGTCAGCACCCGCGCGTCGGCCCCCTCACATCCTCATCTTCCTCCCGCCCACCGGAATCCGGGATTCGGGTGAGAGCGATATATCGCCCACACGGGAATCCATGACCCATTTCGGCAACGGGTCATGCAGGTGCACGTTGATTTGGCCGGTGGCCCTGGCAGATGCTTGATCAAGAACGTAGGAGCGGCTCCGCAGCGTGACCCGGCAAGAGGGAAGAGGGGCAGGACCATGGGCGTACCCACCCGCATGGACGAGCAGCTGCGCGTCCGGGGACTCGTCGAGGCGCAGGCCAAGGCCGAACGCCTCTTCGCCGAGGTCGAGGCCCGCGGCCTGGTGTCACCCGGAGCGGGAGAGCGGGAGGTCAGCGACCGGATCCGGGACCTCGCGAACGAGATGTTCGGGACGACGAAGCACTGGCACAAGCGGATCGTCCGCTCGGGCCCGCACACGCTGTTCCCGTACAAGGAGAACCCGCCGGACCGCACCATCGGCGAGGACGACATCGCCTTCGCGGACTTCGGCCCGATCTTCGAGGAATACGAGGCCGACTTCGGCCGGACCTTCGTCTTCGGCGAGGACCCGGCCAAGCACCGCCTGCGCGACGACCTCGAAAAGGTCTTCGCCGCCGGCCGTCACGCCTTCCACGCCGACCTGCGGATCACCGGACGGCAGCTGTACGCGGAGGTCGAACGGCTCGCCGCCGAGGCGGGCTGGAGCCTGGGCGGGTGGCACGCGGGCCATCTCGTGGGGGAGTTCCCCCACGAGACCGTCGACGGAGCGAGGTTCGAGTCCTACGTCGTCCCGGACAACGACACGCCGCTGCGCCGGACCGACCGCGCGGGCCGCCCCTGCCACTGGATCCTCGAAATCCACCTCGTGGACCAGGAGCGCGGCTTCGGCGGCTTCCACGAGCAGCTCCTCGACCTGGCCTGAAAAAGATTCCGGCGGCGATGTCGAGAAACCGTTTCGGGCTCCGTCCCCGGGGTGAGTGCGACCAGAATGGGCCGCACCGGCACCGAGGAGAAACACGATGGCCAAGTACCTGCTGCTCAAGCACTACCGCGGCGCCCCGGCTGCGGTGAACGACGTGCCCATGGACCGGTGGACGCCGGAGGAGATCTCGGCGCACGTGCAGTACATGAACGACTTCGCGGCCCGGCTGGAGAAGACGGGCGAGTTCGTCGACGGCCAGGCGCTCGCCCCCGACGGCATGTGGGTCCGCTACGACGGCGAGGGGCGCCCGCCGGTGACGGACGGCCCGTTCGCCGAGACCAAGGACCTCATCGCCGGCTGGATGGTGATCGACGTCGACACCCGCGAGCGCGCCGTCGAGCTGGCCGGGGAGCTGTCGGCCGCCCCCGGGGCCGGCGGGAAGCCGATCCACGAGTGGCTGGAGGTGCGCCCGTTCCTGGCCGCGCCGCCCACCACCGCGGACTGCCACGGCTGACCGCAGCCGCGACCGCCGAGTGACCACTTGTCACCACTGGTGACCAGTGGTGACCGCCGCATGACGACGGAGTGACCGCATCGATGGACGAGGTCCTGCTGAGGAGCCTCACGCCGGCCGTGCTCACCGTCCTCGTCCGCCGCGGAGCCGATTTCGCGGCGGCCGAGGACGCGGTGCAGGAGGCGCTGATCGAGGCGGTCCGCACCTGGCCGGCCGAGCTTCCGAGGGACCCCAAGGGCTGGCTGGTCACCGTGGCCTGGCGCCGCTTCCTCGACGCTACGCGCGCGGACGCGGCCCGCCGCAGACGGGAGGACCGGGCCGAGGAGGAACCGGCCCCCGGGCCGGCGCCCGCGGTGGACGACACGCTCCGGCTCTACTTCCTGTGCGCCCACCCTTCGCTGACGCCCTCGTCGGCGGTCGCGCTCACCCTGCGCGCCGTCGGCGGCCTCACCACCCGTCAGATCGCCCGGGCCTACCTCGTGCCCGAGTCCACCATGGCGCAGCGCATCAGCCGGGCCAAGCGCACCGTCTCCGGCGTGCGGTTCGACCGGCCCGGCGACGTCGCCACCGTGCTGCGCGTCCTCTACCTGGTCTTCAACGAGGGCTACTCCGGCGACGTCGACCTCGCCGCCGAGGCCATCCGGCTGACCCGGCAGCTCGCGGACGTGATCGACCACCCCGAGGTGTCCGGGCTGCTCGCCCTCATGCTGCTCCACCACGCCCGGCGTGCCGCCCGGACCGCCGCCGACGGCAGCCTGGTGCCGCTGGCCGAGCAGGACCGCCGCCAATGGGACACCGCGCTGATCACCGAGGGCACCGGGATCCTGCAGGCGGCCCTCGCCCGCGACCGGCTGGGCGAGTTCCAGGCCCAGGCCGCCATCGCGGCACTCCACGCCGACGCGCCCACTGCCGGGGAGACCGACTGGGTGCAGATCGTCGAGTGGTACGACGAGCTCACGCGCCTGACCGACAGTCCGGTCGTCCGGCTCAACCGCGCGGTCGCCGTGGGGGAGGCGGACGGGCCGCGCGCCGGCCTGGCGGCGCTCGCCGAACTGGACGCCGCCCTGCCCCGCCGCACGGCGGTGGCGGCGTACCTCCACGAGCGCGACGGCGACCTGGTGACGGCGGCCCGGCTCTACGCCGAGGCCGCCCACGAGGCACCCAACCTCGCCGAGCGCGACCACCTGACCCGCCAGGCCGCCCGCCTCAACACCCGCCGAAGCCCCTGAAGCGCCGCGGCGCTTCAGTCACGGAACCCGTGATCGGCCCGCGGGCGGGAGGGTGAAGGCCGGGCGGCAAACACCCGGTTGGGTGACTGCGCCGCACGTCGCGGGCAGGCAAAGATCATTTCCATGCGAGCTTCCCTGACGCGCCGCGCGTGCGCCACAGCCCTCCTGCTCACCTCGATGCTGACTCCCGCC
Organism: Streptomyces sp. NPDC089799; assembly: GCF_040684755.1. Taxonomy (NCBI): domain Bacteria; kingdom Bacillati; phylum Actinomycetota; class Actinomycetes; order Kitasatosporales; family Streptomycetaceae; genus Streptomyces; species Streptomyces sp. NPDC089799. The sequence goes on along the minus strand of NZ_JBFBGR010000003.1, from coordinate 30,646 downwards.
GTGGCCGCGGCCGCCCGACCCGGCGGCCCGGAAGCGCAGTCGGAGCGCGCGGTATCCGCGCGTCTGCTCGGCGAGAGGACCGTCCCGTACAAGCTCGACTTCCAGGGCACCACGGTCGGCGGCCTCTCCGGGGTGGACCGCAACCGCTGCACCGGCGAGTACGTGTTCATCAGCGACGACCGCTCCGCCCTGCAGCCCGCACGTTTCTACACGGCCAGGCTGGACGTGGACGCCGACGGCGTGCACGCGGTCGACTTCACGGGCACCCACCCGTTCCGTCAGGCGGACGGCTCGGTCTACCCGCCGCCGTCCCTCGGGGACGGCAAGGCCGTCGATCCGGAGGAGATCCGGGTCGACCCGCGCACCTGCCGCTACTGGTGGGCGCAGGAGGGCGACCGGCCCCGGGCGGCCGGCGCCCCCGTGATCCAGCCGTCGGTCCAGTTCGCCTCCCCGACCGGCGCCTACCTCGGGCAGCTGCGGCTGCCGCAGAACTACGAGGTCACCCTGGAGGAGCGCGGGCCGCGCCGGAACCAGGCGATCGAGGCGATCACCTTCGGCGCCCACGGCGCGCTGCTGACCAGCGCCGTCGAGGGCCCGCTGCTCCAGGACGGCCCGGTCCCCGACCTGGAGCACGGCGCGCTCGTCCGGGTCACCCAGCAGACCCGCACCGGCGGGGTGCTCCGGCAGTTCGCGTACCCGATCGAGAAGATCTTCGCCGAGTCCGACCCGAACAGTCCCTGGGGCCCGGACACCGGAGTCCCGTCCCTCCTCGCCTTCCCCGACGACCCCGACCGCTACCTCGTGCTCGAACGCACCTGGGTCGCCGGTGCGGGATACAGGATCCGGCTCTACGACGCCACCACGCGCGGGGCGACCGACGTACGGACGGTGGACTCCCTGGCCGGCCGGCCCGTCGTGCCGATGAGCAAGACGCTGGTCGCCGACTTCGACACGCTGGGCCTCTCCACCGTGGACAACACCGAAGGCATGACCTGGGGCCCGGACCTTCCGTCCGGCGAACGCTCCCTGATCCTGGTCAGCGACGACAACTTCGCCGAGGACGCGGTCACCCAGATCGTCGCCCTCGCCGTCCGCTGAAGCCCGGCGAGCGCCCGGCACCGCCGCGGCGGCACCGAGGCGCCGGTCAGCTCCGCGGGGCACCGGGCACCGGGGCGCCCGAGCCGGGCCGGGTGGTGCCGTGGCCGTGGCCCGTCCACCACCCGGCCCGGGATCCCGGGCCGCCTCCGCGATGTGTCCCGCTACCAGGAGGACTTGGTCACTCCCTGAAGGAATCCCGCGTGCGCCCGGCGCGTGCCCGCGGGTTCCGTCGAGCTCGCCCGGGCCGCGCTCGCCGGTTTCGACGTGGAGGCCGCCGCGGCCGCCCAGCACCCCGCGTGCGCGCTGCTGCCGCAGGAGGCGGACGAGGCCGGCGTCGCCACCCTCGTCTGGCGCCGCCGGCGGCCGTTCCATCCCGAACGCCTCTACCGGGCGCTGGAGGACCTGTGCTGCGCGGCAGCCCGCAGCCGCGGCCGGTTCTGGCTCGCCGACCGCCCCGACACCCTGCTCGCCTGGGACGCGGCCGGCGGAGCGCTGTGCGTGGAGAGCGCAGGACCGTGGCTGGCGTCGCTGCCCGACGCGGCCTGGGAGATGGTCCCGCCCGTACGCCGGGCGGCGGCCGCCCTCGACTGGCACCCCGACCACGGGGACTGCTGCCAGCACCTCGTCTTCACTTCACCCGGCCTCGACCGGGACGGCCTGGAGCGGCTCCTCGACTCCTGCCTCCTGACGGACGCGGAGTACCGGTCCGGGCCCGAAGCCTGGAAGGAGCTCCCCGCGGCCTTCGACACCCTCCTCGACGCCGCCTGACACCGGCTCGGTACCACCCGGCCTTCCGGCCGCGGCCCGTGAAGGCCGCAGCCTCCCGACGTTCCCTCGCACGGCCCGCCCAAGGAGACACCCCCATGGCCCGACGCCACGACCCCCGCAAACCCGTCAAGTCCCGCCCCGGCCCGCTGGACACCGCCGGGATCACGTACGTCGACTACAAGGACACCGACCTGCTGCGGAAGTTCGTCTCCGACCGGGGGAAGATCCGCAGCCGCCGGGTCACCCGGGTGACCGTGCGGCAGCAGCGCGCCCTCGCCACCGCCGTCAAGAACGCGCGCGAGATGGCGCTGCTGCCCTACGCCGGCCGCTGACCGGTGCCACCCGCGGACGAGGGGCCGGCCCGCCGCACCGATAGAGTGGCGGTGGTGTGCCGGGAAGCCTGGTCGGCGAAGAGCGGCTCACCATGGGCCGCGCGGGATGAGGGAGCGGCCGTGAGTGAGCGACAGATACGCGAGAACCCTGCCGGCAGGGGTCTGGGCCTGTGGTCGGCGGGGGTCCTGGCCGTCGTCACGAGCCTGCCCTGGGCCGCGAGTTCAGGACTGCCGGACCGGCTCGCGACGCACTGGAGCAGCAACTCCGGGCCCGACGAGGCGGTGCCCTTCTGGGCCGCGGCGTTCGTGCCGGGGCTGATCTGGACCGTGACCGTGCTGGTCGTCCTGCTGGTGCGGTGGCGCGGCGGAGCGGCCGCGAACGTGCGGCTGCGGGCGGGCACCACGGCCGCCCTGCTCGGCGGCGGTGTCTTCCTCGTCGGTGTGCAGGTGTGCGTGGTCCTGGCCAACCTGGGCCACGAGGACTGGCGCGAGGCCGATTCGCCGACGGCGTGGGCCGTGGCGGCCGGCCTGTCGGCCACGCTGGCCGGACTGGCCGGGTGGCAGGGCGTCATCCGCTCCACCCGCAGCCGGACGACATGACCCGGGGCACCTGCACGGTGCCCGGGTGAACGTCCGCGGGACGGCCCGTCCGGAGGGCCGCCCCGCAGGCGTTCGTACCCGCCGTATGCGTCGTACCGGCCGTGACGTCGGCTCCCGCCCTCAGCCGAGGGCCGAGGGCGGGAGCCGTGCCGCCACGGGCGGCCCGTCTCCCGCCCTGGGCAGGGTGAGGACCATGGTCAGACCGCCGCCGGGGGTGTCCTCCGCGGTGACGGTGCCGCCGACCGCCTCGGTGAAGCCGCGCGCCACGGCGAGACCGAGCCCGACGCCGGCGCCGCGCGGGGCGTCACCGTGGCGCTGGAAGGGCTCGAAGATGCGGTCCTTGGCCTCGTCCGGGACACCGGGGCCGCGGTCCACCACGCGCAGTTCCACACGGTCGCGCAGGGCGCTGGCGGTGACCAGGACCGGCCGGCCGGCGGGGCTGTACTTGACGGCGTTCTCGACGATGTTGGCGACGGCGCGTTCGAGCAGGCCCCGGTCCACGGCGACCATGGGGAGCGTCTCGGGTATGTCGAGTTCGACGCTGTCCTCCGGTACGCCGCCCAGCGCCATGGGCACGACCTCGTCGAGGTCGGTCTCGCGGACGAGGGGCACGACGGTGCCGGTGTTGAGCCGGGACATGTCCAGGAGGTTGCCGATGAGGTGGGCGAGCCGGTCGGCCCCCTGCTCGATGCCGACCAGCAGCTCCGCCCGGTCCTCCTCGGACCACTCCACGTCCTCCGAACGCAGGGAGGTCACGGATGCCTTGATCCCGGCCAGCGGCGTGCGCAGGTCATGGCTGACGGCGGCGAGCAGGGCCGTGCGGATGCGGTTCGCCTCGGCCAGCCTGCGCGCTTCCTCGGCCTCGCCGAGCAGCCGCTGGCGGTCGAGCGCCACGGCGGCCTGGGCGGCGAACGCCCCCAGCACGCGCCGGTCCTCCGCCGGCAGTACCCGCCCCGACAGGGCCAGGGCCATGTTCTCCCCGATCGGCATGTCGACGTCCGCGTCCTCCGGACGGTCGACCGGATGCCGCCCGACCGAGGCCGCGGCGGTCCACGGGGCCACGTCGTCGGCCCGTTCCAGCAGCGCCACCGAGTCCATGGCGAAGGTCTCGCGCAGCCGCTCCAGCAGGGCCGGGACGGAGTCCTCACCGCGCAGCACGCTGCCGGCGAGCACGGACAGGATCTCGGACTCGGCGCGCAGCCGCGCCGCCTGGTGGGTGCGGCGGGCGGCCAGGTCCACCACGGAGGCCACCGACACCGCGACCCCGACGAAGATCGCGATGGCGACGATGTTGCGGGGGTCGGAGACGGTGAGCCGGTGGAGGGGCGGGGTGAAGAAGTAGTTCAGCAGGAGCGAGCCGACGGCGGCCGAGCCGAGCGCGGGCAGTAGTCCCCCCAGCAGCGCGGCCGCCACGGTGCAAGTGAGGAACAGCAGCATGTCGTTGGCCAGCCCGAGATCGGGAAGGACCCCGCTGAGCAGCAGCGAGAGCACGACGGGGCCGGCGATCCCGGTGATCCAGCCCCGGATGATGCGGGAGCGGCCCAGCCGCGCCCCCGGGCGGGCGACCGGCAGACCGCGTCCCCTGGCGGCCTCGTCGTGGGTGACGATGTGCACGTCGAGGTCCGGACCGGACTCCCGGGCGACGGTGGCGCTGACGCCCGGCCCGAAGACGTACTGCCAGGAGCGGCGGCGGCTCACGCCGAGCACGATCTGGGTGGCGTTGACCCCTCGGGCGAACTCCAGCAGCGCGTCGGAGACGTCGTCGCCGATGACGTGGTGGAAGGTGCCGCCGAGGTCCTCGACCAGGGTGCGCTGGAGGGCGAGCTCCTTGGGCGACGCCGAGCCGAGGCCGTCACTGGCCGCGATGTAGACCGCGAGGACCTCGCCGCCGGCGCCCTTCTCCGCCAGGCGGGCCGCGCGGCGGATGAGCGTACGGCCCTCGGGGCCGCCCGTCAGGCCGACGACGATGCGTTCGCGGGCCTGCCAGGTGGCGCGGATGTCGTGCTCTCCGCGGTACTCGCGCAGGTACTCGTCGACCCGGTCCGCCGTCCACAGCAGCGCCAGCTCGCGCAGGGCGGTGAGGTTGCCGGGCCGGAAGTAGTTGGAGAGGGCCGCGTCGACCTTGTCGGGCTTGTAGACGTTGCCGTGGGCCATGCGGCGGCGCAGCGCCTGCGGGGACATGTCGACGAGCTCGATCTGGTCGGCCCGCCGCACCACCTCGTCCGGGACGGTTTCCTGCTGCCGGACCCCGGTTATCGTCTCGACTACGTCGCCGAGGGATTCCAGGTGCTGGATGTTGACCGTGGAGACCACGTCGATGCCGGCCCGGAGCAGTTCCTCGACGTCCTGCCACCGCTTGGTGTTGCGGGAGCCGGGGACGTTGGTGTGCGCGAGCTCGTCGACGAGGGCCACCGCCGGACGCCGCGCGAGGACCGCGTCGACGTCCATCTCGGTGAAGGTGCCGCCCCGGTACGCGATCTCGCGCCGTGCGACCGTCTCCAGGCCGTGGAGCATGACCTCGGTGCGGGGCCGGCGGTGGTGCTCGACGAAGCCGACGACGCAGTCGGTGCCCCGTTCGATCCGGCGGTGGGCCTCGGCGAGCATGGCGTACGTCTTGCCGACGCCCGGTGCCGCACCGAGGTAGATGCGGAGCTTTCCGCGTCCCATGATCGTGACTCTTCTTCCGTCCGGGGCTCGAAGCGCGTTCAGGGTTCGAAGCGGTAGCCCATGCCGGGCTCGGTGATCAGGTACCGGGGGTGGGAGGGGTCCGCCTCCAGCTTCCGCCGGAGCTGGGCCATGTAGACCCGCAGGTAGTTGGTGTTGTCCGAGTACGTCGGCCCCCAGACCTCCAGCAGCAGCTGCCGCTGGGAGACCAGGTGCCCCGGATGGGTGACCAGGATCTCCAGCAGGTGCCATTCGGTGGGGGTCAGCCGTACGGCGCGGTCTTCGCGCCGGACCTTTTTGGCGAGCAGGTCGATGCTGAAGCCGTCGGTCGTGACCGCGGTGACCTCGTCGGCCCTCCGGTCCGGTTCCGCCTGTCGGCGGGTGGCCGCCCGCAGCCGGGCCAGGAGCTCGTTCATGCTGAACGGCTTGGTCACGTAGTCGTCGGCTCCGGCGTCCAGGGCCCGGATCTTGTCCTCCGACGTGTGCCGGGCGGACAGGACCAGGATCGGGACCCTGCTGGAGCCGCGCACCCCCCTGATGACCTCGATGCCGTCCATGTCGGGCAGCCCGAGGTCCAGGACGATGACGTCGGGTCTGCGGGCGGCGGCGAGCCGCAGGGCCGTACCGCCGTCGGACGCCTCCTCGACGTCGAACTTGCGTGCCTGGAGGTTGATCCTCAGTGCGCGGACGAGCTGGGGATCGTCCTCCACCACCAGCACCCGGGTCATCGGTGTACAGCCTTTCCTTCGTGCGGGCGGACCGTTCAGTTGCCGGCAAGTGCCCTGAGGGCGGTGTTGAGTTCGAGGACGTTGACGCGGGGTTCGCCCATGAAGCCCAGTTGGCGGCCCCGGGTGGTGTCCCGGACGAGCTTCTCGACCTGCGGGATGGTCAGTCCGTTCCTCTCCGCGACGCGGTGGACCTGGAGCTTCGCGTAGGCGGGGGAGATGTCGGGGTCGAGGCCGGAGCCGGAGGAGGTGACGGCGTCGGCCGGCACGTCCTGCGGCCTGACCCTGTAGGTGGTGGTGGAGTTGTCGGTGACGACGGCTCTTTCGGCGGCCAGGACCTGGGCGCAGAGGGTGCCTTCCCCGGAGTCCCCGGTGCACTTGCCGTCGAGGGCGCCGTTGTCGCCGGAGCGGTTGGTGGCGCCGGAGAGGACGAGGGAGTACTGCGTGTTGACGCTGTTGGTGCCGAGGCCGTTGGACGGGCGGGGCTGGAACCACCTGAGGTCCGGCCGGGCCGCCTCGTCGGCGTCGTCCGGGTCCTTCTTCGGGAGGTCGTACCTCTGTCCGATGAGGGAGGAGCCGACGACCCGGCCGCTCCCGTCCTTGACTTCCGAGCCGTTGGCCTTGTCGTGGAAGAGGGCCTGGGCGATCCCGGTGACGGCGAGCGGGTAGACGATCCCGCAGATCACGGTCAGGACGAGCAGGGCTCGCAGCCCCGCCCCGACCAACCGTGCCGTGCTGCCTACGGAGTTGTTCATGGTCGTGTCTCAGCCGATTCCGGGGATGAGGGAGATGAGCAGGTCGATGAGCTTGATGCCGACGAACGGGGCGATCAGGCCGCCCAGCCCGTAGAGGCAGAGGTTCCGGCGGAGCATCCGGTCCGCGCTGGTGGGCCTGTACCGCACGCCCTTGAGGGCGAGCGGGACGAGCGCCACGATGATCAGCGCGTTGAAGACGACGGCGGAGAGGATCGCGGACTCGGGGGAGGCCAGGCCCATGATGTTGAGCTTGTCCAGGCCCGGGTGGACCACCGCGAACATGGCCGGGATGATCGCGAAGTACTTCGCGACGTCGTTGGCGATGGAGAAGGTGGTCAGCGCTCCCCGCGTGATGAGCAGCTGCTTGCCGATCTCGACGATCTCGATGAGCTTGGTGGGGTTGGAGTCGAGGTCGACCATGTTGCCGGCCTCCTTGGCGGCCGACGTACCGGTGTTCATCGCGACGCCGACGTCCGCCTGGGCCAGTGCCGGGGCGTCGTTGGTGCCGTCGCCGGTCATCGCGACCAGCTTGCCGCCGGCCTGCTCCCGCTTGATGAGGGCCATCTTGTCCTCGGGAGTGGCCTCGGCGAGGAAGTCGTCGACACCCGCCTCCTCGGCGATGGCCTTCGCGGTCAGCGGGTTGTCACCCGTGATCATGACCGTCTTGATGCCCATGCGGCGCAGCTCGTCGAACCGCTCCCGCATACCGTCCTTGACCACGTCCTTGAGGTGGATGACGCCCAGGACCCGGGGGCCGTCTGCGTCCTCCGCGGCCACCAGCAGCGGGGTGCCACCGGCCTGGGAGATCGTGTCGGCGAGCGTCCGGGCGTCGTCCGCGACCTCGCCCCCGCGCTCGGTCACCCAGGCGATGACGGACCCGGTCGCGCCCTTGCGGACCTTCCGGCCGTCGACGTCCACGCCCGACATGCGGGTCTGGGCGGTGAAGGCGATCCATTCGGCGTGGGAGAGCTCGCCCCGGTGGCGTTCGCGCAGTCCGTACTTCTGCTTCGCCAGGACGACGACGGAGCGGCCCTCGGGGGTTTCGTCGGCGAGGGAGGACAGCTGGGCCGCATCGGCCAGTTCAGCCTCCGTCGTGCCCTTGACGGGTACGAACTCGGCGGCCTGGCGGTTGCCGAGGGTGATGGTGCCGGTCTTGTCGAGGAGGAGGGTGGAGACGTCACCGGCGGCCTCGACGGCCCGCCCGGACATGGCCAGTACGTTGCGCTGGACGAGCCGGTCCATGCCCGCGATGCCGATGGCGGAGAGCAGGGCGCCGATGGTGGTCGGGATCAGGCAGACCAGCAGGGCGGTCAGCACGATCATCGACTGCTCGGCACCGGCGTGGATGGCGAAGGGCTGGAGGGTGACCACGGCCAGCAGGAAGACGATGGTGAGGGACGCGAGGAGGATGTTCAGCGCGATCTCGTTGGGCGTCTTCTGCCGGGCCGCGCCCTCGACCAGGGCGATCATCCGGTCGATGAAGGTCTCGCCGGGCTTGGTGGTGATCTTGATGACGATCCGGTCGGAGAGCACCTTGGTGCCACCGGTCACGGCCGAGCGGTCGCCGCCGGACTCGCGGATCACCGGGGCGGACTCGCCCGTGATGGCGGACTCGTCGACGGACGCGACGCCCTCGACGACGTCACCGTCGCCGGGGATGATGTCGCCGGCCTCGCACACCACCAGGTCGCCGATCCTCAGCCCGGTGCCCGGGACCTGCTCTTCGCCCCTGCCGTCCGCGGTGAGGCGGCGGGCGACGGAATCGGTCTTGGCCTTGCGGAGGGTGTCGGCCTGGGCCTTGCCGCGGCCTTCGGCCACGGCCTCGGCGAGGTTGGCGAAGACCGTGGTCAGCCACAGCCAGGCGGTGATGGCCCAGCCGAACCAGTCCGTGGGGTCCTTGACCGCGAGGACGGTGGTGACCACCGACCCGACGAGGACCACGAACATGACCGGCGACTTGATCATCACGCGCGGGTCGAGCTTGCGGAGCGCGTCCGGGAAGGACTTCAGCAGCAGCTTGGGGTCGAACAGGCCGCCGCCCACGCGTCCGGCGCCCGCCCCGTGTCCGCCGGGCACGTCCTGGTGCGGGGCACGGGTGGGAGCGGCTGCGGCGGTGACGGTGTCCTTGGCCGGGGGCATGGTGTCCTGCTTCTTGACGTCGGAGGTCATGACGCGAGCCCTTCGGCGAGCGGTCCCAGCGCCAGGGCCGGGAAGTAGGTCAGACCCGTGATGATGAGGATCGTGCCGACGAGGAGGCCGGCGTAGAGCGGTTTGTCCGTGCGCAGGGTGCCCGCCGTCTCGGGGACGGGCTTCTGCCCGGCGAGCGAGCCCGCCAGGGCCAGGACGAACACCATGGGCAGGAAGCGGCCCAGCAGCATGGCGATGCCGATGGTCGAGTTGAACCACTGGGTGTCGGCGTTCAGGCCGGCGAAGGCGGAGCCGTTGTTGTTGGCGCCCGAGGTGTAGGCGTAGAGCACTTCGGAGAAGCCGTGCGCGCCGGAGTTGAGCATCGAGTGCGGCGGGGTGGGCAGGGCCATGGCGGCGGCCGTGAAGCCGAGGACGAGCGCCGGGGTGACGAGGATGTAGCAGGCGGCGAGTTTGATCTCGCGGGTTCCGATCTTCTTGCCCAGGTACTCGGGCGTGCGGCCGACCATGAGCCCGGCGACGAACACCGCGATGACCGCCATGACCAGCATGCCGTAGAGGCCGGATCCGACACCGCCGGGGGCGATCTCGCCGAGCTGCATGCCCAGCAGCTGGATGCCGCCGCCCAGGCCGGTGTAGGAGGAGTGGAAGGAGTTGACCGCACCCGTCGAGGTGAGCGTGGTGGCGACCGAGAAGATCGCGGAGGCGCCGATGCCGAAGCGGGTCTCCTTGCCCTCCATCGCCCCGCCCGCGACCTCGAACGCCGGTCCGTGGTGGGCGAATTCGGTCCACATCATCAGCGCGGTGAAACCGACCCAGATCGTCGCCATCGTGGCGAGGATCGCGTAGCCCTGGCGCAGGTTTCCGACCATGCGGCCGAAGGTGCGGGTCAGCGCGAACGGGATGAGGAGGATGAGGAAGACCTCGAACAGGTTGGAGAAGGGGGTGGGGTTCTCGAAGGGGTGGGCGGAGTTGGCGTTAAAGTAGCCGCCGCCGTTGGTGCCCAGCTCCTTGATGACCTCCTGCGAGGCCACGGCCCCGCCGTTCCACTGCTGCGTGCCGCCGGTGAACTGGCCGACCTCGTGGATCCCGGCGAAGTTCTGGATGGCGCCGCAGGCCACGAGCACGATCGCGCCGATGACGGCGATGGGCAGGAGGACGCGGACGGTGCCGCGGACCAGGTCGGCCCAGAAGTTGCCGAGTTCACCGGTGCGGGAGCGCGCGAAGCCCCGTACGAGGGCCACGGCGACGGCCATGCCGACGGCGGCGGAAACGAAGTTCTGCACCGCCAGGCCGCCGGTCTGCACGACGTGGCCCATGGCCTGCTCGCCGTAGTACGACTGCCAGTTCGTGTTCGCCACGAACGATGCGGCGGTGTTGAACGCCTGGTCCGGGTCGATCGAGGAGAAGCCGAGCGAGCCGGGCAGGACGCCCTGCAGGCGCTGCAGGAGGTAGAGGAAGAGGACGCTCACCGCGGAGAAGGCGAGGACCCCGCGGAGATAGGCGGGCCAGCGCATCTCGGCGTTCGGGTCGGCGCCGATGGCCTTGTAGATCCACTTCTCCGGCCTGTGGTGCTTCCCGGAGGAGTAGACGCGGGCCATGTGATCGCCGAGCGGGCGGTAGGCCAGCGCGAGCGCCGCGATCAGCGCCAGGAGCTGGAGCACGCCAGCGGTCTGGGGACTCATGCCGGCTCAGAACCTCTCCGGGTACACGAGGGCGAGGACGAGGTATCCGAGCAGGGCGACGGCCACGACGAGGCCGACGACGTTTTCGACGGTCACAGCCCGGTCACCCCCTTGGCGACGAGAGCCACCAGCGCGAAGACCGCGATCGTGGTGACGACGAAGGCCAGATCGGCCATCGTGAGCTCCTGATGAAGTGATGAAGTGGAATCGGCCGGAGTGGCCGAGACCGAGCAAACCGCGAGTCGGCCCCGGAGTTAAGACGCCTTGACGGGGTCCATACGGCGGCGGGCGAAGCTTTAACGCCGCCCTGACACCACCACCGTGACCTGCGGCGAAGTGCGCCTCTCAACCCCCCGCGGGCCGTTCCGGGCGAGATCCTCCGCCGCGGCTCGTAGGCCGGCCCGGCCCCGGGGGTATGGGCGGCATGACCGAGTCGGCCCGCCTGTGGCAGTGGATCCTGCAGAACCGGCGCGGCTCGGTCGTCGCCCGCGCGGTGCGCCGGGACGCCGACGCGGTGATCTGCCGCCTGCGGTTCCGCATCACCACCGATGCCCGCTGACGTGCCGGCGGGACGGCCCGGGCAGCCGGGCGGCCGAGCCGTAAGGATTCCGTCATCGGGTCCCGGTGGAGCACCGGCCGTTCCGGAGGGTTGAATCGGTACGGAACACACGGATGGACGGACGAAGGCGGTCGTGGTGGCGGGCAACGGGAAGCGGCGGAGGCCGGTGCTGATCGGCGCGGTACTGGTGGCGGCGGTGTTGGCCGGCGCCGGGGTGTACTGGTTCCAGCCGTGGAAACTCTGGACGGACCGGACGGTCGACGAGGCGCTGCCGGCCGCATCGGGCGCATCGGCCCCGGCGCCCTCCGCGGCGGGCACGCCCCCGCCCGCCGGGCCGGCCGGGCCCCGCACCATCGCCGAGGGCGAGCTGATCAGCCACGAGCACACCACCACGGGCAAGGTCAGGCTCGTCGAACTGCCCGACGGTTCCCGCACCCTCCGGCTGGAGGACCTCGACACCAGCAACGGACCGGACCTGCGGGTCTGGCTGACCGACGCGCCCGTGAAGGAGGGCACCGCGGGCTGGCGCGTGTTCGACGACGGGAAGCACGTCAGCCTGGGCAAGCTCAAGGGCAACAGGGGCAACCAGAACTACACGGTCCCCGCGGACGTCCGCCCGGCCGACTACACGAGCGTGACCATCTGGTGCGACCGCTTCGACGTCTCCTTCGGCGCCGCGGAGCTCCACCGGGTCTGAGGCGCCGTGCCCGGCACGGGTCAGCGCCGGGCACCCAGCGCCAGACCGACCAGGACGGCGGCCAGGAGCGCCCACACCAGCCCCGGCCCGGCGGCCTGCCGCCAGCCCACCACCCCGAGGAGGACGGCCGTGACACCGGCGGCGGTCAACGCCCCCGGATCCCTGAGGAACCGCCACTGCTCGCGCGCGCTGCCGGGACGCCGCAGCTCCGCGACGGCGGAACGGATCGTGAGCGCTGCCAGGACGAGGGCGGCACTCACCACGGCGGCAGCGGTGGCAGCGTCCATCGGCGGGCCTCCTCCGCGCCCGGGACGTGCCTTCCGGACCGTGCCGGGGCGCGCGTGACTTCGTGTGCCTCGTACGTGTGCCTCGTACGTGTGTCTCGTAGGAGTGACGGTACCCGGGAATGGCGAAGGGGCGACCCGCACGTGCGTGTGTGCACGTGCGGGCCGCCCCCGGTGGTCCGCCGCCGGTCCGTCGCCGGACCGGCAGGAGGGCCGGACGGTCAGACCGATTCGGTCTCGAAGGTCCGCAGCAGGTCCGCGGCCACGCTCACGGCAATGGTCGCGGGCTCCTTGCCGGTGATCTCCGACAGGCCGATGGGGGTCTTGATCCGGTTGATGGTCGCCTCGTCGTGACCGCCTTCGGTGGCCAGCCGCTTCTTGAACCGCACCCACTTGGCCGCGGAACCGATCAGCCCGATCGAACCGAGATGGTCCGTGCGCAGGGCGGCGTCGCACAGCGCGGCGTCCTCGGCGTGATCATGGGTCATGATCAGGACGTGCGTGCCGCGCGGCAGCTGCTCCAGCACCTCCTCCGGCAGCAGCGGCGTATGGTGCGCGTGCACCTGCGCCACCGCATCGTCGAGCACCTCCAGCCGCTCCTTGGTGAGCATGTCGGAGCGGGTGTCGATCAGGTGCAGGTCGAGGTCCTGACGCGACAGGATGCGCGCCAGTTCCAGCCCGACGTGACCGACGCCGAAGATCGCCACGGCCCGCACCACCGGCAGCGGTTCGAGCAGGACCGCGACCGTGCCGCCGCAGCACTGCACACCGTGCGTGTTGACGACCTTGTCGTTCAGGGCGAAGTCGATCAGCTCGGGCTCGGGCTTGGACGCCGCGATCATCTCCCGGGCCCGGTCGATCGCGACGGCCTCGACGTTGCCGCCACCGATCGAGCCCCACGTACCGGTTTCCCCCACGACGAGCTTCGCGCCGGCGTCGCGCGGGGCGTGACCGCGCACGGTCGCGACGGTCACGAGTACGCCGGTCTCCCGGCGTGCCCGCAACCGCGCGACCGCGGCGACCCACGTCATGTCAGGCACCGCTCAGCACTTCTTCGCCGGCGGGGACGGCGTCGTCGACACCGTTCCCGCTGACAACGGCAGCGCCGTCCGTCGAGCCCTCGGCCCGGCGGGCCTCCTGGATCGCCCAGAAGACGCTCTCCGGCGTCGCCGGAGCCCCCAGCTCGACACTGACCCCGTTCGGACCGAACTCCGCGGCGGCCTGACGCAGCGCCTCGCGCACGCAGAACGCCAGCATCAGCGGAGGCTCACCGACGGCCTTGGAGCCGTACACGGCCCCCTCTTCGTGGGCGTTCTCCATCAGCGAGACGTTGAACTCCGCGGGCATCTCCGAGAAGCTCGGCAGCTTGTACGTGCTCGCCGCCTGGGTCAGCAGCCGACCGCGGCCCGGACCGTCGCTGACGTCCCAGCGCATGTCCTCCAGCGTCAGCCAGCCCGCACCCTGCACGAAGCCGCCCTCGACCTGACCGATGTCGATCATCGGGGAGAGGCTGTCGCCGACGTCGTGGACGATGTCCACCCGACGGATCTTGTACTTGCCGGTGAAGCCGTCGACCTCGACCTCGGCCGCCGCGGCGCCGTAGGAGAAGTACTTGAACGGCGAGCCGCGGAACGTCTTCGCGTCCCAGTGCAGGCCCTGGGTCCGGTAGTAACCGGAGGCCGACAGCTGGACCCGCTGGAAGTACGCGGTGCGCACCAGGTCGTCCCAGGCGAGCTCCTTGTCGCTGCCCAGGGTGCGCGCGACGCCCTCGACGATGCGCACGTCCTCGGCGTTCGACCCCAGCTGGCTGGCGGCCACCTGCAGCAGGCGCGTACGCAGCTGCTCACAGGCGTTCTTGACCGCACCACCGTTGAGGTCGGCACCGGAGCTGGCCGCGGTGGCCGAGGTGTTGGGCACCTTGTCGGTCCGCGTCGGGGCCAGCCGCACCTTGCTCAGCGGGATGCCCAGCGTGGTCGCGGCCACCTGCAGCATCTTGGTGTGCAGGCCCTGGCCCATCTCCGTGCCACCGTGCGTGATCAGGACGGAACCGTCCTTGTAGATCAGCACCAGCGCACCGGCCTGGTTGAAGGCGGTGAGGTTGAACGAGATGCCGAACTTGATGCCGGTGATCGCCAGCGACCGCTTGGTGTTCGGGTGCGCGGCGTTGAAGGCGGCGATCTCGCGCTTGCGCTCGGCGATGCCGCCCTTCTCCTCGACCTGCGACCAGACGGCGGAGATGCGCTCCGCCTGGGTGACCGGCTGGCCGTACGGCGTGTGCTGACCCAGACCCGGCTGGTAGAAGTTGCGCTTCCGCAGCTCCATCGCGTCCAGGCCCAGCTTCGGCGCGACGCGGCCGAGGATGTCCTCCATCACCAGCATGCCCTGGGGGCCGCCGAAGCCGCGGAAGGCGGTGTTGGAGACCTTGTTGGTCTTGGCGATGAGACCGGCGACGCGGGCGTTGGGGATCCAGTACGTGTTGTCGATGTGACACAGCGCACGGGCGCACACGGGCTCGGACAGGTCCAGGCTCCAGCCGCCGTCGGCGACCAGGGTGGCGTCCAGGGCCTGGATGCGGCCCTCGGCGTCGAAGCCGATCTTCCACTTGGCGTGGAAACCGTGCCGCTTGCCCGACATGGTCAGGTCCTGGGTCCGGTTCAGGCGCAGCCGGACCGGCCGGCCGGTCAGCTTGGCACCGAGCGCGGCGATGGCCGCGAAGCCGTGCGGCTGCATCTCCTTGCCGCCGAAGCCGCCGCCCATCCGCAGGCACTGCACGGTGACCTCGTGGCTGTGCAGCCCGAGGACGTGCGCGACGATCTCCTGGGTCTCGGAGGGGTGCTGGGTGCTGCTCTGGATGAAGATCTGCTCGGCCTCGTCGACGTAGGCCAGAGCGGCGTGCGTCTCCAGGTAGAAGTGCTCCTGGTCGGCGAACTGGAACTCACCCTCGAAGACGTGCGCCGAGTCGGCGAAGCCGGCCTCGATGTCGCCGGTCTCCATCACGGGCCGGGCACCGTGGTAGCTCTCGGCCGCGATCGCTTCCTTCAGCGTCATGATCGAGGGCTCTTCGTCGAGCTCGACCTCGACGGCCGCGGCACCGAGCCGGGCGGCCTCGAGGGTCTCGCCGAGCACCCACGCCACCGAGTGGCCGTGGTACATGACCACGTCGGGGAACAGCGGCTCGTCGTGCTTGATGCCTGCGTCGTTGACGCCGGGCACGTCGGCGGCCGTCAGCACCTTGACCACGCCGGGCACGGCGTACGCCGGCTCGATGTTCAGCTTGGTGACCCGGCCACGGGTCTTCATGACCTGCACCGGGTACGCGTGCAGCGTGTCCTTGGTGCGGAAGACCAGGTCGTCCGTGTACAGCGCGGTGCCGGTGACGTGCTGGTAGGCACTCTCATGCGGCATCGAGACGCCGACAACCGGCTTCTCGGGACGTTCGGACAGATGGCTCATGACGACACCGCCTCGGTGGTTTCGGCGTGCAGCTTCAGCAGGCTCTGGCCGAGCATCGCGGATCGGTACGCGGCGCTGGCACGGTGGTCGCTCATCGGCGTGCCCTCGGCCTCGAGGAGGCGGGACGCGGCCTCGGCGGTCTCGGCCGTCCACGGCTGACCCTCCAGGGCAGCCTCTACGGCGAGAGCGCGGAGCGGGGTGGCGGCGACGCCGCCCAGGCCGATGCGGGCCTTGCGGACGATTCCGTCCTGGATGTCCAGCGCGAAGGCGACCGCCACGCTGGAGATGTCGTCGAACCGGCGCTTGGCGATCTTGTGGAACGCCACGGTCGGCGACAGCGGCAGCGGGATGCGCACGGCGCGGATCAGCTCGCCGGGGCGGCGAACCGTCTGGCGGTAGCCGGTGAAGTACTCCGCCAGCGGGACCACGCGCTCCCCGTCGACGTCGGCGAGCACCAGCTGCGCCTCCAGCGCGAGCAGGACCGGCGGGCTGTCACCGATCGGGGAGCCGGTACCGAGGTTGCCGCCGAGGGTGCCGCTGTTGCGGATCAGCCGGGAGGCGAACTGCGGGAACAGCTCGGCCAGCAGCGGGACGCTGCCGTCGAGGCGGCGCTCGATCTCGGTCAGCGTGACCGCGGCACCGATCTCGATGTGGTCGGACTCGACGCGGAGCTCACGGAGCTCGGGCAGCCGGTCGATGGCGACCACCAGCTGCTCGCGGCGCGAGCGGATGTTCACCTCGACGCCGTAGTCCGTGGAGCCCGCGACCACGACCGCGTCGGGACGCTCGCGCAGCAGCTCCAGCGTCTCGGCCAGGGTGCTCTTCCGCAGGAAGGTGGCCTCGCCCTGGGTGTACTCGGTCTGGGCCGGCTCCGGCGGGGCCTGCTCGCGGCGCTGCGCCAGCGGGTCCTGCTCCTCCGGCTCACCGACGGCGTACGCGGCGTCACGGATCGGACGGTAGCCCGTGCAGCGGCACAGGTTGCCGCTGAGCGAGTGCAGGTCGAAGCCGTTCGGACCGTGCTCGTGGTCGCCGTCCTCGCCGTGCTCGGCGGCGTGCTCGGCGCCCGCGGCGTTCTCCACGGCTTCGTCGGAGGTCGTCTGCCCACAGCGACCGGGCCGGTAGTACTCGGCCGCCATGCTGCAGATGAACCCCGGCGTGCAGTAACCGCACTGCGAGCCGCCGCGGACCGCCATCTCCTGCTGCACCGGGTGCAGGGTGGCGGGCGTACCGGGCTCCCCGGGCGTGGCGAGGCCCTCGGAGGTGATGACCTCCTGGCCGTCGAGCGCCGCGACCGGGACCAGACAGGCGTTGACGGCCACCCAGTCGGTGGGCTTGTTCACGCCGGGACGGGCCACGAGGATCGAACAGGCGCCGCACTCACCCTCGGCGCAGCCTTCCTTGGAGCCGGTCAGACCACGGTCACGCAGGAAGTCCAGCGTGGTGGTGTGGGGCGCCGCCGGGGCGATGGGGGTTTCTTTCCCGTTGACGGTGATGCGTGCCGCTACCATGACGGACCTTCGTTCCAGAGCGTGATGAGTCGATTCATCATGTTTGCCAATTTTCAGGCAGCTTTCTGTGTTCAGACGCGCCACGAGACAGGAGTGGCCGCAAAACGGCACGTGACATCAACGTGCCAAAGGGGTGATGACGGGAAACCCGGGATGTGCCGCAGAAGGGCACTCAGAAACGGCGAATTCAGCAGCCGTGTGCGATACGACCCGACACCCAGACCGTGTTCTGCACGAGGCGAGCCAGGTCAGTGATGTTGTACATCTGCTGGTCGCCTCCTTCGGTGGGTATGGGTCGCTGTCTACGCAGAGTAATGGCCTGGGCCAGAGCAGGTCAAGGGGTCGACCTGCGTGTCTCGCGGGCCGCTCGACCGCCGGGTGGAGGGGAGGCCGTCCAGGCGCCACACAGATGTTTTGCAGGTGCCAAGCATGGCAAAGATCGGTCCGGGCTGCCACCCTCCGGTTGCCGGACGATCATCACGGACGGTAGTCATTTCGCCACGACGGCGGACCTGGCCGAGGGTCCTCCGCCGCCCCGCCTCGCCGTCGCCCGCGCCCGGGTGATCCGTGGGGGCGTGGCCCAACGGTGCGACTGCAGAGCTTTCCTGACTGGCCATCACCTACCGGGGTCTCGCGGCGGCCGGCCGGCGGAGGTCGCCCCGGAGGTGAGGCTTCGGTCGACGGGCCCGTCTGGTGCATCCGCCAGGGATGGGCCGCCCGGCGTGGCCGGTTTTCGTACGCACAGCCAATCCCTCCGGCCCGCCTGGACGGACCGGACACCGGGTCCCTGCGTGCCGACTACCGAGAACGGCACGCAGGGACCACCTGCCGGATGCCCCGGGTGGGGGAGAGCCGCTCTTCCGCCCGGGGCCGGTGTGGTTCGAGTCAATCAAGAACCGCCCCCGCCGGGGACTGGATTCGAACACGGAATCGAGTCGCCGTGTCGAGCGCCCCTCTGGTCAATCATCCAATGGCTACATTGGCCGAAGCGGCTGGCATTTGCAAGCTCTGGAGGCATCTTTGGGGCGCGTGTGCGGTCGGACGGCGGCGAAGGTGGGCGGGGGTGCAGCCGTCGGGCCGCGCCTCTTGTTGCACATATATTGCAACTACTCAATCAAGGCGAAAGGTGAGTGCATTGGCCGGACCGGTGGTGCTGGGGATCGAGTCGTCGTGCGACGAGACCGGCGCGGGCATCGTTCAGGACGGGAGGCTGCTCGCGCACGTGGTCGCGTCCAGCATGGACGAGCACGCGCGGTTCGGCGGGGTGGTGCCGGAGATCGCTGCCCGCGCCCACCTGCACTCCTTCAACCCGGTCGTCAGGCAGGCCCTGCACCAGGCCGGGCTGAGGGCCGGGCAGCTCGACGCGGTCGCCGTCACCACCGGCCCGGGCCTCTCCGGGGCCCTCCAGGTGGGGCTGGCCGGTGCGAAGTCCCTCGCCTTCGCGGCCGGGGTCCCGCTCTACGGGGTCCACCACCTGGCCGGCCACGTCGCCGCCGACACCCTGGAACACGGACCGCTGCCCGACCCCTGCGTGGTGCTGATCGTCTCCGGCGGACACACTTCGCTCCTCCTCGTCCGGGACCTGGTCCGCGAACCGATCCTGCACCTCGGCGACACCCTGGACGACGCGGCCGGGGAGTGCTTCGACAAGGTCGCCCGGATCCTGGGCCTGCCCTATCCCGGCGGCCCCGCCATCGACGCGGCGGCCCGCCGGGGCGACCCCGAGGCCGTGGCCTTCCCGCGCCCGCTCACCCGGCCCGGCGACGACCCGTACGCCTTCTCCTTCTCCGGCCTGAAGACGGCCGCAGCCCGCTGGGTCGAGCAGCACCGGCAGCGCGGCGCGGAAGTGCCCGTGGCCGACGGGGCCGCCGCCCTCCAGGAGGCCGTGGCCGACGTCCTGACCCGCAAGGCCCTGGCGGCCTGCAAGGCGTACGAGGTCACGACGCTCGTCGTGGTCGGGGGAGTGGCCGCCAACTCCCGCGTCCGTGCGCTGGCGGAGAGGCGCTGCGCCTCGGCGGGCATCGAGCTGCGCGTCCCGTCGATGACGCTGTGCACCGACAACGGGGCGATGATCGCCGCCGTCGGCGACCTCCTCGTCCGCTCCGGCGCGGAGCCGGCCCCGCTCGACGTGTCCGTCGACCCGTCGGCACCCCTGGAGTACGCCGCCCTGACGCCGATGGCCCGCACCGCCGTACGGGCTGCCTGAGCTGCCGCGGCGCCATGGCCGCGGCTCCGGCCCGGGCTCGTGGTCAGGCGGTCGCTTCCCAGGCGGTGGTCAGGCCGTCGAGCCAGGCGGGCGGCAGTTCGGCCGCGTCCCATTCCTCGCGCAGCGGCGACGGAGCCACGAGCAGACGCTCCAGCACCGCGATGTCGGTGGGGGAGTGGAGGAGGGAGTAGCGGCCGTGGATCGCGGTCGGGCTGCCGGGTCCGTACTGCGCGTAGAGCCGCTCCAGGTGCGCGCGGTGGGTCGAGGCGAACCGTGTCAGCCGTCCGGCGTACGCCGCCCGCTGCCGCGCGCCCAAGGTGCCGAGGACGGCGTTGAGCACCTGCTCGGAGACCTCCGGGTCGAGGTCGGAGAGCGCGGCGAACGAGAGGTGGATGGGTGTCACCGCGACCTTGGCGCGCTCCACCTCCATCCTCCCGACGGGGGTACGGGCCTCCGCGGCGTCAGCCGGGGCGGCCTCGCCGACCGCGTCCCGCAGGGCCCGGTCGGCGAGGCCGCCGAGTTCGTCGGCCGCGGCCTGGGCGCCGTCGAGCCAGCCGGCGGCGTACAGCTCGCCCTTGTCCTCCGGGGGCTGTTCCTCGCTCCGGCCGATCTCTTCGTGTGCCACGGCGAGCGCGCCGGCCTCGACGAGCTTGATCAGCTCCTCCGCGTCGCCGGAGTAGACCCCCGCACGGGCGAGGAGCTGGACGAGGGTCGTCTTCGCGTTCAGGACGCTGGCAGCGTCCAGCTGCTGCAGGTCTTCGCCGGCGGCGGGCATGGGTTCCTCCTCGGTGACGGGGGCGCCGGGAGCGAGCCTACGCAGCCCGCCGCGCAGGCCCGTCACCCGCACCGGCGTGTGTGGCGGACGATGCGTTGCCCGGGGCCGGGCGGCCGGGTCTGCCGGGCGTGCCGGTCGGCGCTCCGGTGGTGCACCGTGTCCCGTGAGCGGGGCTTCGGCTGGGCGGGTGCAATTGCCGGACGGCGGTGTCCCGGTGTGCCCACCTCCCCCAGACTCCGTCCGGGGGGATCCCCACCCCCGAGTTCTCGGCTTCGCTCGAACAGGGGGACCCCCATCGCCCTGCGGGACGTTTGCCCACACCGGGGGTGAGCACGGGACGCCTGCCCACACCCGGGGGCGACCGCTCAGGTTCGGGGCGGGCGGTGGGTCGACCGGTTGAGTTCCAGCCAGACGGCGAGTCGGACTTCGGGTGCGTCGAGGTCCAGGCCGAACAGCTCGCGCACCCGTCGCAGCCGGTGCCGGAGGGTGTTCGGGTGGACCCGCAGCCGCTCGGCGGCCGTGGCGATGTCGCCCAGCTCGTCCAGCCAGGCCGTGACGGAGGCCCCGTAGCGGGTGCCGTGACCGGCGTCGTGGGCGACCAGCCCGTCGACCCCCGGCAGCCGCAGCCACGGGTCGCGTTCCAGCTCGTCGCCCAGCCGGTCGAGCAGGATCCGGTGGCGGACCTCCGCCACCGTCGCCGACGGCGCCCCGTCCGGCGCGTCCGCCGTCGCCCGCAGGATCGCCTCCGCCTCCCTGCGCAGCGCCGCCGACGCGGCCGGGTCACGCCCCGGCCCGGTGAGCGCCGCCCGGACCCCCGGCTCCACCGCGCGCCGTACGGCGGCCAGGGCGGCGTCGGCGAACCGCCGGCCGGCACCCTCCTCCGCCGAGTGCGGCAGGAGGGCGAAGACCACGCCGCCCGTGGCCGCGACGGTGACGTCCGGCCGGTGCGCCGCCCCGTACCGGACCAGTTCCGCCTCCGTGTGTTCGAGGACGGTCGCCAGCGCGGCCGGACCGGCCGGGAACCCCTCCCGGCCGGCACCGGTCCCGGCCGGCGCGAAGCCGAGCAGCCGGAACGGGAGCCCCGTACGGACCCCGAGGAGCGCGCAGGCGTCCTCCGGTGCTCCTCCCGGGCCCAGCAGCGCGAGGAAGGCGTCCCGGCGGAGCCGCCGTTCGGCCTCCGGCAGACTCAGCTGCCGCAACAGGTGCGGGGCGACGAGCCGCGCGGTCTCCGCCAGTGCCGCCACGCCCTCGTCGGTGATGCCGGTCTCCGGTTCGATCACCCACAGGGTGCCCAGCGGCAGCGTCCCGGCGCGCACGGCCACCGCGGCCCGGGGCAGTTCCTCGCCGATCGCGGGGAACCGCACCACCGTCGGCGAGGCCAGCACCTGCCGGTACTGCCGGTGCTGCACGGGCAGTTCCGGCAGGTCCTCGGTGCGGCGCTGGAGGATGCCCCGCTCCCGGGGCGCGTCGATGCGGACACCGGGGACGGTGGAGTACGCGACGACCCGCCTGGCCAGGTCCTCCACCACGGCCGCGCCGCCCACCGACGCCGCCAGATGGTCGGCGAGGGCGTACAGCTCCCCTCCGGCCGGCACCGCCCCGAACGCGGCGGCCGTCCCGGAACCGGTGAGGGCGCAGCTCAGTACGGCGTCGACGTTGCGCCACGGCAGATCGTCCTCGGCGGCGAGCACCGCGACACCGTGCCGGTCGGACTCGCGCAGGAACGCCTCCACGTCCTGCCCGCGGCGCTTGACCACGACGGCGGTGCAGCCGTGCGCGGCGGCACGGGCCGGGAGGGAGAGCGCGCGGGGGTCGGACGGCTCGACACCGACGAGCAGCAGGAGCCCGCCGGCGGCCTCCGAGATGCGGTCCCCGGCATCGTGGATGACCGTGCCCCGCACGGGCACGCCGAGTCCGGCCGGGGCGGTCAGCAGGCGGATGCCCGCGGGCCCGGCACCGTCGAGTACGCCGCCCAGGGTGGCGGACTCCATCGGGGCGGAGCCCGCCCGCGCGGACCCCTCCCCGGGCGTTGTGAGATCGGACAATGCGGGCCCCGTTTCGTCGGCCGATCGGCAGCGGCGCTCCCCTGGAAGCCTTGCCAGGATAACGAGCCGGAGACACCGCCGGACCGAAGGCAAGAGCGGCCGACGGCCTTCGGAACAGGGGCCGCCGCCACCCGGAAACGGTTGCCCGCGCCCCTTCCCGGACGGCACCGCCGCCCGGTACGCCATTGGCCGAACAGCCAATCGATCCCGTCACTGCACCGCCGCACCGCCGCACCGCCGCACCGCCGCATCACCGGACCACCGCGTCCCGAGCCCGGCCCCCCGGCGCCTCGCGGCCCCCGCACACCACGCGCCGCCCGTCGCGCACCGCACAACCGACCGGAGCCATCACCATGACCGCCACTCCCACTGCCGCCGTCACCCCCGTCACCTCAGTGACCGGTGAGGCCGTGCGTGCCGCCGAGGCCCACAGCGCCCGCAACTACCACCCGTTGCCCGTGGTCATCTCCTCCGCCGAGGGCGCCTGGACCACCGACGTCGAGGGACGGCGCCACCTGGACCTGCTCGCCGGGTACTCGGCCCTCAACTTCGGTCACGGGCACCCCCGGCTGATCGCCGCGGCCAAGGCACAGCTGGACCGGCTCACCCTCACCTCGCGCGCCTTCCACCACGACCGGTTCGCCGATTTCTGCACTCAGCTGGCGGACCTGTGCGGGATGGAGACCGTCCTCCCGATGAACACCGGCGCGGAAGCCGTCGAGACCGCCGTCAAGGTCGCGCGCAAGTGGGGCTACGAGGTCAAGGGCGTCGCACCGGGCGCCGCCCGGATCGTCGTGGCCGCCGGAAACTTCCACGGCCGCACCACCACCGTCGTGTCCTTCTCCTCCGACCCCGGGGCCAGGGACGGCTTCGGTCCCTTCACCCCAGGCTTCGACACGGTCCCCTTTGGGGACGCCGCCGCCCTGGAGACCGCCCTCACCGACGACACCGTCGCCGTGCTGATCGAACCCGTTCAGGGCGAGGCCGGAGTACTGGTGCCGCCGCCGGGATACCTGGCCCGCGTGCGCGAGCTCACCGCCCGCCGGAACGTCCTGCTGATCGCCGACGAGATCCAGTCCGGACTGGGCCGCACCGGCCGTACGTTCGCCTGCGAACACGAGGGGGTCACCCCGGACGTGTACCTGCTCGGCAAGGCCCTCGGCGGAGGTGTGGTCCCGGTGTCCGCCGTGGTCTCCTCGCGCGAGGTGCTCGGTGTCCTGCGGCCGGGCCAGCATGGCTCCACCTTCGGCGGCAACCCCCTCGCCTGCGCCGTCGCCCTGGAGGTCATCGCCATGCTGCGCACCGGAGAGTTCCAGCAGCGCGCCGCGGACCTCGGCGCCCGGCTGCACGCCCGGCTGCACGAGATGACCACCGCGGGGCTGGTGGAGGCGAGCCGCGGCCGCGGTCTGTGGGCCGGGGTCGACGTCCCCGCACACCACGGGGGCGGCGGCGCGGTCGCCCGGCGGCTGCTGGAACACGGGGTGCTGGTGAAGGACACCCACGGATCCACGATCAGGCTGGCCCCACCCCTGGTCATCACGGAGGACGACCTGGAGTGGGGTCTCGACCGGCTCGCGGAGGTCCTGGCCCGGCCCGCCTGACGGATCCCGGATCCGTCGGACGGGGATCAGACGGACCAGCGCTCGCGCATGGTCGCGATCTCGCCCTTCGCGTTGAGCGTGACCTCGTAGATGTTGCCGTAGCAGGAGAAGGGCTGCTTGACCCGCGAGTAGTCCTCGCGCAGGCAGGCGTCGATGTGCATCGACAGCTCTTCGCGCGTCACCTTCTTGTGCTGCCCCGGGCCGACGGCGAGCTCGGCCTTGACGTCCGCCGGGAGCTTGTAGCTCTTCGGGTCGCCCTCGCCGTGGTAGATCCAGTCGTTCGGCGTGCACTTCGGCTGGGCGTCGAACGCCTCGATGGCGCTGATGTCGCGGTGCAGGCCCACCTGGATGATCTTCTGGCCGGCGGGCAGCTTCGGCGGTGCGCCGCAGTCGTGGTCGTCGAGGTCGTCACCGGCCCCGCCGGTCCCCGTGCCCTTGGACGCCTGGGCGCCCTTGGAGGGCTTCGCGTCCTTCGGGTCCTTCGACGGCTGGGCGGACGTCGAGGCGGACGGATCGGAGCTCGCCGACGCGGAGGCGGCCGGCGCGGCGCCACCCGCCTTGTCGTCCGTGGGGCCGCAGGCGGTCAGACCGCCTCCGACCGCCAGGACGAGTGCGAGCGTGCCGAATACGTGCTGGTTGGAGCGCATGCGGAAGATCCCCCGTACAAGGTTTGTCGCGATCATGATCGATCGATCGATGCAGTGTTCTATACGAGGAACGGGCGAAGGTCCAATCCGCAACCAACCGCTCGTTATGCCGAACTTCCGCCGGTGGCAGGTGTGATGGGCCGGCGGCCCGTGGCCGGGCCGTGGCCGGGCCCTCAGTCGGTGAAGGAACCGTGCCGGCCGGCCCCGGAGGAGAACCGCGCGGCACCGGAGAGCGTCTCTCCGGCCGAGAGCGGAACCATGCCGTGCCGGAGCTCGGCGGCCAGCGCCCCGGGCTCTGGCAGGCCGTGCTGCTCCCGTACGGACAGGCGGTCGTGCCGGAGGCAGAGCTGGGGGAACGCGGCGATCTCGCGCGCGAGTTGCTCGGCGGCGTCCCGGGACCGTCCCGGCGGTACGAGACGGTTGGCGAGCCCGATGGCATGGGCCTCGGCGGCCGGGACCGGGCGGCCCGTCAGGATCAGGTCCATGGCCCGGCTCTCGCCGATCAGCCGGGGCAGCCGGACCGTGCCGCCGTCGATCAGCGGCACTCCCCAGCGGCGGCAGAAGACCCCGAAGACCGCGTCCTCCTCGACCACCCGCAGGTCGCACCAGAGGGCCAGTTCCAGTCCGCCGGCCACGGCGTGGCCGGCCACCGCGGCGATCACCGGCTTGGTCAGGCTCAGCCGGGTCGGCCCCATCGGGCCGTCGCCGTCGGGCTCGATGCGGTTCCCGCGCCCGGTGCCGATGGCCTTGAGGTCGGCGCCCGCGCAGAAGGTGCCGCCCTCGCCCCACAGCACCGCGACCGACGCTCCGGCGTCCGCCTCGAACTCCCGGAAGGCGTCCGCCAGCTGCCGGGCCATGGGGCCGTCCACGGCATTGCGGGCGGCGGGCCGCGACAACACGACCGTCGTCACGGGGCCGTCCCGCTCGACACGGACCGCGGGGGCGGCAGGGGCGGCGGAGCCGGTGTCCGCCGGGGTGTTCGGGGTGGCCGGGGTGGCCGGGGTGTCTGGGGTATCGGTCATGGTGGCATCTTCACGCGGCCACGGCGGGGAGACCAGACCGGTGATCAACCGGCGTGCGTCGCACCGTGCGCCCTCAACACCACGGCACGACGGTGTAGTTGTGCACGAACCGTGCCGACACCCAGCCGGACTTTCCGTGCAGCCGGTACCAGAGGTTGTTGCCCTCCACCCACTGGCCGTTGGCCTGGCAGGACAGCCGGACCTCCTTCCACGGGTCCAGCGTGCCGACCACCCGGGCGGACGTGCTCGCGTGGGCGCGGACCTTCACCCCCGAGGAACTCACGACCAGGCCGTTCGCGTAGGACGTCGCCGTCGCGCTCCCGGCGAAGGCGACCGCCGACATGCCGGCCACCGCGCCCGCCACCACGATCCTGCCGAACCCGCCCACGAGCGTCTCCCATCCCACGACCGACGGGGCCGCGGGACAGCGGCACCGGGGACGACCCTGCGCCACCGTCGGCCGTGCCGGACGCCCGGCGCACCGCCCGTTCCCCCGATCGGCGCAAGCCGCGGCCGGGAGCGGCCCTCAGCTTCCGGAGGCGGGGGCCAGCACCACGAAGTCCGCGTTCGCCGGGTCGAGGCAGATCGCCAGGCGGCCGACTCCCTCCATGTCCTGGGGGCCCATCTGGACCGAGCCCCCGTTCTCCGTGACCTTGGCGACCGCCGTGTCGCAGTCGGCCACGGCGAACACCGGGTGCCAGTACGGCCGGCCCTTGGTCAGGGTGAGGTGCTCCGCGGCCAGCTCCATCAGGCCGCCGTGCATGCGGTCCTCGGGGAGCCCGGCCGGGGTGATGAGGGAGTACGTGCCCCCGCCGCCGGGCAGCCCCATGTCGCCGTACTGCCAACCGAGGACACCGCCGTAGAACTCCTTGGCGGCCGCCGCGTCGGTGGTGTACAGCTCCGTCCAGGACAGTGAGCCCGGATCGTCCACCAGCTCCACCCCCGCGCTCGTCCCCGGCTGCCAGACGGCGAATTCCCCGCCCAGCGGGTCGGTGTACTGGGCCATCCGGCCCCATTCGTCGAGGTCCGTCGGAGGCACCCGCACCGCGCCGCCGGCCTGCTCGACCGCCCGGGTCGTGGCATCGGCGTCGGCGACGCTGTAGTAGATCATCCAGGCCGGGCGCGCGCCCTCCTCGGTCAGCTTGCCGAGTCCGGCGACGATCTTGCCGTCCTTGCGGAACATCCCGCCTTCCATGTCCTCCCCCTCGCCCATGGACTCGTAGTCCCAGCCGAGGACGGCGCCGTAGAAGGCCGCGGCGGCCGGGACGTCGGGCGCACCGAGGTCGATCCAGCAGGGCGAACCGGGAACGAAGTCGGTGGTGATCATGGAAGTGTCCTTTCGCAGACCTCGTGTGACCTCAGCCTGGCACGGGGCACTGACACCCGCTCCTCGACCGCCCCCGTCCTCCCGGCGCCGGGAGGACGGGGGGCGGGGAAGCGGGGAGGGAGGGCGACCGCCCGCCGCGGCGGTCCCGGGGGAGGGGCGGGAGCCGTGGCGGGCGGTCGCCGGCCGGTGACGGGTTCAGGAGGCGCCCGGCTCCACGTTGTAGTTGACCCGGAAGGTGTTGGACGGGTCGTGCACCGCCTTGAGGCGGACCAGGCGGGCGTGGTCGTCGGCGTCGTACGCCGAACGCACCTGCTCCGGGCCGGCGTTCTCGCCGCAGCCCATGAAGTTCAGGAACCGCCCGAGCGTGCGCGGCGCCAGGCCGTCGAAGAGCGCCCGGTGCACCGGCCGGATCTTCTCGGGGGTGAAGGGGCCGACCAGCGGCGAGAGCGCGAACAGCATGTACTGCGCATCGCGGTGGCCGACCGCGTTCGGAGACCCCTTGCGGTGCGCCAGCGCGCCGCCGAGATGGCGCAGTTCGAGGATGCACGGGACGGGCGAGCCGGGGCCGGCCGTGTCCAGGACGGTCCGTACGTCGGCTGCGGTGAGCTCGCTCAGCATGGCGTCGTCGGAGACGAACGCCACGGGCTCCTTCCGGTCGTGGTGGATGGACCCGCTCTCGGAGTACGGCATCTCCGCGACGGTGTCCAGCAGCCGGGGGGCGACCGCGCGCAGCGGAGCGAGCAGGGCTTCGCACTCCTCCGCGCTCCCCGTGTGGGCGATGCGGACGTGGGCGACGTACCGGCCGCGCAGGGGCTCCGGGACGGCCGGCGAGTCCGGCACCGGCATCAGGGCGAGGGAGGAGTTCATGGCGTCGGGGACGGTGGCCGTCCAGCGGCGCCAGGCGTCGAGGACGTCCCCGGCGTGCGGTGCGTCGAAGTAGAGGCCGCCGCCGTGGATGCGGCCCTGGGGCACGAGCGCGATCTCCAGGGCGGTGACGATGCCGAAGTTGTCCCGGCCGCCGAGGAGGGCCCAGAAGAGGTCGGGGTCGCGTTCGGGGGTGACCTGCCGCATCCGTGCGTCGGCGGTGACCACTTCGATGCTCCGCACGTGGTCGGCGGCGTACCCGTAGGTGCGACCGAGGAGGGGCATACCGCCGCCGAGCACGTAGGAGACGGCGCCGACGTGCGGTGCCGAGCCGCTGAGCGGGGCCAGGCCGTGCCGGGCCGTCTCGGCGGTCACCTGCTCCCAGCGCACTCCGGCCTCCAGCCGGACGGTGCGGGCCGCCGCGTCGACGCGTATCCCGTCCATGCGGCGGGTGGAGACCAGCACGCCTTCGTCCATCGCGACGGACAGGCCGTGTCCGGTGGCCTGGACCGCCACGGGCAGGCCCCGGCCGGCCGCGAACGCCACCGCCGTGGCCACGTCCCGGGCCGACGCCGCTCCCACGATCACGTCCGGCCGGTGCACCAGCGCACGCTGGAAACCCGCCCGTTCCTCCTCGAAACCCTCCTGACCGGGCAGCAGGACCACGCCCTCGACCTGCGACACCAGCGATGCGAACCCACTCGACCCACCCATGCGACACCTTCCCTCGGAGGCGGGACGGTGCCCCGCCTGCCCCCAGTAGATGCGGTCGGAGGGGTCGGCGGGCGGAATTCGAAAGGATCTGTGCGGGTCTGTGCGCGAGGCGTGCGTTCTTCACACGAGGGGCGCGGGCCGCGGCGCGCGCGGGCCGGGCCCGGGGTGGCCGTGGGGCGGGCCCGGGGTGGCCGCGGGGCGGGACGGGGTGGGCGTCAGCGGGACGCGCCGAAGTCCTGGGTCCAGTAGCTGTTCGGCTGGGCGAGGCCGACGCCGATCTCCTTGAAGGAGCAGTTGAGGATGTTCTGGCGGTGGCCGGGGCTGTTCATCCAGCCGGTCATGACCTGCTGGGGCGTGGCGTAGCCGTAGGCGACGTTCTCGCCGTAGGTGCTCCACAGGTAGCCGGCGCGGGTAATGCGGGTGCCGGGGTCGGATCCGTCTGAGCCGGTGTGCGACATGTTCCCGTGGGCGGCCATGTCCTTGCTGTGGTTCTGGGCGGCCGTCATCAGCTTCGCGTTCACGGCGAGGGACGGGCAACCGACCTTGGCGCGCTCCTTGTTGACCAGCGCGACGACCTCGGCGACCGGGCCGGTGACCGGCGCGGGGGCGGTGGCGGTCGGCTTGGTGGGCGTCGGGGTGGGAGCCGGGGCCGTGGGCTTCCGCGTCGGCTTCTTCGTGGGCTTCGCGGACGGCTTCGGGGCGGTCGTCGCCACCGGCGGGGTGGAGGTGGGGCGCGGCGACTTGGTCACCGGGGTCCGGGAGCGGCCGGCGTGGCCGCCGTCGGCGGTGCGCTCCTGGCCGCCGGGGGTCCAGGACGGGGTGGACCGGATCGCGACGGGGGCGGCCTGCCGCTCCGCTTGGGCCTGGTGCGTGCCCTTTCCGGAACCGGAGTCCTGCGTGTTCAGACACGCCATCGCGGCCGTGGGGACGCCCACGATGCCCACGGCGAGGGCGGCTATCGATATTTTCCTGTAATGCGTGCTCTTGCGGTGCTTCGTCATGCGTGACCTCACTCGCTGTTCGCAAAGCTCCCGGCCCCCGAGCTCCCGGGGCGCAGGGCGGGCGGCCATTCTTAGAAGCCCCGCCGCGCCGTCGCAAGTCACCGCCGTCACCGCCGGAAAACTTGTTGAAACCGAGCTTGAAATGCGCGGACGGACATGCACCCCGCCCTCCGGACCGCCTGCAGAAGGGCGATGACAGCCGATCAGAACCCTTCCTGAACTGCCCGGATGCTGAGATGCGGCACCAGGGGTGGAGTGCGCATTCCGGCGGACAACGGGAATGTCGAGGTCAAACCAGACAAATCTCGATATTGCGTTGGCGTGGCCCCGGACCCGGCCCCGCATTCCGCCGGAATCGCGCGTGACGCTTGTCACGGATTCCGGAGGGAACCACGAAGCGGAATCGTCCGCCGGGCGTCGGCGTCACGTTCCGCGGTGTTCCGACGGGCCGCCGGCCGCCCGCCGCCGCCCTCTGGCGGGTGCGCCGGGGGGTCGGGCACCATCGCTGTGCCCCGATGCCCGACAGACTCCGTCACGTCCGCAGGAGGCGCCCCAAGTGAAGACCCGTTCCCTCGTCACCGCCCTGCTCCTGGTCCTCGGCGCGCTGTTCGCCCCCGGCTTCGGGGTGCTGACCGTCGCGACCGAGGCGCGAGCCGCCACCAGGATCAGTCACGCCACCGCCACGTCCATGTTCCGGCAGGCCGGGATCACCTGGTCCTCCTCGGGGAACTGCTCCGACCGGAACAATCCGACGTGCACCTCCTTCGAGCAGCTCAACCTGGCCACGGCGCAGGGCGCCCAGACCCTGCGGCGCGCGAGCGGATGCGCCCTCAACATCACCGGGGGCACCGAGACCGGTCACGCGAGCGGCACCTACTCGCACTGGAACGGCTACAAGCTCGACTTCGCCAGGACCACCTGCCTGACCAACTACGTCAAGAACACCTTCGCCTACGCCGGAGTGCGCGGCGACGGCGCACCGATGTGGAAGTCCGGGGCGGGCAACGTCTACGCCGACGAGGGCAACCACTGGGACGTCCTCTACTACAACTGCGGCGGCTGCTGAGCCGTCCCGGCACCCGCGGGGCCGGGGTAGGGGGGCTAATGGGGGGGGGGGGGGTGGGGGTAGCTCACGACTGAAAAACCGGACACCGACGATTAAATATGGTTG